>NZ_JAAKZY010000048.1 GCF_011045015.1 Streptomyces scabichelini | reverse complement strand
GGCCCCGGCCGAGCGGGTCACGCGGCTTCTGCGCGCGGCGGACCACTACGACATGGTCGATCTCGAGTGGCCGGGCGATCTGGAGCTGCCGGAACTCCTGGCCGCCGTCCCCGCCGGACGACGGCGCATCTCCTGGCACGGGACGCTCCCGGCCGGTCCGGACACCGACGGCCACGCCGCCCTGCGGGCAGCCTTCGCCTCGCTGCAGGCCGTCCCCGCCGCGCTGTACCTCCTCACGGCCCGCTCCCCGAGTCCGGAGCAGGAGAGCGAAGGAGAGGAAGGGGAGGAAGAAGGAGAGGAAGGGGAGTACGGCACCACGGCGGCACCGCTGCTGCTGGCCGGCCTCCGGCGCTCAGACGTGACCGCGTTCGTGTCCGGTCCCGTCGGCACCTGGACCCGCGTCCTGGCCCCCTGGCTGGGTGCGCCCGTGGTGTTCGGCCGGGTCTCGGCGCCGGGCCCGGACGGAATGCCGAGCGTCGGGCAACTGGTGACGGACTACGGGCTGCCCGAACTCCCGCCGCTGCACGGCCTCTTCGGCATCGTGGGCCGGAACTCCGGGCGTTCGCTGTCGCCGCGCCTGCACAACGCGGCACTGCGCGCGCTGGGCCTGCCCGCGCTCCATCTTCCGTTCCCGGCGCAGGCTCTGACGCCGTTCTGGCGGGCCGCCGTCCGCTTCGGGGAGAAGAGCGGACTGCCGGTGCGGGGACTGACGGTGACCGCCCCTCACAAGGAGACCGCCCTGGAGCTGGCGGACGTGGCGAGCCCGACGGCCCAGGGGTGCGGTGCGGCAAACCTCATGTGGCAGGACGACGGGCTCTGGCGGGCCGACACCACCGACACGGTGGGCGCCCTGCATGCCCTGGCCCGGGCCGGGATCCAGCCGGCGGGCCTTCGGGCGGCGGTCGTCGGATGCGGCGGCGCCGGGCGAGCGGTCGCGCTGGCCCTCCTGATGGCCGGGGCTCGAGTGACCCTCGTCAACCGCGGGCACGCGCGGGGCCAGGACGCCTCACGGCGGATGCGTGTCCCGTACGTACCGCTGTCCGGGTTCAGCGCGGCCGGCTACGGCGTCCTCGTCCAGGCCACCTCGCTGGTGGAACGGCCGCCCTTTCCCGTCGCGACGGCCGACCCCACGGCCGCCGTGCTCGAGATGGCGTACCGGGATCCGCCCACCCCGCTGATGGAGGCCGCGCGCGCCCGCGGGCTGCTGGGCATCGACGGCTGGGAGGTGCTGCTCGTCGAGGTCCAGGAGCAGTTCCGGCTGCTGACGGGGCATCCGATGCCTCCTGCCGTGCCGTTGCGGTCCCTGTGCTCCCGTCAGGGTTTCCCTCAGGACTTCCGTCAGGACATCACGGCGCATCTCTGTGGAAGGGAGAGCACTTCATGACCATCCGCTCGGCGGCCGGTGCGGCACCATCTGCCCGGCCGCTCCCACTCGACCGTCCCGACGTCTCGGCCCTGCTGGGCGACTGGCTCAACACCGACCGGAGAGCGATGTCCAAAGGCCCTCTCCGGCTGACCGTCGCCGCGCGGGGAACGGGCATCGCCGTACGGGTCCTCGGCAGCATCGCGGCCGACGGCCGCTTCGCGGCGGACCGGCAGCCGCCCGACTGGGGCGAGGTACCGGCGGCCGTCTACACCGCGCCCGGCGCGCCATCCGTGGCCTCTTCGTTCTCCGCCGTCTACGAACTCGGCGCGTTCCGCACGGTTCTCTGCGCCTACCACAAGACGGGCATCCTGGTGGCCACCGCCTCCAGCGTCCCCCTCGACGGCGGCGGCCCCGGCACGTGGACCCGGTCGTTCTTCCACCCGGTGGGGGAGGGCGCATGAACGCACCGCACACCGACCTGTCCGACCTGGCCGAACTCACCGGCGGGTGGGTCAACTTCGACACCACCGCCACCGGCATCCGGCTCGTCGACGTCATCGACGACGAGGGCCGACTCGCACTGACCATCGCCGAGGGCGGCCCCGGCGTCCCCGACAGCCACACCGCACTCACCGCCACAGCGCTGCTGGACCCGGACGGCGACGGCCAGGCCGTGGGCTTCCTCGCCGAGGGGCGGCTCGGCTCCCTCGACGCCATCCTCTGCGGCTACCTCAACCGCGGCCTGCTGACCATCGACGTCCACACGTCCCACCCCGACGACCGGCGGACGCCGCCCGTGATGTACCGCGCCCACTACTACCGTCCGGAACACGCCCGGCCGTCCGCATCCCTGGAAGGGGCTCCTCTCCCATGACCGCCGACCCGGTTCTCGCCGAACGCGCCGCCCTCGACAGCGCGGCGAAGCTCGCGGTGGAGACGTTCTCCGCCCGCGCGGAGGACTACGACCGCAGGGCGGCCTTCCCCGCCGAGGACTTCGACGACCTCTTCGCCGCCGGTCTGCTGGCCGCCGCCGTACCGCGCGAGTACGGCGGCCTCGGCTTCGGCCCGCAGCAGCGCAACACGCTGGCCCTGTGGGAGCTGACCACCACCCTGGCCGCAGCAGATCTGTCGCTGGCGCGCTGCTGGGAAGGGCACGCCAACTCCCTGGTGCTCATCGACGCCCTGGGGACACCCGGGCAGAAACAGCGCTGGTTCGCGGGCGTGGTCGAGCGCGGCGAGAAGTGGGTCGCCTGGAGCGGCGAGCCCCGGGCACCCAAGCCCGGGGAGAGCAGCCGTTTCGGCACCACGCTCACCCCCGTCGAGGGGGGCTGGACCGTACGGGGCACCAAGGCGTTCGCCACCAGTGCCACCGGCGCCCAGTGGGCCATCCTGTTCGTCGACCCGGCCGGACCCGGCGGAGCCCGACATGCCCAGCCCGCACAGTCCACACAGTCCGCCCGGAACGGCCGGGCCGCCGGCAGCCAACTGCTGATGCTCGCCTGCGATCTGTCGGAGCCGACCGTCACCGTCGACAGCTCGTGGTGGGACCCGGTGGGCATGCGCGCGACGGTCAGCCACATGGTGCGGTTCGACGACACGTTCATCCCCCGGGACCACCTCATCGGCGCACCCGGCAGTTATCTCACCGGGCACTGGCAGGCCGCGTTCGTCCCCCACTACGCCTCGAGCTTCCTGGGCGCCGCCGAGGCCGCGTACGACTACGGGCTGGCGTACCTCAAGAAGCAGGACAAGGGCGCCGACCCGTACGTACGGCAGCGGGTGGGCAGCATGGCGGTCAATGTGGACACCGCCCGCCTGTGGCTGCGCCATGTCGCCGGGCTGTGGGACGAAGGCAGGGCGGACGAGGCCAGGCTCGCCGGCAGCAAGGCCCGGCATGTCATCGAGCACCTGGCGGAGGAGACCGTCCACCACTGCATCCGTGCCTGCGGGGCCCGCAGTCTGGTCCGCCCGAGCCCGGTGGAGCGGATCCTGCGCGACCTGACCTTCTACCAGCGCCACGACAACGACGACCACATCCTCGCCACCATCGGCCGCGCCGCGCTCGGCGAGGACCACGATCCGTCCTTCCACAAACCCTGAGTCGAGTGAGGAGTGGCTCCGATGCCCGTCCCGAGCCGACCCGTCGCCTTCCCCTTCGACACCCGTGTCCACCCCGAGGTGTTCGAGAGGCTGGCCTGGCTGCGCGAGAACGAACCCGCGACCCGTGTGGTCATCGCCAGCGGACACGAGGTCTGGCTGGTGACCCGGTACGAGGACGTACGGCAGGTGCTCCGCGACCGGCGGTTCGGCGTGACGGCCAACACCGCGCCCGACGCGCCCCGTCTGTTCACGACCCCCTTCCCACCCGGCGTCTCCCTGCTGCGTGACACCGAGCCGCCGGACCACGCCCGGCTGCGCCGGCTGGTCATGCCGGAGTTCAGGGCGCGGCAGGTCCAGCGGTCGCTGTCGGTGATCCAGAAGATCAGCGACGGGCTGCTCGACGCCATGGCCGAGGCCGGCCCGCCCGCCGACCTGGTCGCCGATTTCGCACGCCCCCTGCCCATGGCCGTGATCTGCGCCTGGCTGGGCGTCCCGGCCGAGGACGGTGACCGGATCCTGGCCCTGGTGGACAGGATGAACGGCAAGGGCCCCCTGGAGCGGATCACGGCGGCCCAGCGGGAGATGTGCCACTACCTGGCCGCCCTGATGGACTCCCGGCGCTCGGCACCCGGAGACGATCTGTTCAGTGCCCTGGTCACCGCGCACGACGAGCAGGGCGTACTCTCCGACGCCGAGCTGACCGGAATGGGCATCAGTCTGCTGTTCGCGGGCCACACGGTGGTGACGACCGCCCTGGCCTCCGCCCTGTGGACGCTGCTGCACCGGCCCGCCGACCTCGCGCGGCTGCGGGACGAACCAGCGCTCGCGGAGAGCGCAGTGGAGGAACTGCTGCGCTACCACCTGGTGCTGAGGGACGGTCAGATACGGGTGGCCACCGAGGATGTGGACATCGCCGGGGTCACCGTCCGCGCGGGGGAGTCCGTCGTGGCCTCGCTCAACTCCGCCAACCACGACCCGGAGGTCTTCCCCGACGCCGAGCGCCTCGATCTGGGCCGTGACCCCAATCCGCATGTGGCCTTCGGCCACGGCATCCACCGCTGCCTGGCGTCCCATCTGGCGCGGGCGGAACTACGGATCGGCCTCACGTCACTACTGGCCCGCTTTCCCACGCTGCGCCCTGCGGTCCCTGAAGCGTCCGCGGGCTGGTCGGAACACCAGCGCCTCCAAGTGCTCGCCGCCCTTCCCGTCACCTGGACGGAAGGCGGCGCAGACCGGAGGTCCACGGCCGCCCACCCGCCCTTGTGAGGCGGGTGGGCGGCTGACGGGAGCGACGCACGCGGTGGGGCGTCAGCGGACAGCGGTGTCGGTGTGCCAGATCGCCCGGCCGTGGTGGTAGATCACCACGTTCCCGTCCGTCTGGACGACAAGTTTGGCCTCGGGGTTGCCTGCGGTGCCGGAGGACCAGAGCTTTTTGTCGATCTGGTTGCGCTCCTTCACGGTGCAGACGAAGAGCTCCCCGTCCTGGAACCTGGCCTGGGTCTTGTCGCGGGCGGGGTTGGCGGTGTCCGCGGCCCAGAGCACGTTGTCGCTCTTGTCGACGACCACAAGGTTGCCGTCCTTCTGGAGGAACAGCCTCACCGTGCCCGAGTCGACCCTGTCGCGCTCGGTGTTGTCGAAGCTGTCGACTGTGAACATCGTCGGGCCCAAGACGACCATGTTGGTGTTCATCCGGCCCTCGGCCAGCTGGTCGAGGACCGAGACCGACGGCACGAAGGCGTACACCGCCCCCTCGGTCCGTACGAACTGGGAGAACTTCAGCGCGACCTGCTCGCCGCCCTCAGGACGCTCCCAGCAGACCACGGTCTCCTCGCCCGCCACGGGGTCGGCGCCGGCGGGGAGCGGGCCGGGGTCCACCTTCTCGTGGTGGGGGTCGGGGTTGGGCTTGGGGAACGTCTTGTCGTTCATCCAGTTCCGCTGGATGAACTCGAACTGCCGATACAGGTCGGCCTGGTAGCAGACGAAGACCAGGCCGCGTGGCCCGTCCGGGCCGTTGAGCGCCGAGGCGGCCGGGTCGAACGGCAGGCCGTAGGGAATGCCGCGGCGCATGATCCGGCGGTGGTTGAACTTCGTGTCCGGGTGGAACTTCCCGGGGTTCTTCCTGTCCGGGAAGCCGTCCCGCGGGTTGGTGTTGCGCAGGTGGGACCAGAGCGGGGTGGTCGTCCCGTCGGGGTCGTCCCTGAACGAGATCAGGTTGTCGTTCGACGACTCCGCGTTGTACGACATGTCGGCGTGCGGGCACTTCGCCACGGGGGTTCCGGAGCGCCAGCGTCCGACGACGCGGGCCGCCAGCCACTCGGTCGTGGCCTGCGGGGGCGCGGCCTTCGCCTCCTTCAGCACCTTCAGCTGTTCGGCCACACCGGCCCACCAGCCGGGGACGTCCTGCGCCAGCCGGCGCACCACCTGGAAGGAGCCGTTGTGCGCCCACTCCGGATACGGCAGCGGGTGGGGACGCTCCCGCTCAAGACCTACGACGAACTCGCCGGGGTTGACGAGGATGGTGCCCGGGTGGCCCTTCTCGTACTGCGACTTCTCGGGGTCGGGGTCGGGCTCGTCGAGGTACTTCACGGCCGGCTCGCTGACGCCGTCCTTGAAGCCGAAGTGCTCCCGGCCTCGGCGAGGGCCTTCGAGAGTGGCGCCCTCCTGCTCATAGACGGTGACGATCTTGGCGCGGGCGAGGTCCTGGCGTACGTCGCCGAGGGTGGCCCGCAGCACGTGCGGCTGGTCGGCGGCGAGGGTGAGCACCGCGTGGACACGTCCGTCGCCGAAGTTGCCGAAGAGCCAGTTCTTGGGGGCGTTCGGGCCCGTGTCGCCCAGATCCGCCGCCCGCTTGGCCGGGCCCTGCATGAAGGCTTTCAGCGGGCCGTCCTTGGTGTTGTCGTCGACGCCGGGCAGCGGGTTGTGGCCGGTGAGGAAGGCCAGCCCTTCGAAGGTGAGGCTGAGGCCGTACCACAGCGCGTTCAGGTTCCTCGGGTCGTCGCCGCCTGAGTACGAGCGGGCCCGGGAGAATTCCCTGTTGAATTTCGCCACCTGACCGGTGGTGGCGATGAGAGGTCGCAACTGCTTCAGCCACGTCCGCGCCATTTGCTGGTCCTCGAACCGCAGGAACAGCAGCTGCATATGGTCCTTCTTGAACCCGGCGAGTACGTCGCCCTGGATCTCGGTGTCCTCGCGAAGGAACAAATTGTGTGGATCGGTCGTCGCCGTGGCCATATGTGAGCTTCCTCCGGGGAATTCGGCGGGATGATGTCGGGTCCCCTGTACCCCGTCGGAATGCGCAATAGAAACGGGCCCGCGCCCATCACTCGTGTGGGTGTGATGTTCACCCCGACGAGGGGGCGCAGTTCGGGCGCAGGTCCAGCCACAAGTCCAGCCACCCGCGCCGGTGTTGCGCGCCGTCGCCACCGGCGCGGACGGCGTCCCGTTGTGGGCTGAGAGGGTGACTGTTCGTAAGTGTTTTCGGATGTTAAAACGGCACGTTTTCCGGAAAGAATCGGAGCGCCCCGGTGCATATGCCTGCCACGGGTTCCGGCTGAATTCTTTTTTCTCGCTTCTCCCTTCCCTGTTTTCTTCAGGCAGCTAGGAGACCAATGCCCCCACGAAAGATTTCTGCGGCCTTTCTGGCGTGCGCGCTCGTATCCGCGGTAACCGTCACAACAGGGGTGGCCGCGCCTTCCGCGGACGCGCATGACGGCGCTCAAGAGGCCCAACAGGCCCAACAGGCCCAGCAGAAGGAGACGAGAGCCGACGAGGCCGCCGTCCTGGGCGATGCGCACGCCCGGGAACACGCCGACCTCCGGGCCACGGCCAAGGCGCTGAGCGGGTATCCGCAGGCGACGCGTACGGCCCGGCTGCAGAAGCTGACGGAGTCCCAGGCGGAGACCAACAAGCGGTACGCGCCCAAGGAGTTCGGCCGGTTCGCGGAGTACTTCCCCTCACCGGACTACGGGGACCACATCGCCATGCTGCCCACCGGCAAGGTGCTGCTCTTCTCCTTCGAACCGGTCGAGGACAACCCCCAGAAGGAGACCGCTCCCACCGACGTCATCGGCAAGGAGAACGCGGGCCGCGCGTATCTGTGGGACCCGGCCAAGGGCACGGGACGCGACGCGTTCAAGAACGTTCCCCCGCCGACGGTGGTGATGCCGGACGGCAGGAACGAGGCCCGCCCGGCACCGTTCTTCTGCTCCGGTCACGCGTTCCTGCCCAACGGCATGCTGGGGGTGTTCGGAGGCAACCTCGGCGGCAACGGGGGCAGCGGTGCCAAGCTCTCGCTCGTCTTCGACCCCTGGACCGAGACGTGGCACCGCAACAAGGACATGTCGGTCGGCCGGTGGTATCCCGGCGTCGTGGAGGGCCCCGACGGCCGGCTGCTCATCATGTCGGGCCAGTCGGAGCTCGGCTGGGGCACTCCCACGCCCCTCGTCGAGCGCTTCCCCGCCAAGACGCGCCCGGTGCCGTGGCAGAAGAACGACGTCCCCGAGAACGTACCGGTCGACACGTTCCGTGCGCGGGCGCCCTTCACCAAGGACTACCCGCACCTGTTCACGCTGCGCGACGGCAAGGTCTACGGCCTCGGCCGGATGGTCGACGAGCAGTACGTCTTCGACCTGGACACGGAGAAGCGTACGAAGCTGCCGGACCGGCCCAACATCCCCTGCAAGGACAAGAGGGACAACAACGGCGAGGGCTGCAATCCGGAACGCATCAACGGCTCCGCGGTGGCGCTGCCCAACGGTTTCCGGGGCCCGGACTCGGTGCTGATCCTCGGCGGCAACCGGGATGACGCGAACACCTACGAGCTGGTCGACGGCAAGACCTGGACCAAGCGCGAGCCGCGGGCCTTCGGCCGGTCGAACGACAGCACCCTCATGCTGCCGGACGGCAAGCTGTTCACCGTCAACGGCTCCTTCCACATCCGCAACTACGGCAACGGCATGTACAACCCGAACGCCCTGCCGAAGTACCGCCACACCGAGTCGCGCGAGGAGAACGGCAACTGGAAGCTCGGCCCGGTCCAGCGGCTCCCGCGCGGCTAC
Source organism: Streptomyces scabichelini (assembly GCF_011045015.1). Lineage (GTDB taxonomy): Bacteria > Actinomycetota > Actinomycetes > Streptomycetales > Streptomycetaceae > Streptomyces > Streptomyces scabichelini. Next base: position 46,557 of record NZ_JAAKZY010000048.1, on the reverse strand, counting down.
CACTCCAACGCGGTGCTCATGCCCGACGGGCGGATCCTGGTCACCGGGGACGAGGCCCAGCAGATCGCCAACGACCCGGACATCAGTGACGACATGCACGGCAGCATCGAGATGTTCGAGCCGTGGTACCTGCACGCCGGCAAACGGCCCCAGCTCAACGGGGTCCCGGACGGTCCGCTGCACTACGGCTCCGGCTTCTCGGTACGGACCTCCACGCCGGGGCGCGTCGACAGCGCTGTCCTGGTGGCGCCGACCACCGCCACGCACTCGACGAATCCCAACCAGCGCCATCTCCGGCTGAAGATCAACAGCAGGGACGGCAACAGGCTCGGCCTGCAGACCCCGGCAACGGCGGCCGACGCCCCGCCCGGCTGGTACATGCTGTTCCTGCTGGACGAGCGGGGCGTGCCGAGCATCGCGAAGTGGGTGAAGCTGGAGCCCGCATCGGACCCGTCCTGATCGGACCCGTCCGCGTCGGACAGCGACTGACGGATCACGAAACCCCGGGGGACCCCGCCGTGATGGCTGACGGCGGCGTCCCTCGGCACCGTATTGCTGATGACGACTCATGATTGCGGTTGACGGCTCATGAAGCGTGCGGGTTTGCTGCGTCCGTGACCGATCTTCTTGTCGAACGCGTGGACGGCGACGCGGACTTCCAGCGGCTGAATGACTGGCAGCACGTCCACAACGTGGTCGTGCCTCCGTTCCACCTGTCCCTCCACGCCGTCCGAGAGCGCGCCGGGCGGAACCACATGGAGGTCGCGTACGCCGACGACGTCCTCGTGGGGTGCTCGACCGTCCGTCCGCCCGAGGGCGACGAGGCCGTGGTCACCGTGATCGCGCGGGTGCTCGCCGAGCACCGAAGGCAGGGATTCGGCGAGCAGTTGTACGCGCGCGGCCTTGAGCGGGCGCGGCAGTGGGGCGCCGGGGTGATCGAGACGCTCGTCCTGGAGAGCAACCAGGACGGGCTGCGGTTCGCGTTGAAGCACGGGTTCGTCGAGGTCGAGCGCTATGTGCTGCCGGGGCAGACGATCCCGGAGATCGCACTGCAGTTGTCCTGACGGCACAGCGAAGGGCGGAGGTCCGGGGACCGGTCCCGAGAACGGCGACTACGGTACGCGTCGGCCCGCACCGCACAACCCCCGACAGTGAGGACCCCCCATGCCAAGCACTCGGACCCTCGTACTGGCGGGCATCACCGCGGCTGTTTCGACCGCAGCGCTCACGCTGTCCGCGCAGGCCGACACTTCCGCCCCGGACGAGCGGGCGGCCACTCCCGCCCCGTACGAGCGGGTGGCCGCCCGGTGCGCGTACCCGTCCGAGGTCCTCGACCTGACCAACTGGAAGCTGACCCTGCCCACCGGCGAGGACGAGGACCCCACCGAGATCACACAGCCCGAGCTGGCGACCTTCTCCGCCGAACCGTGGTTCCAGGCCGGCTCCGCCTGCGACGCGGTCCGGTTCCGGGCCGCCGTCAACGGTGTGACGACGGGAGGTTCCAGCTACCCGCGCGCCGAGCTCCGGGAGATGACCGACGACGGCGAGGAGGAGGCCGCCTGGTCCACCACTGAGGGCACCCACACCCTCGTGGTCACCGAGGCGTTCACGGCCCTGCCCGCCGACCGGCCGTGGCTGGTCGGCGCTCAGGTCCACGGCGGGGACGACGACGTCACGGTCTTCCGTCTCGAAGGCAGCAGCCTCTACATAACCGACGGCGACGACCGCCACCACCACCTCGTCACCGACGACTACGAACTGGGCACCGACTTCGAGGCCAGGTTCGTGGCGGAGGACGGGGAGATCGACGTGTACTACAACGGCAAGCTGCAGACCACGATCTCCCACGACGGCGACACCAACTACTTCAAGGCAGGGGCCTACACGCAGGCCAACTGCGACAACGCCGATCCCTGCACCGACAAGAACTACGGCGAGGTCCGCATCTCCGGCCTCGAGGTCACCCACTCCTGACAACAGTGAGCGGCGTCACACTCACTTGGTGAACCTGCGAGGTCGCCCGGCACGACCGCCTTGATGTGTGGAAAAGAACGACCGTCATGGGGCGGTTGGACGAGGAGAGCCTGCTGCGCCGTGTGGCCAGGGGCGACCGGGCGGCGTTCGAGGAGTTCTACCGCCGTACCTCACCGTGGCTCGCGGTGCGGCTGCGCAGACGCTGCGCCGACGAGCAGATCGTGGTCGACGTTCTGCAGGACACCTACCTCGCGGTGTGGCGAGGTGCGGGCGCATTCGCCGGCAGTTCGGCCGGCGGCAGCGCGTTGGGCTGGCTGTGGACCGTGGCCGCCCGACGGCTTGTCGACGCCTTCCGTGCCGAGGGACGGCACCAGACCATCGCCCGGGCCGCCACCGGCACGGCCGACGTGGACACACCCAGCGCCGAAGAGGAGCTGCTGGAGTCGACGCTGTCCGGCGACGTGGGCAACGCGCTCGCCACGCTCGCACCCGAACTGCGCCAGGTCCTTCAGGCGATGGTGCTGGACGGGCTGAGTGTCCGGGAGACGTCGGCGCTGCTCGGCATACCGGAAGGAACGGTCAAGACGCGGGCTCGCCGCGCGAGGCTTGCGATGCGGAAGGCGATGTCATGACCGGTACCACGGGACCACACGTGCAGCGTGACCTGATCACCGCCTATGCCGCGGGGGATGCCACGCTGCCCGCGGATACGGAATGGGCGCTGGAAGCGCACCTGGAGAACTGCGCGCTGTGCAGGCGACGCGTGGCCGAGGCGGTCACGACACACGCGCCCACGGTCAACACGCTGCTGGACCAGGTGTGGGCCGAAGTGGACGCGGCGGCGGTCGACCCGCCCGCACCCGTGCGTTCCCCGCTGCTGCGCGGGGTGCGCCGGTGGGCGCCGCCGTCGCAGCTGCCCTGGCTGCTGATGAGCGTGCTGATGGTTCTCGCCGCGCTCGGGATCGACCTGCTCGTCCAAGGGGGAACCGCGCCCTCGCTGGTGCTGCTGGTCTCCCCTGTGGTGCCGCTGCTCGGGGTCGCGGCCGCGTGGACGCAGCGCCTCGACCCGATGGGCGAGCTGACCGTGACCACACCGCGCGCGGGCCTGCAGTTGGTGTTGCGGCGTACGGCCCTGGTGCTGGTGGTGGTGATTCCAGTGCTGGCCATGGCAGGCGGCGTCGTCGGCGTGTCGCTCGCCCTGTGCCTCCTGCCCTGTCTGGCTTTCACGGTCGGGACGCTCGCGCTGGGCACGGTGATCGGCGTACGGCGGGCGGCGGCGCTCCTGAGCACGGCGTGGGTGCTCGCGGCGATCCTCCCCAGCCTGTTCACCGCTCAGCTGTCCGTGCTGCTGGCGCCGCAGAGCCTGCCCCTTTGGGGACTGGCGGTCACGGTGGCCGCGCTCGCCATCACCGTACGAGCCCGTGCCTTCATGACCTTGCCGGGCGCGGAACTGCCCTGAGCCCGAGCCAACAGACCTGACAACCGAGCCAACAGACCAGACACCGAACCGACAGCCCTGACACCCGACACCAAGCCAACAGACCTGGCACCTGACATCGAACCAACTGACGAACGGGAGACACGATGGTGCGTGCGGTGATCCCCACCGACCTGGCGCCAACCACCTACGCCTGGCACATACAGGCACAGGACCTACGCGTGCGCGCCGGGCGCCGCATGGCAGTCAACGGCCTGGACCTACGGCTGGGCCAGGGCGTGCACGGCCTGCTCGGCCCCAACGGCGCGGGCAAGACGACGCTGATCCGCTCGCTGGCGACAGTGCTGCAACCGGCCGCGGGCGAGCTGGAGTTGCTGGGCCGGCCGATCGGTGGCCGGACCGACCTGCGTGGCCTGCGGAAGAAGATCGGATACCTGCCGCAGGAGTTCGGCTACTACCCGCGGTTCACGCTGCGCGAGTTCGTGGAGTACATGGCCTGGCTCAAGAAGATGGACGCGGCCCAGGTTCCCGGAGCGGTGCAGCGGGCGATCGAGCGGGTCGGACTGGCCGGTCGCGCCGATGACCGGATGAAGACGCTGTCCGGGGGCATGCTGCGCCGCGCCGGCATCGCCCAGGCGATCGTGAACGACCCGGACGTACTGCTGCTCGACGAGCCGACGGTGGGCCTGGACCCGGCGCAGCGCCTGGACTTCCGCACGCTCCTGCGTGATCTCGGCGCGCAGGCATGTGTGCTGGTGTCCACCCATCTGGTCGAGGACGTCGCCGCGTCCTGCACGAATGTGGTGCTCGTCGACGAGGGCCGACTGGTGTTCCAGGGCCCGCCCGACGAGGTGGCCGGCCACGGCGACGCGCAGGACGTTGGGGACAACCCGATCGAGCGCGGCTACACCGCCCTGCTCGCCCGGCACCGCGCACAGCGGGAGGTGGCCTGATGACCACCATGACCACCATGAAAACCACCATGACCACCCGGATCCTGGGCATCGAGCTGCGCCGCTCGTCCGCGGCGGTCATCGGCGCGTTGATCGCCGCGCTCGGCGTGGCCGGGCTGTGGTTACTGGTCCTGTCCGGCCAGGGGGAGCTGTGGGACAGGCAGTGGACGCTGCTCGCCGCCTTTCAGCGGATCATGCTGGTCGTGCTGTGGCCGCTGGCGCTCGGCGGAGGTGCCTGGCAGGCCCGGCGCGACCGTCGGTGCGGCGTCGAGGAGTTGCTCGGCACCACCTCGCTGCCGACCTGGCGACGGATGCTGCCCACCGCCGTCGCCCTGGCGGTCTGCCTGGTCCTCGGCTACGTGGTGACGCTCGCCGCGGGCGCGGTCCGGGTCGTCGGCAGCACCGGGTACCTGCCCGCCGGCTGGCTGCCCATCGCCTCCGTGGGGGCACTGGCCCTGGTCGCCGCCGGGTGGCTGGGCATGGGCCTCGGCCGGCTGATCCCGTCGGCCTACACCCCTCCGGTCCTGGTGGTGGCCGGCTTCATGGTGCTGCTCCTGCCGATCCAGCTGGCCAAGTCGTCGGAGCCCGGTGCCGCCACGCTGCTGGCACCCAACCTGACCAGTGACTTCGATGAGTTCACCACGATCGCCGGCTCGGTGAGCCTGGCGCAGTCCCTGTGGTTCACCGGCCTGGCGGGCAGTGGGCTGCTGCTGGTCCTGGTCGCCCGGCGTCGCGCGGCCATCGTCGCGGGAGTGCCCGCACTGTTCGGCCTCCTACTGGCGATGCCGCTGCTCAACGCGGCGCCGGCGTCCGGCCTGCAGCCCGACCAGGGGGCGTCGGCCGAGGTCTGTACTGACGACGGTGGCCCCAAGGTCTGTGTGACCAAGGCACACGAGCAGGGCCTGAAGAGCCTGACCGGCCCGGCCCGCCGCGCGCTGAAACTGCTGGCGAAGCTGCCGGACGCACCCACCTCGGTGCACGAGGTGACCGGCGACCGGCCAGGCCCGCAGCCCGCCGACCAGGCATGGCTGCACTCCGACTACTACGAGTCCGATCGCGGCTGGGACGCCTACAGCGAGGACGAGCTGGTCGTGAACATCCTCGCCGGAGCGGGCACCCGTCCGTGCGAGCCCGTCGCGTTCGGGCCGAGGGCTGTCGCGGGCGCGTGGCTGTACGGCCGGTATCCGGCGCCCGGCCAGGACCTTCTGCCGGGCGAGGAATCAGCCGAACGGGATGCGGCGTGGCGGACGTTGCGGGCGCTGCCCGCCGAGGAGCAGCTGCGCCGGATCACCGCGGTACGCACGGTGGAGCTGAGTTGCCGGGGCGACGCCGAGGCGGCGCTGACCGGTGGTGCTCGGTGATGCGGCTCCTCACGCTGTACCTGCGGTCGCGTCAGGTACCGGTGGCAGCGGCCGCGGTGACGGCCGGTGTCGCAGTGGTGGCCCTGCTGGGCAACGACTCCGAAGACCCGCTGCAAACGCTCCTGTTCGCCGTGCTCGCCCTCGGACTGGGGCTCGGCGTATTCGGCAACGGGCTCGGTGGTGCCGATCCCGCGCTGGAACGCACGGCGGCGACCCGCTGGGTCTACTGGCGCATGGCGCACGTCGGGGCGATCGCCGCCGCGGTGTTCGCGGTCGCGGTTGCCACGAGCGGCGCACCGACGGGCACGATCCTGCGCGACACGGCCGGCCTCGCCGGCCTCACCGCGCTGGCGGCGGCGCTGTTCGGCCACCAACTCGCCTGGACGCTGCCGACCATGTGGGCAGGAGCGGCGGCGGTCCTTCCCGCCCGTACGGAACCGGAGATCCTGCGTGTGCTCACCTGGCCCGTACAGTCGCCGGACAGCACGTTCACCACTGTGGTCGCCGCCGTTCTGGCCGTCATCGGCCTGACCGCCTACGCCGCCCGCGGCAGCCGCCCGACGTCCCCGGACCACCAGTCGCGACTCCGAACGCCGACACGTTCGCAATGACTTCGTACGCCATCCCCCCGGATCCCCCGGATCGCCTCCGGAAAACGTGCGTGCGTACGGGATTTCGGCCGTGCCAGGATGGTGTGGGGAAGCGAGGTCTCGTGGACGAGTTGAGGCGATTCGGCCGGGCGCTGGCCGAGTGGGCGGCCGGCGGAGCGGGGGCCGGTGCGGCCGCCGAGGTGGCGCGGGAACTGGCCGACGGCGCTGTACGTACGATCGTCCTCGTCGAGGGGGCCAGTGATCAGACAGCGCTCGAAGCGCTGGCCTCGCGCTACGGCCGCGACCTCGGCGCGGAGGGCGTCGCGGTGGTACCGCTCGGAGGCGCGACGAGTATCGGGCGCTTCCTGGACGTGTGCGGTCCTCCGGGGCTCGGCCTTCCGCTGGCCGGTCTGTGCGACATCGGCGAGGAGCGTCACTTCCGGCGCCATCTGGAGCGGGTCGGGCTCGGGTCCGGTCTCACGCGCGCCGGACTGGAGGCCCTCGGGTTCCACGTGTGCGTCGCCGATCTGGAGGACGAGTTGATCCGCGCCATCGGGGCCGAGGGCGTGCAGCAGGTGATCGAGGCCCAGGGCGAGATGCGCCCCTTCCACACCTTCCAGGGCCAGCCGGCACAGCGGGAACGGCCCGTGGAGCACCAGCTGCGACGCTTCATGGGCACGCACAGCGGTCGCAAGGCGCTCTACGCGCGGGCGCTGGTCGCGCACCTGGACCTCGGACACGTTCCACGGCCGCTGGAGCGCCTCCTCACCCACGTCTGACACGTCCGACGCCGTTACCGTGCGAGGGCCGGACACGCCCACGGCCGGCCACTCATACCGGTCAGTATCGTCGGGGAGCGGCACGGGCTCGACGACGAGAGACGGGGCAGACCCATGGCCAAGCACTGGGCGGACTTCCAGTACGAGATCTACCTGAACGGGATGTCGGGCGCCGTACCGCGGCTGCCCACCGATCTGACCCGGCTGGAGGAGCTCACCGAACAGCGGCTCGGCCCCGGCCCGGTCGGCTACGTGGCGGGCAGCGCGGGCGACGGCAGTACGGCCCGTGCCAACCGGGCCGCACTGGAGCGCCGGCGGATCGTGCCGCGCATGCTGCGAGACGTGCACGCCCGCGACCTGTCTGTCGAGGTCCTCGGCCGCTCCCTGCCCGCCCCGGTGGCCCTCGCCCCGGTCGGCGTGCTGTCGATCATGCACCCGGACGCCGAGTCCGGCGCCGCCCGGGCCGCCGCCGCGCAGGGCGTGCCGTACATCCTGTCGTCGGCGTCCAGCACGCCGATGGAGCAGGTCGCGGAGGCGATGGGGGACGCCGAGCGCTGGTTCCAGCTGTACTGGCCGAAGGACCCTGAGGTGGCCCTGAGCTTCCTGCGCCGGGCGAAGGCGGCCGGGTACACCGCGCTCGTCGTCACACTCGACACGCCGCTGCTGTCCTGGCGTCCACGCGATCTCGACCAGGCGTACCTGCCGTTCCTGCGCGGCGTCGGCACCGCCAACTACTTCTCCGACCCGGCGTTCCAGGCGGGACTGGCCAAGCCGGTGCTCGAGGATCCGAACGCGGCCGTCCTGCACTTCGTCGGCATGTTCGCAGATCCCGCCAAGACCTGGCCGGATCTGGCGTTGCTGCGGGAGACCTGGGACGGTCCGATCGTCCTCAAGGGCGTCCTGCACCCGGACGACGCCCGGCTCGCCGCCGACGCCGGCATGGACGGCGTCGTGGTGTCCAACCACGGCGGCCGTCAGGTGGCCGGCTCGATCGCGGCGGCCGACGCGCTGCCACGGGTCGTGGAAGCGGTCGGCGACCGGCTGACCGTGCTGTTCGACAGCGGCATCCGTACCGGCGACGACGTCTTCAAGGCACTCGCGCTCGGCGCGCGGGCGGTGCTCCTGGGACGGCCGTACGTGTACGGCCTCGGACTCGACGGTCAGGCCGGCGTCGAGCACGTGATCCGCTGTCTGCTCGCGGAGTTCGACCTGACCCTCGCCCTGTCCGGACACGCCACACCGACCACGATCGGCACCGCCGACCTGGTTGAGACGGGCGAGTGACTTCGCGGACCTGCTTGGCCTTCGTGTGGCTTACGAGGCGCCGTCAAGGACCTCCCGCAGTCGATGTGCGAACTCGTCCGGCTTCCCCGGATATCCGAACTCGCCGTCGAGGAAACCGCCGTGATGGCTCGGGAACACGGTCACCCGCTGCCCGAGCAGCTCGGCGGTCGCGACGGAGGTGCGTCCGGTCTGTACGTCCTTGGACTCCTCGCCCACAGCGATCACGATGCGGGTCGGCGCAGCCGCGATCGCGTCGGCGTCCGGCCGATAGCTGCTGACCGCCCATGACCGGTCGGACAGCAGCGGATCGTCACGCGAGCCGTCATCCTCCGTGGGCATCCCGAACGCGGCGGGATCCGCCTCTGGCTGCTCGAAGTACCCGTCGGTGAACTCTCCCTCCCACGAGGTCATGGCCACGAACGCGGCCATCCCGGCCCCCCAGCCCCGCTTCTCGTACGCCTCCCGGACACCGGCCCGCGCCCGCACGGCCGCCGGGCCGTCCGGCGTGAGGGTGATGAGCGGCGGCTCGTGCGCGACCAGGGTGGTCACGTCCGCGGGGTACTTCGCCACGAGCGCGAGCGCGGTGATCGCTCCGCCGCTGCTGGCGAACATCTCGACCGGCCCGGCCCCGAGCGCCTCGATGACGGCGTGCACGTCGTCGGCGTGGATCTGCGGCGTGTGGTCGACCCGACCGTCCGTACGCGTGCTGCGACCGAGCCCGCGCGGGTCATAGGTGGCAACCGTGCGATCGGGGAAGCGCGCCGCGAGCGCGGCGAAGCCGGTGGCGTCCATGGGCAGCCCGATCATGAACAAGGGCGGGCGTCCATCTGTGGTCGGCAGCGGCCCGCGAACGTCATGGACGAGGTCCGCGTCGGCTGTCTTGAGTGTGTGTGTCTCCATACCCTGCAGACCGGCCCCGCCCCGGAAACTCATCGGCACGGCGGGCGTCGCTCCGCGATGGGGCTGCGCCCCCACCCTGGAGCGCGTCCCCACCCCAGGATGGAGATGCCCCGGCAGGGCTTCAACCCGCATCCGGTGATGCCGTAGCCGCCCGACACAGGGTGAACGTCCACCGGATTTCACCCGTACCCCTTGTCGTATGCCTGACCGCTCATGCGGGCGGGAGCAAACCGGACACGGAGAGGCAACGTGCCAGAGAAGTCGCAGCGAGGACGCACCGGCCGCACTCTGCCCACCACCCGCCTGGTGCGTGGCGCCGCTCTGACTGCAAGCCTGGCCCTCCTTCCCCTGGCCACGGCCTGCAGCAGTGGTGGTGGTGAGGACGGCGCTTCGGCGAGCAGCAAGCCGTCGGAGATTTCCGACGCGCCGGCGGCGGCGGTGGTGGCCCCGGCCAAGGTCGAGGTGATCGCCTCCCTGACCGGCTGCAAGGCCAAGATTCGTATCGACGCGGACCAACTGCGCCAGGGCCTCTGCCACACGAAGAAGGCCGACTACCTCATCACCACCTTCCCCGAGGAGAAGTACAAAGAGACCTGGCTGGACAGCGCCGCCATCTACGGGGGCAAATACCTGGTTGGTTCCCGCTGGGTCGTCAGCGCGAAAGAGCCGGAGATGCTGGAGACGTTCCGGGCCAAGCTCGGCGGGACCGTTCGGGAACTGAGCGGCGTGGGCCCGAACCCGTCCCCGAGCGCGCCGTAGCGGCAGCTCCGCCCCCGACCACCGCAGCCCGCACGGGCCGGGCCACACCGCACCGCACCGCACGACCCATGCCACCCTGACCCGGTCCGAACCGGCCGACACCTCCGTCCCCGGTTCACGACAGGGTCGAGGTCGCGGCGCGGTCTCTCGGGGCCAGTCACGGATCGCCAAGTTTGTGCAGGTCAGAGGCCTGTTAACCGACATGACAACGGTCACCGATGCAGCCTTTGGTGATTCGCGCATCCATGCGTTTCACTGCGGTCGAGGCATCCGTCGCGAGGGGGAAGGCGTACAGCATGAGTGACCACCGTCATGAGCACGGCCCGGGGCACCAGCACGGTGCGGGCGGGCACGCCGGGCACACCGGGCACTCCCACGGCGTCTCCGCGGACGCCGACCGCCGCTGGCTGGTGATCGCGCTCACGCTGATCACCGGATTCATGGCGATCGAGGTCGTCATCGGCGTCATCGCCCAGTCCCTCGCCCTCATCTCCGACGCGGCGCACATGCTGACCGACGCCGTGTCGATCGTGCTCGCGCTGATCGCCATGCGGCTGGCCGCCCGCCCGGCCCGCGGCGGCTTCACGTACGGGCTCAAGCGGGCCGAGATACTGTCCGCGCAGGCCAACGGCCTGACCCTGCTGCTGCTCGGCGGCTGGCTGGCGTACGAGGCCGTGCACCGCCTGATCGATCCGCCGGAGGTGGAGGGCGGACTGGTGTTCGGCACGGCCCTCGCCGGGATCGTGGTGAACATCGCGGCCGCCTGGTGCCTCTCCAAGGCCAACCGCTCCTCGCTCAACGTCGAGGGCGCCTACCAGCACATCCTCAACGACCTCTTCGCCTTCATCGGTACCGCGGTGGCCGGTCTGGTCGTGCTGCTCACCGGGTTCGCCCGCGCCGACGGCATCGCCACCCTCGTGGTGGTCGCGCTGATGGTGAAGGCCGGGTGGGGGCTGATGCGCGAGTCCGGCCGGATCTTCCTGGAAGCCGCCCCAGCGGACGTGGACCCGGACGCGCTGGGTGACAAGCTCGTCGCACAGCCGGCCGTCGTCGAGGTGCACGACCTGCATGTCTGGCAGATCACCTCCGGCCAGTTGGCCCTGTCCGCCCACGTGCTGGTCCAACCCGGCGGCGACTGCCACGCCGTCCGCCGCGACCTGGAGGAACTCCTCCGGCACGACTACGGCATCACCCACACCACGCTCCAGGTCGACCACGTCCCGGAGAAGGTGCTGCAGCTGGCCCTGCCCGGCGACTCTGCGGGCGACGCGGCGCACTGCGAGGACCCACACGGCCCGGTCCACCGAGGAGAGCCGCACCGGCACTGACGGCCGGCTTCTCCGTCACCGCCTCCGAATGATTCAAGGTTTCCTGAATTCAGGAAGTCGTGTACTTTCGAAGGGTGCTGACCGTCGCCTCCGACATCGACGCGCTGGCCCGCTTCGGCCGCGCGCTCGCCGATCCGATCCGCTGCCGCATCCTGCTGGCCCTGCGGGAGGCTCCGGCCCACCCGGCCGATCTGGCCGACACGCTGGAGATCTCCCGCACCCGGCTGTCCAACCACCTCGCCTGCCTGCGCGACTGCGGCATCGTCGTCGCCGTCCCCGAAGGCCGCCGCGTGCGCTACGAGCTGGCCGACACCCGCCTCGGACACGCCCTGGACGACCTGCGCGGCGCGGTCCTCGCCGTCGAGGCCGACCGCACCTGCCCGGACGCCGACGAGCAGGGCTGCTGCTGATGACCACGCAGACGTCCGTGAACCTCACACCGGCCCCCGACCGCCGGGCCACGCTCACCCGGCGAATACGGCTCCTGGTCGCCGCCACGATCACCTACAACGTCATCGAGGCGATCGTCGCGATCATCGCGGGCACCGCCGCCTCCTCCACCGCCCTGATCGGCTTCGGCCTGGACTCGGTCATCGAGGTCTCCTCCGCCGCGGCCGTCGCCTGGCAGTTCTCCGCCGCCGACCACGCCGTACGCGAGGCCCGGGAGAAGACCGCGCTGCGCATCATCGCCCTCTCGTTCTTCGCGCTCGCCGCGTACGTCGCGGTGGACTCCGTCCGCGCCCTGACCGGCACCGGACAGGCGCAGCACTCAACCCCCGGCATCATGCTGGCCGCCCTCTCCCTCGCGGTCATGCCGTTCCTGTCGGCCGCCCAGCGCAGCGCCGGGCGGGAGCTGGGCTCCGCCTCGGCCGCCGCCGACTCCAAGCAGACGCTCCTGTGCACCTACCTCTCGGCCGTGCTGCTGGCCGGCCTGCTGGCCAACTCCCTGCTGGGCTGGACGTGGGCCGACCCGATCGCCGCCCTGGTGATCGCTGCCGTCGCGGTCAAGGAAGGCCGTCAGGCATGGCGGGGCGACACCTGCTGCGCGGTGCCGATCGGCGCCATCTCCGAAGCGGAGCAGGGCAGTTGTGGCTGCGGCCCGGACTGCTCGGGCTGCGCGCCGCAGCAGGAGGCGGACCGCCGATGACCGGCTGGGCCTGAGCGGCACTCGCGCTGTACGGGATCTGGCTGCTGTCCGCGTTCGGCGTCCGCGCGGTGCTCCAGCGCCGCCGCACCGGCGATACGGGCTTCCGCGGGCTGTCCGGCACGCCCCGGCACGCCCGGCTCGGCCTCCTGGTGGGCGGGCGTCCTGTTCGTGGCGGCGCTGCTCGGCGCGATCACCGCACCCACCGCCACCCTGGCGGGCCTGCCGGTCCTCATCACGCATGCTCCGGCCGCTTACGGAACCGGCACCGGCCTGGCCGTGACCGGACTCCGGGCACGCCGGCGGCGCAGCGGGCGATGGGCGCCTCCTGGCGCGTGGGAGTAGACCAGAGACGAACGCACGGCGGTACGCGTCGTCGAAGAGCCCTACCTCCGGGCGAGTCACGGGCGAGTCACGGCAGTGCCTACGTCGAGTACGGGACCATGGCGGGCCGCTTCGTCCCCGGGCTCGGACGGTCGAGGACCGGGGCGCGGAGTGCGGGCGGCAGGTGACGCCGAGCCCGACGACCGCGTGCTGCGTGCCGCGTGCCCGTCAGCCGTCGAAGCGGCGGCGCGCGCCCTCGATGTGACCGAGGTACTGGTTGGTCCAGCCGCATATGGCGTCGACCGTGGTGCGCAGAGCCCGGCCCGGCTCAGTAAGGGTGTACTCGACCCGCGGTGGCACGGTGGGGTGCACCTTCCGGTCGACCAGGCCGTTGCGCTCCAGCATGCGCAGGTTCTGGGTGAGCATCTTGTGGCTGACGCCCTCGACCTCGTTCCGCAGTTCGCTGAAGCGCAGGGTGCCCTCGCCGAGCGCCTCGATGATCAGGAGCGCCCACTTGTTGGCGACGTCCGAGAAGATCTCCCGCGCCAGGGAGTCCGCGCGCCTCAGGTCAGCGTCCTCGGGCAGGTCCGTGAGCAGCTGCTTGGTCACCATCAGGTTCCCCAGTCACCGAAAAGTGCGTTCTTCCAGGTCAGCGGTCACTCTCCTACAGTTTCCGAGTAACCGCAAGAGAGCAGATCGGAAGGGCGGGCCCATGGCCACCATCGATGTCTTCAACCACAATGTGGTCTTCAACCACAACGCGGTCTTCAACCACAACGTGCCGGCCGAGAGCGACTTCGGCTACTCGCAGGCGATCAAGTCCGGCGAGCTGATCCACGTCTCCGGACAACTCTCGCTCGACGAGGCGGGCGAGTTCCGCCACGCGGGCGACTTCGCCGCCCAGCTCAAGCAGACCTACGCCAACCTGGACAAGGTCCTGAACCACTACGGAGCCACCCGCAACCAGGTCATCTCGCAGACCCTGTACGTGGTGAGCCTGCGGCAGAACGCTGCGGCGACGGCGGAGGGCAACCTCGCGTACTTCGGCGACCACCGCCCGGCCAGCACGGTCGTCGGTGTCACTGAACTGACCTTCCCCGGCCAGGTCATCGAGATCAGCCTCCTCGTCGACACGAAGCTGCCCGCCTGAAACGCTTCCGCAGTGCGCGGCGCGTCCCGGGCCGCCCACAGGATCCCGTCGATCCGACTGGTGTCGATCACGGGCTGGTGTCGGTCACGGGCTGGTGTCGATCACTGACTGGTACGCAGCGCCGGCCGCGGTGGCGGCTTCTTCCTCGGCTCCGGCCAGACCCACTCCACCGCCTTGCGGACCGTCCGCCACGACACGTTACTTGCGCTCGATCCCCGCATCTCCATGCCGCCGTGGTGGTCGCGCCGACATAGCCACGGGGATCCTGGCGCTACTGCGGGTCGACGAGAACACACGCACCGATGCCCTGGTGGCCAACGCTTTCCTGATGCGCGCCCTCAAGGACCCCGAGATCGCCGAGCCGGCCACGCCCAACTACGCGAGATGATCGCCACATTGGTGGCGGGGGCGCAGGCCGCGGGTGACCTGGCCGCCGACCTGGATCCGACGACAGAGGCGGATCTGATGCTGGCTCTGGTCGGCGGCCTGGCCGATGCGGTACTGCTCGGCCATCGCACCCCGGACGAGGCTGCGCATCTCGTGGACCTCTACTTGGCCCACCTGGCAGCCCGTCCATAACGCCGTCAGCCTTCAGTACTGTTCGTTCTCCACGAAACCCGCGTCCGCGTCGTCGTCGGCGCCAAAGGCGTCGGCGGCAGCGGTCGGGTCGAACCCGGGCGGGGAGTCCTTGAGGCCCAGGCCCATCCCGGCGAGCTTGGCCTTGACCTCGTCGATGGACTTCGCACCGAAGTTACGAATGTCCAGCAGGTCCGCCTCAGAACGCGCAACCAGCTCACCCACGGAGTGGACGCCCTCACGCTTGAGGCAGTTGTACGACCGAACGGTGAGCTCGAGGTCCTCGATCGGCAGGACCAGGTCGGCGGCGAGGGCGGCGTCCGTCGGGGACGGGCCCATGTCGATGCCCTCGGCGTCGATGTTGAGCTCGCGGGCCAGACCGAACAGCTCGACCAGCGTCTTACCGGCGGAAGCCATGGCGTCACGCGGACGCATGGCCTGCTTGGTCTCGACGTCGACGATCAGCTTGTCGAAGTCGGTGCGCTGCTCGACACGCGTGGCCTCGACCTTGTACGTGACCTTCAGCACCGGCGAGTAGATCGAGTCGACCGGGATACGCCCGATCTCCTGACCGACCTGCTTGTTCTGCACGGCGGAGACGTAACCGCGACCGCGCTCCACGGTCAGCTCCATCTCCAGCTTGCCCTTGCCGTTGAGCGTGGCAAGGACCAGATCCGGGTTGTGCACCTCGACACCGGCCGGGGGCGCGATGTCGGCGGCGGTGACCAGACCCGGGCCCTGCTTGCGCAGGTACATCACGACGGGCTCGTCGTGCTCGCTGGAAACCACCAGTTGCTTGATGTTGAGGATGAGGTCGGTGACGTCCTCCTTGACGCCCGGCACGGTGGTGAACTCGTGCAGAACGCCGTCGATGCGGATGCTGGTGACAGCCGCACCGGGAATCGACGACAGGAGAGTACGACGCAGGGAGTTGCCGAGGGTGTAACCGAAGCCCGGCTCCAGCGGCTCGATCACGAACCGGGAGCGGAACTCGTCGACGACCTCTTCGGTCAGGGACGGACGCTGAGCAATCAGCACGGGGTATTGCCTCCAGTGGTTCGGCGCCCGCTATGTGACGCCGTAGACACCACGAAGGGTACGGGCGATACGGCCTCCGCAGGCCGACCCCCCGACTCCCCAACCCGGCGAGGAGGCTTCGAGCCTCCCTTCCGCCCGCCCTCACGGCCGTTTCTCCATTGCTCACGCCCAGCTCCCAGGCGCGCAGAACGGCCAGGCAGGCATGCGCGGCCATGGCGGGTGATGTCGTGAACGTGGCATTGGCCGGGACACGCGCAGTCAACTTCCCGGATGGCGCGCCGGCGGCCGAAAGAGTGACGACCCGCCAGACCGTGTGCGTTTCAGTGCGGCATCAGCCACATTCAGCCAAGTCAGAAGGGGGTTGGGTGAGGCGGTGAAGCTGTAGTCCCCGGTCTGCGGCACGGCAACGGTCAAAAGGGCGCGTGCGTTTTGACGCATACGCAAAAACTCCCAACCTGTATTTCTGCAGGTCAGGAGCTCTCTTCCCGGAGTGCCCCCGGCAGGATTCGAACCTGCGCACACGGCTCCGGAGGCGTCGGATTCCCACACGTTTTAGCAGGTCGGAGGCTTGCCTGATGGTTTGTCGGGCCCGTCGTCCCGCGCATGTCCCGCGCATGTCCCGCGGTAATGAAATAGCCTATTTGGACGTCTTGTTCGGGATCTCTCCCTGGCTGGCTCACCCGGCACGACCATCGCCCCAGCTGCCGCCAGCACGGAGGGCAGTGCTAGCGCTCCCTCACGGAGGCTTGCCTCCTCCGTGACCAGCTCCTCGTAGCCCGTACGAACCAAAGACGTCACCCGCCATCCGCACATCGTCTCAGCCTCTACTGACAGCGGACGAGCTCATAGGGCTCCCCAGCGGGGCTGAAACCCGGCGGAAGTCGTCTGATGGACATCTGCTGCCGAGGCGGGCGCGCCTACAGCGGAGGCGGCGGAAGCGTTGCCGGGCTGCTCTGGCCGGTGCGGGTGCCAACCGCCGGCCCTGACTCGCGCCGCGAAAAGCTTTGGGGTCAAACCTTGATGACGGTGACACGTCCACCGCACAGTGCGGTGAGATCCTCCGGGTCGGATGTGAGCACGGTGACGGGGGTGTGGGCGGCGAGGGCGGTTGCGCTGAGTATGGCGTCGATGGCGTACTTGTGGCCGTGCAGGCCGGCGCCGGCAAGGAGAGTGCCCGCGTGGCGGGCGATGGACTCGGTGACCGGTTCGACGACAAGGCGGGAGAGCATCCACTCCAGGGCCGGTCGGTTGATCCGAGGATGGACCACCTCGACAAGAGTTGCCGCGGAGGTGATCACCCGCAGGTCGTCGGCGCGGGCGAGGGCGAGCCAGCCGGTGACGGTGCGGTCGCGCAGCACGGCCTTGGCCAGGCCCTCGCTGTCGAGGACCAGGGTGCCGCCGGGGACGGCGGGGGAGCGGGTCATGCGGCGTTTGCTCCGCCTTGCTTCTGCTGCTGGCGGGCCTGGTGGAGCTGATCGCGTAGAGCCTGGATCTCCTCGTCGGTGACGGGTCCGTGCTCGGCCTCGGCAACCTGGATGATTTCGTTGAGGTTGTCGCGTTCGATCTGGCGGGCCACGGCGGCGGCTACATAGGCGGACAGCCCGGAGGGGCCGCTGCGGGCCTTGGCCGCTTCCGCGATGTCGCGCGGCATAGTGATTGAATACTTGCCGGTGGGCTCGGTCATGCTACCTATCCTACCTCTTGTCTTCCGGGTCGCAGGCCTGCTCAGCGGAGAGAGTCGCCCTATGGCTATGACTCGGTTTCTTGCGCGTGTATGCGTTGCCTGACGTGCACAACGGGACCTCCGAGGACGCCATTGTGAGCTGGTCTAGATGTGGTCTAGATGCGTTCACCTGGGCAGAGAGGTGGTGGACGTCATGAGCCGTTCGGTATCCCAGACAGGTGGCGTCGGCAGCCGGAGGCGTGGCGGGAGGACTGCGAGGGCGGCGCGGCTCGGTGGAAAGGGTTCCGCGGGAGGCGCGACGGACGTCAGGGCCCTGGCCGATGAAGTTGGTGCTGCGCTCGTCCGGGCTGTCCGGCAAAGCGCTGCCGATGACCCGCCCTCCGTAGGGCCAGGCCATGGCTCAGCCTTTCCCAGTTGGTACGCCTTCGCGCTTGAGTACCTGGAGATGCGCTGGCCCCAGGTCGTAGCGAAGACCCGCAACGAGACCAACGATGCACTGGCCAATGCCGTGTGGCTCGCCCTGGTGGCCCTGGCACACAACCTGCCCCGCGCCGTCGGCGCCCTGGCCTTCGCGTTCCATGCCAGGGCGACAACCGCCACCACCGTGACCGCCTGATCAACGTGCCCGCCCGCCTGGCCCGCTCCGCCCGCCGCCTCACCCTGCACCTGCCCGAATGCTGGCCCTGGAGCGAGGACTTCACCCAGCTGTTCAGCACGGTGCATGAACCGACGGCCCTCTTACGCTCCCTGACCGACCTGCCCGAAAGGGCCCGAGACCTGTGGAAAAAGTGGAAGAGCCGGGCAGACCAGCGGCCACTCCATGCCCGAATCCGCAACTCAGCCCAATACGGCCTGCACGACCCCGAAACGATCAACCGGGAATCAAGCCGGTGGATCCGGGCTGAAGTGGCTCGGCGCGCCGGTAACTCCCCGGAGGTTATCCATCGTCGCTACGCGGGCTGTATCGACGACAGTGAGGCGGAGAACAACCAGAGGATTGAGAGGGCTATGGGTTGGGAGGCAACGACGGCTGACTGCCTAGAGATGCTATGAACAGCGCTGAGCGGCCCCCTTGGGGGCCGCTCAGTTGTTCTGCGTCGACTGGCGCACTCCGCTGGATCGGTTGTATCCACAGCTGCAGAGTTACCTCAGGGAACTTGGCTGTGCAGTTCCACCTTCGCGGCTCGGACGAACGTGTTCGGTGACGGCCTGGTGCGCCTCGGCTCAATACGGCCGGAGGCGGCGGTACTACTGGCCGAGTTGATCGCCTCGGGACTGGCCTCGGAGATGGCGGACGGCGCGGCCCCAACGACCGAAGAACAGGGACATCTGGACACTCCGGCGGCCTGATACCCGCCGCCCGAAACCCCGGTCCGCTGCGGACGACGTACAAGAGACTCTCTTCCCGCAGCGGACCGGACCCCGGCCCTGTGTGCCGACTGCCTCCGCCACGGCAACCGGTGCACAGGGCTTCGGCATGTCGCTGACCATCTCGTGCAAGTGGTCGCCTCCGACCGCCCGGCCGGGACCGGCGCCTCAGCGGCGCAGCCGGACGGGGCGGCGGAGGCGACCACCGATGTGCACATGATCTGTTTGACAGGGACTGTCTGCGCTCTCAGCTTGGGAAGCTGCGATCATTTGGGACTGATTATGGCGCTGACCTGGGCGAACGGCTGAGCTGCGCCTAGTCAGGCTCGGCCGCTTTCCCTGTGGTTCCCCGCTGTTCCCCGCTCGATCTGGTGCGGTTGCTGTGCGGGCTTAGCGGCGCACCGTCGAGGGACATCGGTCATAGGTGGCTTGCCAGGAAAGCATGTCCGCTCAACTTTCGCTGCCGGTCGGTCTCGTGCACCCTCGCAAGGCCAGGCACGGCCCAGCGATCAAATCGACTGCGCCTGGACTTGCCCAGCGAACGGATCACTCAGGCCAGCCGTTGCTTGGTTGGCCTCAACGGGTAGGGCCAAGAAACGGGAGGGCACCTCGGCGGCAAGCCGCGTCTGTTGGAAGAGCCGCCACAGCACGCGGTTGCCTGCCTATCCTGACCATATGGGGACTGAGTGGGGGGACGTTCCAACATGGGTTGGCGCGATCACCACGAGCGGCACTCTCTTGCTCGGAATGGTGATCCTGAAACGCGATCAGGAACGACAGCGCGGCGAATTCATCAGTCAAGTCTCTTACTGGGCCCGCATAGGTCTCGATGGCAAGGTGTATGCCTACCTTGACAACAAGGGGCCGCTCCCTATAAAGGTGATTATGGAGGGTCGCGAGAATTTCACTCCCCTTTCCATTCGGTGGGGTCGCACAGAGGTCGAGGAACCCCTCACTCTTCAAGTATCGCACCTCTACTTCGTTCCGCCCGGAAGTGGATTCAAAGTATCTTTCCAGCAAACGCGGGAAGGGGGTGACGTTTCAACAAGACGTCAGAACGGAGGTGCAATTCTCTACGACCCGCTAGGACTCACAGTCGTTGATAATCGGTCTCAGGCATGGACTTCTGGTCCAAGCGGCTGGAAGAGAGTGAAAATCACTGCGGCAATTAAGCAAGTCTTGGCGGGCAGATCGCTCCCGCCAGGGCGCGCCGGTTATTGACCGCCATTTTTCGAGTGAGATCGCCATCGTATGGAGTGAGACATGGGGTTAAATATCGCCGCACTCGCTATATCTGTCGTGGCATTGCTTTTCTCTAGCGTGATCGCATACGGTCAACTGCGCTCAACGCAAAAAGCTAACGCATTGGCAATGATATTTGATGGGTTCCGAGAGGGGCGTTCGCCAGAGTTTCGGAAGTCGATGGAATACGTGCTCTATCACCTCAAAGAGGAGTTCCCGGGGCCTATTTCTTACCTAGAACTTCCCGAAGAGCCCAAGGAGTGTGTGCGTCGCGTTGCTTTCTTTTTCGAGGAATTAGGAAAGCTTGTGGTGCACGGGTTCGTTTCTCAAGATCTGATCATCGGATCCTACGGTCTGAGTATGCATCGAGCCTGGGTCGTCGTGGCTCCCTACGTATATCGGGAGCGTGAGATTCGGCAGAGGGTCGTGCTGCCGTACTTTGAGCATATGGCTGCAGTGACAAGCGAGATCACAGCGGCAGATGTGCATCGAAAGATGAAATTAAGGACCTATCCCCCAACGTCATGATAAAGCCGCCCTGCTTTCAGGCGCTGGCCTGGCCGCCGTGCGCGTTCGCGGTCGAGTATGCCGACGCCCGCGGGGCGACACTTGTGGTCACCACCAATCAGGTGCATCCGAGCAAGTTTCGACGTAAGGCCAAGCCCGTACTACCATCCGACGTCGCTTACGCCGTCGAGTCTGCCCTACGTGAGGGGCGGACCCCAACAGAATCCTGGCTCCCCGTTCTGCCCGCCAGCTTCGCGTCCTCACCCTGAGCGGAGCAGATGGTGAACGCCGCTTTAGGAGTTCGATCCGTCCTCGCTCCAAGTGCTGCTGATGGTCGGTCTGACGGCCAGGCGGGGGCGTTGCTGTGCATGCCCGTCCAACACCGTAGATGTCACAGGGATTCACCCCTTAAGTGTTATGCCGGAGCGTCCGTGGGTGGCGGGGTGGATTCCAGTCTCTCGACGTCACCAATTAGTTCGCGCAGGCTCCCGTACCGATGGGCGACATCATGCGCCGCACATTTCCGCACGATCTGACTCGGCGCATCATCTTGGGACATCAGAGCCTCTCTTCCAGTGAAGATATAGGAAAGCACCCAGCCGATCGAGTAGATTTCATTGCGTACGCCATAATCCTTGAAGTTCGCCAGGAGGGGGTCCCGATAGGTTCCCCGCATCTCCGTCTTTGTTCGTGTGAACTCGGAATTCTTGTCCTTGGCGAGGCCGAAGTCTGACAGTTTTACAAGAACAGCCCCGCCGTTGAAGGTCTTCACTAGAACGTTTTGGAGGCTGACATCGCGGTGAAGCAGGCCTTCGCTGTGGATGTAGTTGACGCCGTACAGGAATTGCAGCGCAATTCTCTTCCGCGATGAAAACGGCAACGTGTTGTTGCCCTTCTTGATGTACTTGCGGAGCGTGGACTCGCAAAACTCCACTCCGACCGGAGGGGATCACTGCCGTGATGTGGCAGGCGTTCGGGGCAGTGGTCGGCGATGACCGAACCTCTGCCGAAGAGCGTTGCTGCCCTGCTTGCCAAGGCAGTGGAGCCGGCGTTCGCGGCCTGGCGGCGCAATATCGTGCGCCTCGGCGGTTGTACCAACCCGATCCACCTGGTCGGCGGAGCAACCGTCGTCGACACGACGACGGGCGAGGCGCTGTTCTCGTACGGGTCGGACGTCTACGGTGGTGGACTTTTGACAGCGTGCGGCAACCGGCGGGCGACGGTCTGCCCGACCTGCTCTCGTCTCTACCGGGCCGACACCTATCAGCTGATCCGGGCCGGACTGATCGGCGGCAAGAACGTCACGGAGTCGGTGATGGGGCACCCTAGGGTGTTCGCCACCCTCACCGCTCCTGGCTTCGGGCCGGTCCACGGCTACGGAGGTCACTCTCGACCAAGTCGCGTCGCTACTCCACCACCCTGACCGCACTCCGCGAGGCCCGTGCCGAACATCGGGCGGAGGAACAGCGGGCGGCCCTTGGCTTGGCCGACCGCTCGACCGCTACGGTCGCCAGTGGCGCTACGCCGGGCGCGGCTACTCGCCGGAGGCGGCGCTCCTCGCTGCCTCCGTGCAGGAAGGTGGTGGTCGTCGTGGCACGTGAGAAGGCGGCCGAACTGCTCACCGTGCGGCAGGTGCTCGAAGAACTGGGCGGGATCTCTCGGCGCACCTTCTACCGCTGGCGGGAGCTGCGCATCGCTCCGGCCTGCATCCGCCTGCCTAACGGTGAGTTACGGGTCCGGCGTGACGTGCTCAACGACTGGTTGGAGGAGCATGCGGAGGGGGCCGCGTCGTGAAGTCGTACAAGGTCTCCGTATGGAAGCTCACGGTCAACAAGACGACCAAGAAACCGACCTATCTCGTCCGCTGGGTCGTCGACGGCCAGGCGTTCAGCGAGTCCTACAAGACCAAGGCGCTGGCCGATCGCTTCCGGGCCAAGCTTCTGCGGGCCGTGGACAAGGGCGAGCCCTTCGACACAGTGTCCGGTCTGCCCGACTCGCTGCGCGGCGGCAAGGCGGCGCTGTCGTTCCTGGAGCTGGTGCTCAAGTACATCGATGCCCGGTGGGCAGAGGCGTCGGCGAAGCAGCGGGACAGCATGACCGACTCGTTGGCGACGGCCGTCCCCGTACTGGTCAAGCCGGTACGGGGGCGGCCAACGCCGGAGATCGTGCGGCGGGCTCTGCGCTCGTACACGCTGCCTCCGCCTCGGCGGGAGCGGGATCGGTCCGAGGAGATCGCTTCGGCGGTGCGCTGGATCGAAAAGGCGTCACTGCCGGTGGCGGAGTTGCAGGAGATCGCTCGGGTTCATGAGCTGATCGACGGTCTCGGGCGGAAGCTGGACGGCAAGCCTGCGGCTACGCAGACGTACCGGCGGCGTCGAGCAATCGTCTTCAACGCACTTGAGTACGCAGTGGAGTTGGAGCTGTTGCCTTCCAACCTGCTGAGCCGGGTGCGGCGCAAGCGCGGGAAACGGCCCGTGCAGGAGGTTGACCGCCGAGTCGTGGTCAACCCTCGGCAGGCGCGGGAGCTGCTCGCGGCGGTGACGTACGTGGGTGGCTACGAGCGGGCCAGCGGTCGACGGCTGCGGGCGCTCTTCGGGTGCCTGTACTACGCGGCCATGCGGCCTGGTGAGGCGCTGGGCCTTCGGCGCTCGGACTGCACACTCCCGGCGAAAGGCTGGGGTCGTATCGAGCTGGCCGAGACCCGTCCGACGGCAGGCAAGTCATGGACGGACTCTGGCGAGGCGAACGACCGAAGAGGCCTGAAGCAGCGGGCCGAAGGTGAGGTGCGCATCGTGCCGATACCGCCGCCGCTGGTACGGCTGCTCCGGGAACACCTGAAGGAGTTCGGCACGGCGAAGGACGGCCGGCTCTTCGCGAGTGAGCGAGGCAACGTCGTAGCTGCGTCGTCGTACTCGCGGGTGTGGAAGCAGACGCGAGAGCTGGCGCTCCTGCCGGAACAGGTCTCGTCCGTGCTCGCCTTCCGGCCGTACGACCTTCGGCACGCGGGCGTCTCGCAGTGGCTCAACTCCGGAGTTCCGGCACCCGACGTGGCCGCTCGCGCGGGTCACTCGGTCGACGTGCTGCTCAAGATCTACGCGAAGTGCATCGACGGTCAGGAGCACGAGATGAACGACCGGATCTTGAAGGGCCTGGGGGAGGAGGGCGACACCGAATAGTGAAACGGTCCGTAGGACCGATAGACGCAAGCCCTGGAGAGATCCAGGGCTTGCGTCATGTCTGCACGGCTACGGGGCTGCCGACGAAATTCGTTGACCTGTGGTTTTGCGGATCATGCCTCAGCACGTCGCGTACCAGTAGGCCGACGGCTACGGGGTCACCAGGTTGAAGACCGGGTAGATCTTCGGCTCCACCTCCGGAGCACCGGCCTCCCGCAGGAGCGGCAGGACGACTTCACTGAACCGTCGGAACGCTTCCTCGGACTCCCAGACGTCGGCGACGTACCAGCCATTGGGAGTGGGGGCAGAGGTGTGCGAGATGAGGCCTGGTACGGGCCAGTCCGAGGGGTTCTTGACCAGGCCACGGTCGCGGTTCACCTTGTTGGCAACCTGTTCGTACTGGGCCTGCGTCATGCCGGGTTGGTCGAAGATCGCGATGATCGCCACGCTGGGCTCCCTTGCGCGCAAGTTTGCAGAGTCAGGGCCAGCCGACCATCTCGGTGAGTCTGCCGCACCTCCGGCTGCGCCGTACGGATGGACGACTCGAAGCTGTCCGCGCCGGTCGAGTGCTTCGGGTCCGCGCGCCACCCTTTCGTCACCCAGTACCCGCGCAGTTCGTCGGTGACCCTCTACGCTGAACAGGCCCGAAAACGGCCGGTGACGTGCTGTGACGCCCTGCGAGATCAACACGCTATTACAACGTGATCACTGTCATGGAGCCGCATTCGGCGGCATCCGCCTGCACATACGCGAAGACCCCGTTCTCAGCTAAAGCGCTGATGGCGGGGTCTTTGGGCACCTAATGCAAGGTGCCCCCGGCAGGATTCGAACCTGCGCACACGGCTCCGGAGCACAATCAGAGATTGTTTCGCAAATAGGCTCTGACCAGCGGATTCCTTGATCCCGCGGGGCGTGTGGTGCCCTTGTGTATCGCAGATAGTGCGAAGTCGGAAGTCGCCTCCGGCTCCTGCGCCCGTTGGGGGGCGGCTTCGCCGACGGGCTGTAACCCCCCAGCGTGTTGCAGCCATCTGTGACCGGACAGCCCGGACACCGGTACTTTGAGCTGTCCGGGCCGTTTATGCAGGTGAGAGACGCAACCGGACAGGTGGGACACTAGGTGTCGGTCAACCGGGCGGGACGCTGTTAGGGGAAGCCGCCACATAACTGGAAGGGGAGGCCACGTGTCGCAGGCCAGTCCGCGAGGTACCCCGGCGTCCCATCTTCAACCAAGAAGGCGCCGTAGCGGCCAAGGTCGCCCGAGTTCGAGGCCGCTTGCATCGCCATCACGGCCGGCACCATCCGCGTCCTCTCACGCGCCGTTGCTCGCCCGAGGACGCCACTGACCACGCCAACCGCTGGTACGGCAACTGTGATGCCGTACGGAAGGATGACCATGGCCAAGGACCGACCCTGGAACCAAGCCGCCTACACGCAGTCCCCCAAACCGGAAGGCTTGGACCTGGACGCTGCCAGCGACGACGAAGTCCGCTCGTACTGCCTCAGGCGGGCGCGCGCCTTCCTTGTCCGGGCCGAGGCCGAGGACTCGGCGATCAACAGCCGCCACCAGCTTGAGATCGCCTCGCAGTACGCGATGATCGCGCAGGCCTTCCGCGAAGACCCCGGCCAGGACTGAACTACGTGAGGACAAATTGTTACCGAGGCACCGGGTCCCACAGCGTCCGGTAGCTTGAAGGGTGTGACGGATGTTCTGGTGGGGGATCTGCTGATTGCACGGTTTGCCCCGTTCAGCGCAGAGAAGATCAAGGAAAAGGCAGAGCGTGACTACGAGCGCCTGCGCCTGGAGGGGAAGTCACCGATCTACGCGATCTCCACGTTCGGCATCGTTCGCCCTGACGAGCGCACGAGTGTCGATGATCTGATCACGACTATCTGCGAAACGGCACCGGTCCAAGGACGGAAAGTTGCTGTGACTACCCGGCGACATCTTGAGGCAGAGGGGTTCCGAGTGGAACGCTCAGAGCCCCCGCTGCATCATCATGACGTGATCCTGGGCAACGAACTGCGCGAAATGGACGTTAAGAGGTTGGAAGCCCTCCTGCTCGCCGACGTGAGGAAGAACCCGGCATGGGACAGGTAATCGAAATCACCACACGCCCCCGCGTGCGCATCGAGATCGACCTGAACTCGCGCAACGACGAAGGCCTCGTCCCGGCGTTCATCGAGGACGCGGACGGCTACATCGCTGTCGGCGACACCGTCACAGCCTTCGAGTCCGAGGACGAGGTCGCCGCACCAGCGGTCGTGCGGAAGATCGAGCACGGCTTCGCGTACCTGGACGTCAGGTGGAGCGCGATGATCGACGACGTCCCGCAACCCGTGCCGCATCCCATCACGCCTGCGCTCGCCGAGAACCGCAGCGCAACTTCGTCTGGCGCCAGCTGGGTGCGAGTCAAGGTCAGCAAGGTGGTCACTCCCATACTGGCGACGGCTGCCGCGGTTGCTGCCGCCACAACGGGAGCCCCGATCGGCGGCACAGCGACTACAGGGGTCGCGAACGCCGCATCGAACTCCATCTCAATGCGTGACGTGACGACAGCCATGGAAGCAGGCGACACAGCGTGAAGCTCAGCATGGGGATCCTCTGCGACCGCGCGACGGTCAGAGAAGGATTGCTGCACATCCTGGGAGCTGGGGTAACGAAGACCTCTCTCACCCTCCCAACCGCCCCGGATCTCGATCTGGCCATCATGCTCAGCTCGGAGACGTGGAGCGAGTTCGCGGGTACACACAGCATCACGGTGATCGTGCGCCATGAAGACGGCACAGAGACCGGGAAGCTTCAGCTGGGCTGGGAGGCGCCCGATCTCGGGCAGCAGACCGACTCAAGCGGCGCCGGGGAACCCATGGCGCAGGTCCCCATCGTTGTACCCCTGCGCAGCATCCCCCTTACGGAGGAAGGCGCGCACTTCGTCGACCTCCTCGTCGACGGCGTCAACCTCACGACAGTGTCATTCCTTGTCACCAAGGCAGCTCTTCCCGGGGTCACCCAACAATTCCGGTAGACAGAGCCGTGTCGGGCCCACATTGCGGTCGGCGACATTGCGGCAGAGCAGATCGGAAGTCGCTCTGGCTCCGGAGTGATTGTGCCGATCGAGCCCCACGTCCCTTCTGACCTGCGCGGGAACCAGTCCCTTGCGGTACGGAGGCGCACACTGTGTCGGAGCTGTGTCGCAGGAGCCCGTAGTTCGCCGCGGCTGGGCACTGCGCCGGCCGCAACGCCTCGTGGATGACCTCACAGCCATCGACGAGATCATTCAGGCACCCGAAGGCACATACCCGGACGCTTCGGCCGCAATGACCGCCATCCGACAGCCAGCCTTCAGCCTCGGCCGTCTGACGTACACCTACGAGTGGGCGCAGCGCCTCGTATGGCAACAGGCGATGGACGATCTTCGTGGCCCAGCTTGGCTTGCTGGTGCTGGTGTGGTGATTGGAACAATCGCAGGAGCCTGGTCGATCTGGATCTAGGCCGCATGTCCGCGAAGAGCCTTGGTCAGTGAAAGCTGATGGAAGCTATTGAGGCGAAGGCTAGCTTGACCGCCATCGACTGCACAGCGACCCCGAGCACGTGCCGCTGAATTCGGATGACTATCGAGAGTTGCGCACCTCACTCGGCCTCTGCGCGTAACCCTACTTTTCCTTCCATGTCAACGATCTAGTCAGCGTATCCAGGATTCGACCGCTAGTAGGAGAATCCGCCGGAAGGACTAGAGCCAACACACCCGCTGCAATCATCGTGACCCGGATACTATTGATCAGTTCCTTATTCTCGTTGATCCCCGGAACGAAGGGAAGAGTGAAAGCGGCAACGAATAGGAGGATCGCGGGAAGCACTCTACGCGTCGCCTGTCGAATTCGAGAGATGGCAGTAACTTCTGGCGCTGAGTCCAAAAGCCTGGCGACATCGCCTCGCGAGATCGCATCCACTCCCGAGCAGAGGGATGCTGAGACATTTGAAAAGTCGTCCGCTTTGGCCGACCCGGCAATGGCCCTTTTGTGGCTTCTGATCTGAGAGGCGATTCGATGGGAGCGATTCCACAGCTCTTTTCGAGTCGCGCCGTCCACGAGAGGAACTCTCCTTCCCGTTCGAGTTGTGCGCTCACACTCGCGTGCCGCCGCCTCGATCTCTGCGATAATGAATCTCGACCGAGCGGATTCGTGCCACCGCGTCCTCCATGTCTCGACAAGTGATGCGGACTTTAGAAGGCGCAAAAAGAGTCGATCATACGGCCTAGTCCTGTGCCTTGGAGGTAGTAGCCAGGTCCTGGCCACTACCCGCAGGAGCGGTCGTGCAAAAAATTCGAGCGATAGCACAAGGATCGAAACCGACACATTAACGGAGAGCCAGACAGGCAAGTCGATACTTAGCGTCTGCGCTACGATCGACATCAGGCCAGTGATTGCTACCGGCGCCGACAAGAGCCAGGTAATGAATAGAACAAACTTAAACTTCAGGCTCTTCTCGGGATCCTCCTGTCCTCGCCACTTTAGATTCGCTGAAAATCCCAGACGCGTCGTGACAATCGCCGCAAGTACCGCGAGCAGCCATAGACACGTGAACCCAATGGCACCCCACGAGAAATCGTTATCGTCGATCGCACCGATTGCTCTATAAGCGGAAAGTAGGCCGAATAGTACCGCCAAATAAATAAGCGTTTCAAGCAGGCGGCCAAGCCAACCTTCGCAAAACGCCTTTACCCATGCATTTTCCCGAGCGATTCGCCCGGCAGTCAGGCGCGTTTCCCTTCTTATCCTTTCGATCTCGCCGCTTCCCCAGTGAAGCGACGCCGCTTCGATCATGTCGCCGTATGTCCTAGCCAGCTCTCCTAGGGACTCTCTGGTGTTGTGAAATGCGTTTCGTTGCGAGCTGAGCCGTGGGAACCTCACGCTGCGGGGCATCAAGATCTCTTCTGTTATCTATGAGACGCGCTGGTGCTCTCAGGGGCTAAGGTGATCGATTCTAGGCTGAGCTAAAGTCGCGGAGTCGACCGCCCCAGCCACAGCGGGTCTCTTTTCTCGCTCGCTGCACGTAGCGCGCCGCCTTGGCGCGGCCAGCCGGGGCGAAGACAGAGGCAGGCCGCGCCGTCGAGGCGGCGCGCGCGCCCGCACCGCGCGCGGGCCTTGATCAAGTAGGGAAAGTTCCGCGAGTGCTGTTTGCCCCTGTGAGGTAGACCAGATAGGGAGTCGCCTCCGGCTCCTGCGCCCATTGAGAGGTCGGCTTCGCCGACGGGCTGTAACACCAGGGGGTGTTGCAGCCGTCTGTAACCGGACAGCCCGGACACCGATACTTGGAGCTGTCCGGGCTGTTTGTGCAGGTGAGAGGTGTAACCGGACAGCCGGACACGTGGGACACTGCTTGTCCGTCGATGCACTGCGGGGCCCGGTGGCACTCTTGACGGCGGGCAATGGGTGGAATGAGAGGAGCCGAAGTGCCGGAGGCCAGTCCGCGCGGAACCTACCTGGTCATTGCGGAGGCGCTGCGTAACGAGATCGAAGAGGGGGAGGGCATCGACGCCCTGCCGTCAGAGGCTGGCCTGATGAGTTCGCACGGGGTCTCCCGCAATACGATCCGTCGCGCTCTCAAGGTTCTCGAAGCCGACGGTGTTGTTGAGTCCGCTCCCGGAATCGGGTGGCGCGTCGCTCGGGGTGGCGACCGTCGGTCTCTCGCGGAACGGATGACTGACGTGATCACGGAGGACTCGATATCAGTGGGTGACACGTACCCGTCCGAAGCGAGACTCTGCGAGCGGTTCGGTGCTTCCCGTACCGCGGTGCGTCGTGTCCTTGCCCAGATGGAGGGAAACGGCCTGCTCGCCACCGTTCATGGCAAGGGACGAACCGTGCGCGCTCTCCCGACCCCCACCGTCCGGCCGTAGTGTTGGCCGTCATGGGACTGACTGAGTGGGCGTACTCGCTCTCCGAATCGCTGCTGTCCGATCCGCTCCCGCGTCGGTGGGCGCACTCGTTGGGGGTCGCCAAGCGCGCTCGTTCCTTGGGCCCGATCATGGGTGACGATGCCGAGTTGCTGGAAGCCGCTGCGGTGCTGCATGACATCGGATACTCGCCGACCATCGCCACCACCGGCTTTCACCCGCTGGACGGTGCGCGGTTCCTCCGCGACCAGGAAAAGGCAGACGAGCGGGTCGTTCGTCTCGTGGCTCACCACTCATGCGCCCTGCTGGAAGCTGAGGAGCGCGGACTGAGGCAGGAGCTAGAGGGGGAGTTCGAGCTAGAGCGTCCGGACCTGGTTGACGCCCTGCTGTACTGCGACATGACGACGACGCCGGACGGGACGCAGACCACGCCGGCCGAGCGGCTGGACGAGATCGTGCAGCGGTACGGTCCGGACACGATCGTCGGGCGGTTCATTCAGCGCGCGGCTCCCGAGATCCACGCAGCGGCGAAGCGCGTTGAGGGCCGGTTGGTGCAGGTCTCTGCCGACGGTTAGCCGATGTAGGGCTCTCGCCGCGATTTGTCGAGACCATGCCGGATTCGCAGCATCATCGACGGGTGAATGTCCAGTCCATCGAGGTCCGTTGGGGCAACCCAGCGGACCTCTTTTGATTCGCTGCTTGTACGAAGGGAACCGCCGACGGGGTGGGCTCGGAAGCAGATGGAGAACTGTTGCCGAACCTCTCCGTCGTCGTACGCCAGCACGTGTTCAGGGTCGGTGTAGAGCCCCACGATGCTGTCTACCTCAACGTCAATGCCGGTCTCTTCCGCAACCTCACGGACGACAGTGTCACCGATGCGCTCGCCGATGTCGTGGCCACCGCCGGGCAGTGCCCACAGATCGTTGTCCGTCTTGTGGATGAGCAGCAACTGCCCCGCGTCGTCTCGGACGACCGCGGTGACCGAGGGCACGACCGAGTTGGCCTGAGGAGCGTTCGGGTCGCGGAAGTAGTCGATGCGGCTCATCAGGCAGTGCCTTCCCAATCGGCAGGTGAAGAGATCGGGCGGGCCGATTCCCAGACCTTCTCAACGCTCTCAGCGTAGGCGTCGAAGAGTTCACCGCCGGGCACGCGTCGCAGGTGCAGCACGGGGGCCATGTAGGCGCCGACGCCGTAGAGATGCCCGTTCGCCAACATCTCGTCATCGGACCGGTAGATCGAGTTGTAGAGGGTCGTGCCGTGCAGCCGGAACTCCACCCCGGGGAGCCCGAAGAGCGGGCCGTAGTTGATGAGGGCGTTCCGGATCTTGCCTGCCATCGTCGCGCCGATCCCTTCGTCCTCGCCGCGCACGGCTACGGCCTGCGACGTGGGCTCTCCCAGCATGAAGCGAATGGGCACTCCGTCGGCTGACTTCTCCTTCACGATGCGGTGGAACGTCGCGTCTTCCGTGAGCCAGAACCCGGAGTACACCAACAGGTCAAACTGACGGGTCGCCGTGGAGTAGAGGTTCGTCCAAAGGGTCTGCATCACGACGGACCGGTGCGGATAGAGCCTGACCAACTCCGCGTTGCCAGAGGCCGTGACCTCGGCTGATGTGCGTTCGTCCGGCCATAGGTACGACACCTCGCACCTCAGCAGCGAGGCTGTCGCGAACTGGAAGCGGCGATATGGCTTGCGCTCAGGTTCGTTGATCCAGCGTTCGACTGTCTTGGACGCGACCCCGAGCCGTTCAGCGACCTCATCGAGCGTCAGACCCAAGTCCACTATCGCGCCGCGCAGTCGCTCGTTCGCCACGCCAACCTCCCGCTAGTTGGGACGACTTGGTACGACTTCACGCTAGCCAAGAGCGACCCAAGTCGTACAGGCGCGAAGTCGAGCGTCGCCGCCGACGAGGCCAGTCTGTAGGTACATCGAGCGGAGGGGCCCGCAGAACTCCAAACAGCCGAAGGGCTTGACGGGGCGAATCCTCCTCTGCAAGATGAGGAACACGTAATACATGTTCCTCAGTGCGGTGCACCGGAAAGCGGTCCCCGGATTCCGCACTGCCCTGAACATGCGTGTCCGACGGCGGGACTCCCCAGCAAGGTCGCCCGCCGCTGGAGCTCTCCCTGCCCATCGACTCAGGAGAACGTCAATGCGCACGTACATCGGCCACCAACAGGCCATCTCTGCTGAGGACTTCGCGGAACTGGCGCTCGGTACCCCCGTTGAGCTGTGGCTCGGGGTTGAGGGCGAGAGCGACGAAGAGCGCGCGGCCCGCCTGGACGCGGCGCGCGACATCCTCGCCGACGACCCGGACCTTCCCGACGGCCTGATCCGCATGGCCGCGGAGGTCATCGAGGCCCACCCGGACCTGTTCGACGTCGTGCCGCTGGTCCGCCCCGCCCGCTGCCGCGTGGCGCGCAAGGGGGTGGCGGCATGAGGACCATGGCCCCTACCGCTGAGGAACTGGCCGACCACACCGGCAAGCCCCGCGCCGCCCTCCACATGCCGCTGAGCTACGAGCAGACACGGTTGGGCATGGCCTTCCACGAGGCCGGTCACGCGGTGCTGTCCATGACCTACGGCATGCACGTCATCACCAGTGAGGTCATCGCCTGGTCCACCGATGACGGTGGTTGGGCGGTCACCGGCGCCACCACGTGGCAGGCGCAGGACACGCCGCCGTGGCACTTCGCCGCGCAGTGCGCGGCCGGATCGCTCGCGCAGGTGCAGTACCTGATGGTCTACGGTCTGTGGACCCCCGAGCGGGCTGCCGCCTGCGCAGCCGAGCATGACCGTGAGCTGGCCATCGACGTTCTCGCGCAGGCTGGTTCCCAGCTCGGTCGCGACCACACGCCCAAGGGCGGCAAGTCCTGGGGCATGGTGCGCGGGATGGCCCGCCGCAAGGTGACCCACCTGTGGCGCGAGATCCGCACCGTGGCGCTCGCCATGGACGAGCACGACAGCCTCACTGGCGACGAGATCGCCACCCTGACCGGCCTGGTCAACCCGCCGCTGCGGGGAGGTGCGGCATGACGACCAACCCCACGCCCACGCCGAAGGGCTGGCCGCTCGCGCTGGTCCTGACCGGTGTCGTCGTCGCCCTCAGCGGCTCTCTCGCTGCCCTGGTGACCGGCCACCAGTCCCTGATGGGCATCGCCGCTGTCGGGTTCGCCATGCAGTTCGTCGGGTGGGTCCGTCACGGCCGCCGGAACGGGGGTCAGCGATGACCGCCACGACCTCTACTCCCGAGGTGCCCGCGTCCGGGGTGCCGCCGCTGACGAAACCGGAGATGGGGCTCGCCGGTATCGGCGCGCTCGCCGCGGCCGGAGTCGGCGCACTCGGGTTGGCCTCTTCCTTCGACGCTCTGTCGGCCGCTGCCGAGCAGTGGGATTTCTCCTCTCCGTGGATGCTGCCGGTTGGCATCGACGTGGCCATCCCGGTGTTCACCGTGGCCAACCTGCTGTTGATCCGGCTGGACATGGCGTGGGCGTGGGTGCGGTTCGTTCCCTGGGTGCTCACCCTGGTCACGTGCTGGCTGAACGTCGCAGCTGGACACTCCCTGTCGGCGAAGTTGGCGCACGGCACGATGCCGCTGCTGTGGGTGGTGTTCTCCGAGATCGGCGCGCACGTCTACGCCGTCCGGATCGGCGCAGCTACCGGTCGCCGCATGGAGAAGATCCGGTTCTCCCGGTGGCTGCTGGCCTTCCCGTCCACCTTCGCGTTGTGGCGCCGGATGACGCTGTGGGAGGTCACCTCCTACTCCGAGGCGCTAACGCGGGAGAAGCAGCGGCAGTTGGCCCGCGCGGACCTGCGCGAGCGCTACGGCCGCAAGTGGCGGACGCAGACCCCGCGGCGCGAACGCGTGATGCTACGCATGGGCGAACTTGCCCCCGCCGCTGAGCAGGAGACCCCCGCACCGCCCGCGGTGCAGAATCGGCCGGCACAACCGCCCGCGACCAAGCCGCGCCCGCGCCGACAGGCCACGACCAAGGCCAAGGCGCAGCGCACCTTCGAGGAAGCGCTGAGCGAGGCCCGGACGGTCTCCGCGGAGTGGAAGGACGCGGAGCTGACCGCGGACCGTCTGCGCACCACGCTGCACGTCTCGCAGGCCAACGCCCGCAGGCTGCGCGACACCCTGAAGGCCGAGCGTGTCGACGGCCGTCCGCTGCACTCCGTGGGCGACCCGGAGGGCGATGGACCCGAGGCTGAGGTCGCCTGATGTCCGCGGCATTTGGCCAGTGCTACGACCCGACCGGCGCCCGCTACGGCGTGCCTACCTATCCGTGGCGGCTGGCCCCCGACGACCTCGCGACCCGTCGGCAGCTCCGCGCCCGTGGGCTGCGGCCCGGCGGGCAGCCGATCGCCGCGCAGGTGATGCGCGTCAACCGACGGGCCGGGGGAGTGCGAGTCGCCTACCTCTACCGCGTCGACCGCGCCAAGCCGGTCCGGCCGATGACGTCGCGCAAGTGGGGCGCGCTCGCGCTGGCGATGCTCGCCCGCCGCACCTGCCCCCGCTGCCTGCTCGATGTCGGCTACTGCATCCCGACCTCCTACGGCATCTGCGGCCTGTGCATCACCGCCGAGGAACAGCGCACCGCCTGAACACCCGGCGGGGGCCGTCCGCCCACCTCCTACAGCGACGGCCGGACCCCGCCTTTCCTCCCATTGGAAGGACCTTCAGTGAAGCACCCCGACGACGACAACGAACTGTTCAACCGGCTCGAAGCCGAGATGAGCGCCACTCCTGGAGCCGACTCCGGGGGCGAGGTAGTCGACCTCGACAAGGCACGGTCGGCCCGTACCGAGTCGGCCGACCCGAGCACCCGACCCGACGCCGACCCCGAGACCGGTCGGTCGGGTACCGAGTCGGGCGACCCGACCGCCCGTGTGATGGTCGACCAACCGACCGCCCCGGTGGGGCCCGGCTACCTGGGTCGGCTGCTCGCCGCGAAGCGCCGTCCGGTCGTTCCGGTGTGGCTCAAGTCGCTCGCGGAACTGCGGACCGCGTCGGCGTGGGTGGCCCGCCACTACGCCCACTCGGTCGGCTACCACGCGCTGCGCACCCCGGTCTACGCCGCCCGCCTCACTCTCCAAGCCCCGACGGGTGCCGCGCGGTTCGTGGGCGGCACCATGCGGCGGATGGCCGACCGCGAGGGCGAGCCGGTCCGACTCGCCGCCGTCCGGCGCGAGGACGCAGCCGAGTACCTGAAGCTGTCGCGACAGCGGGACGGACGGGTCCGGCTGCGCACCCTGGTCGCCGTGCTGGCGATGTTCATCGGACTCGGCTCCGCGCTCGCCATCTACGTCCTCGCCCCGACCTGGCTTCAGGCAGTATCGGCGGGCGCGGTCACGCTGGCGCTCGGCCTCGCCGGACGCAAGGCGGACGCCCCAGTCATCCACAAGGCTGTGGAGCTGCCGGATGCGCCGAAGCTGACCAGTGACATCGTGCTGCGGGCGCTGGGAGCGCTGGGCATTCCGGCGATCAACCAGGCGCAGGCAAAGGGACGGGACGGCTTCGCCTTCACCGCCCCGATCACCCGCGACGGGCCCGGCTGGCGCGCCGAGGGCGACCTCCCGTACGGCGTGACGGTCACGGACGTGATGGACCGCCGCGAGCGGCTCGCCTCGGGTCTGCGGCGCCCGCTGGGCTGCGTGTGGCCCGAAGCGGTGCCCGACGAGCACACCGGGCGCCTAGTGCTGTGGGTGGGCG
Organism: Streptomyces scabichelini; assembly: GCF_011045015.1. Lineage (GTDB taxonomy): Bacteria > Actinomycetota > Actinomycetes > Streptomycetales > Streptomycetaceae > Streptomyces > Streptomyces scabichelini. Next base: position 11,375 of record NZ_JAAKZY010000048.1, on the reverse strand, counting down.
ATCAGGACATGTCCAAGACGAAGCCGCCCGCCTGGCCGCTGGCCAAGGCCGGGACGGTGGACCTGTTCAAGCCCGCCGCGTTCGCCACCGACCAGCGCGGACGCTGGGTCGACATCACCCTCATGTACATCGCGGGCGTCATCGGCGCCATCCCGCGCATGGGCAAGACGTTCCTGCTTCGGCTGCTCATGCTGCTCGCCGCCCTGGACCCGCGCGCGGAGCTGCACACCTACGACATGAAGGGCACCGGCGACCTGGACCCGGTAGGCGACGCGGTCGCCTACCGGCACCGGGCCGGAGAGGACGAGGAGGACTTCGAATACGCCCTCGCCGACATGCGCGAGGTCCGCGGTGAGCTACGCCGACGGGCGAAGGTGATCCGCTCGCTGCCGCGGGACGTCTGCCCCGAGTCCAAGGTCACCTCGGAGCTGGCGAACAAGCCCTCTTTGGGGCTGCACCCGATCGTGATCGGGGTGGATGAGTGCCAGAAGTGGTTCGAACACCCCAAGTACGGGGCCGAGTTCGAGGAGATCTGCACCGACCTGGTCAAGCGCGGCCCGGCTACCGGGATCGTGCTGCTGCTCGCCACCCAGCGCCCCGACGCCAAGTCGCTGCCCACCGGCATCAGCGCGAACGCGTCGGCCCGTTGGTGCCTGAAGGTCATGGGCCAGCTGGAGAACGACATGGTGCTGGGCACGTCGTCGTACAAGCGCGGTGTGCGGGCCACCATGTTCAGCTGGGCCGACAAGGGCATCTGCTACTTCGTCGGCGAGGGCGCGGACGCCCGCATCGTCCGCTCGGTGTTCGTCGATGCGGTCGTTGCCGAGCACATCGCGCTGCGCGCCCGTGCGGTTCGCGAGAAGGCAGGCACGCTCGCCGGATACGCCCTCGGGCAGGACCCGGAGACCAGCGAGAGCGGCGGATACGACCTGCTCGCCGACATCCTCGCCGTCGTGCCCGCCGAGGAGCCCAAGGTGTGGTCGGAGACCGTCGCCGCCCGGCTCGCCGAGCTGCGCCCGGACGTCTACGGCGGCTGGGACGCCGAAGGCCTCGCCGCCGCCCTGAAGCCCTACGGCATCGCCACGGGCCAGGTATGGGGCAAGACGGAGTCCGGCAAGGGCGCCAACCGGCGCGGCATCGAGCGCGCCCGACTCACCGCCGCTGTTGCGGAGCGTGACGGAAACCGAGACACGGGCTGAGCGAAGTGCGCCGCTAGACCTAGCACCCACACCCGCTAGGTCTAGCGGCACCGCTAGCACCCCATATCGCACCTGATCAGGCCGCTAGCGCCTAGCGGCCCTCCCCTCGCACACCCCAAAACCGGCCCTGGAGGCCCCAGATGACCCCCGCGCTCGCCGCTAGCGCCCTCCTCCTACTCCTCACCCTCGGTTACGCATCCCTGTGCGCGGTCTCGCCGTTCGGCAACTGCCGCAAGTGCCGCGGCTGGGGCTTCGCGATGAAGACCGACCGCAAGGGCCGCATGAAGCGCGGCAAGGACTGCCGCCGCTGCCACGCGACCGGCAAGCGCATACGCGTCGGCCGCTGGCTCTACAACCGCTGGGCCCGCATCTACCGCGCAGGCACCGACACTCCCCGCCCGGAGGCTTCGCGATGAACATCGACATCTCCGCCGTGCTGCTCTTCGGCCTCGCCTCCGTGGTCGCCGTCAAGACCAAGTCGACCGGCGCGGGCGCCGCGCTGCTGGTCTTCCTCTTCGGCTTCTTCGCCGCCGGGACCGGCGCCTACGAGCCCATCCGCGACCTGGTCGCATCCTTCGCCGACTTCCTGACCGAACTCGGCAACTGACGGGAGAACGCTCGTGAACGAACAGATCGTGGCGCGCCAATGGCTCGCCCTCATCGCCCCCAAGGCCGCGCCCGCACTCGCCACCTCGACCGTGCTGATCCTGGCCCGGATCTGGAACGCCAACGGCGCCGAACACTCCCTCGGCAACGCCGTGTTGATGACCGCACTCTCGCTCGCCGCCGCTGCGGCCGGAGCGTGCGCGAGCGTCGGACACGCCGGAGACAGTGTGATCGCGGGCACCGCATTCGCTGCCTCCGGCGGCATCGCCCTCGCGGGCGTGGCCGGATACGCCGATGGCCTCTCCCTGCCGCTCTTGCTCTGGGTGCTCGCCACGGCCGTCACCTACGGGCTCGTCGCCCGGTACTGGCGCACCGACCGCCGCGAGCGCGTGGCGCACGAGCGGCACGTGAGCGACCGGCGCGAGGAACACGCCCACATCGAACGCGTCGAGACCATCCGCGGCACCACACAGATCGAGGTAGCCCGCACCGGCGCCGCCTACGCCGAGCAGCTCGCACAGGCACTCACCGCCCGCGCGATGCTGCCCGGCTTCGACCCCAAGGCCCTGGAAACGGCAGGCCTGCCCGAACTCCCCACCACCGAGAGGAAGTCCGCATGAGCCGCTGCGCCCTGCCCCGGCTGCGTATCCAGCGCGCCACCTGGCCCCAGCCCGCGCTCATCCTCACCGACACGCCCCGCCCCGACTGCCAGAACTGCGACGGCATCGGCGGCGTCGAGCACGACTACGGCCACCCCGAGACCGGCGAGTACGAGGGCACCGACTGGGAGCCCTGCACCTGCTGGAACGAGAACCGCCGTTGGCTCCTGCTGCCCCTTCCGCGCCTGCCCCGATGGCTGCGACGACGGCGCGACACCGGCCGCGACCCGTGGGCTACCGACGGCTACAGCAACGAACCGTCGTTCTGACCCGAACCCGAGAGGAAGCCATGTTCGAGATCCGCATCATCTGCGATCCCGCCGAAAGCGACCGCGTCAACCAGGCCCTGTCCCAGGCCTTCACTGTCGGCCCCGTACGCCAGCACCCCACCCGCGACGGCAAGAGGCAGCGGCTGTACGTCACCGCCGACCATCGCCCCGAGCTGAAGTCGTGGCCCGAGCCCGAGGAGGCGTACGCGCTCGCCCCGAGCATCATCAGCGAGATCGGATGGACCGCCCGGACAGTCGCGGACAGGCCGTCCTACGACGGATCGAGCCGTGAGTTCTGGCTCCGCAAAGCCGCTCTCTTGGACCGCATCGCGCTGAGCGACGAAGCCGACAGCAGTACCCGCGACGCGGCCGAACTCGCGTCTAGGGCCGCCCACCGGCTGATGGACCTGGACGACGTCCACGGCAGTTGCGAGCCGCGCGCCTACGTCCGTCAGCAGTACGCCCATTGGGCCAAGAACCAGTAGCACTGCCGCGGCGGCGGGACTCCCCAGCAAGGTCGCCCGCCGCCGCGGTTCTCCCTGCCCATCCGTAGACAGAACAGGAGGTCCCCAGGATGCCTCACCTGGACGACGCTGCCCAGCTCACCGCGGCGCTTGAAGCTGCGTCGCACGGCTGGCATGTCTTCCCCCTCCGGCCCGGCGACAAGCGCCCCGCCATCACCGCATGGGAAGAGCGCGCCACCACAGACCCGGACCGCATCACCCGGTGCTGGACGCACGCCCCCTACAACGTCGGCATCGCCACCGGCCCTTCCGGCCTGGTCGTCGTCGACCTCGACACCGCCAAGGGCCCGGAGGACAACCCGCCGGCCGATTGGGCCCACCCCGACATCCGCGACGGCATGGGCGTGTTCTTCGCGCTGTGCCAGCTGCACGAATGGGACGGCTACCTCGTACGGTGCGAGCCGCACGACGGCTTCCGCGAACTCGCCCCGGACACGCACGTCGTGAAGACCCCCAGCGGCGGCACGCACCTGTACTTCGCCGCCCCCGAGGGCGAGCCGCTGCGCAACACCGCGGGCAAGCTCGGCTGGAAGGTCGACACCCGCGCGGAAGGCGGCTACGTGGTCGGCGCGGGCAGCATCGTCAAGGGCCACCCGTACACGACCGTCCGTGCCGCTCCCGTGGCGCCGCTGCCCGCATGGCTGACGGACCTGCTACGCCCCGCGCCACTGCCCCCGCAGCGCCCCATCACGGTCGCGCTCGCCACCCGCGACCGGCGCACCGCGTTCCTGAACGCCGCGGTCAACGGCGAGTTGGCCCGCGTCACCGACTCCGGTGAGCACCAGCACAACCACGCGCTCTACCTCGCCTCGGTCGCTCTCGGACAGCTTGTCGCCGGGGGAGAGCTGAGCGAAGCCGACGTGACCGGCTGGCTCCTGTCCGCCGCGCTCCAAGTCGGTCAGGGCGAGCACGAGGCACGGCGCACCATCGCTTCCGGCCTGCGGGCCGGAGCCAACCGCCCCCGAAGGGTCGCGGCATGAGCACCAACCCGATTCCCCCACTGCACCTGTACTCCGTACCCAGCGACCCAGAGGCGGCCCCGCGGGAGCTGCCGAAGCGGGAGCGCCCGCGCACCGCATGGACCGCGGATCAGCTCATGGCGGCGGACTTCCCGGAGCCGAAATGGGCGGTGCCCGGCCTCCTCGCCGAAGGCGTCAGCCTGCTCGCCGGACCGCCCAAGGTCGGCAAGTCCTGGCTCTCCCTCGGGCTCGGACTCGCGGTCGCGGCCGGAGGGCAGGCGTTCGACTCCGTGCCCGTCCAGGGCGGCCCGGTGCTCTACCTCGCCCTGGAAGACACCCCCCGCCGTCTTCAGACCCGCATGGGCAAACTCCTGGGCGGCCAACAGGCCCCGGCCGGTCTGACCCTGGTCACCGAATGCCCGCCCTTCCCCCAGGGCGGGACCGAGGCCATTGCACAGTGGTTGGATCGCAACCTCGATGCCCGCATGGTCGTCATCGACGTGTTCGCCAAGATGCGCGGCCAAGCCCCGCAGGGCGTGTCCGCGTACGACGCGGATTACGTCTCCGTCAGCTACGCGAAGCGGCTCGCCGATCACTACGGCATCGCCATTGTGCTCGTTCACCACGTCCGCAAGGCAGGCTCCGACGACTTCCTCACGGAGGTCTCCGGGACCAACGGCATCGCGGGCGCCGCGGACGCCACCCTCGTACTCAAGCGGGCCCGAGGGCAGGCAGACGGCATCCTGCACGTCACCGGGCGGGACGTGGACGAAGCCGAGTACGCGCTCAGCTTCCAAGCCGCCTCCGGTGCCTGGCATCTGTTGGACGGCCCGGTGTCCGACCACACCGTGGGCGACACCCGCGCCGCGATCCTGCGGCACGTCCGTGCCAACCCCGGGGCGAAGCCGAAGGACATCGCGGGCGACCTGCCGCAGGTCGACATCGACACCATCCGCCGCACCTGCTCCCGCATGGCCGCTGACGGACAGCTCACCAGGGACGGCAGCGGCCGGTACTACCCGGACACCGAGACCCGGACACAGGGCGTACCGGAGCTGTCCGAGCTGTCCGACTGTCCGGTTACCGCACCTGACCAGCCCGAACGCCCCGGACAGTCGGAATTGGAGCTGTCCGGGCTGTCCGGGTCGACCGAATCCGAAGGGACGGCGGTATGAGCGCCCGCGCGCTGGACGAGAAGTTGACCGTCGCGGAGGTCATCACCGATCTGAAGGTGGCTCCGTCGACGTTCTACCGGTGGCGCCAACTCGGGAAGGGCCCGCGGTCGATCAAGCTTCCCAACGGTGACGTTCGCATCCGCAGGTCGGAATACGAGCGGTGGCTTGCGGAGCGGGAGGACGCCGCGTGAGCACGACCGAAGACACCGCGGCGCTCCGCCCCCACGGGGAGGCCCGGCCGGGGTACTCCCTCGATGTCCGGCTGTGGAAAGTCACGAAGGTCGACCGCAAGGCGCGGCCGTATCAACTCCGATGGGTCGTCGGCGGGAAGGTGAGCAGCGCGACGTTCGCCACGTCGGCACTCGCCGAAAGCCGACGCTCGGAGTTGCGGCAAGCCATGCGGCGGGGCGAAGCGTTCGAGATCGCAAGCGGACAGCCTGAGTCCGAAGTCCGCGCGGCGGCTGAAGCGGCGGCAACGGCGGCTGAGGCCAAGCCGTCGTTGCGGTGGTTCGAGTTCTGCCGGAAGTACGTCGCCGGGCGGTGGCGCATGAGTGCTGCGAAAACCCGTGAGGGCATGGCGGACGGTCTCGCGGCCGTGGCGCTCGCCATGGTGAAGCGAGGCGAGAACACCCCTGAGGACAAGTACCTGCGCCTGGCGTTTCGGTGGGCGATCGTCCCCGCGAACGCGGGACAGGAGCCGCCGGCCGAACTGAAGGCCGCGTACGAGTGGCTCACGAAAGAGGATCGGCCGCTTGTCGACCTGGTCGACCTTGAGGTGTTCGAGGACGTGTTGTACCGCCTCAGCTATCGACTGGACGGTACCCCGGCGGCGGGGGAGACGCACAAGCGGCGGCGCCGCGCCCTGAACACGGCCCTCGAACACGCGGTGGCCGCGAAGGAACTCCCGGAGAATCCTCTTCAGGGGAACCACAAGAAGCGCGTGGGTTCCGGTGGGGTGGTGGACCGACGCGTCCTCGTGAACGCCGTACAGGGGCGCCAGTTGCTCACCGCCGTCTCTTACGTCGGCTCGTGGGACCGCAGCCGCGGGCGCCGCCTTGTGGCGTTCTACGCGGTTCTGTACTACGCGGGGCTCAGGCCCGCTGAGGCGGTCGGGCTGAGGCTCCCTGACTGCCATCTACCGGAGGAGGGTTGGGGCACGCTGACGCTGCGGGAGACGCGCCCCGTCTCGGGCAAGCAATGGACCGACTCCGGGGAGCGGCACGACCGCCGGGGCCTGAAGGCTCGCGAGTCCGATACCGACCGCCCGGTCCCCATCCCGCCCGTCCTGGTCTCCATTCTTCGGGCCCACCTGAAGATTTTCGGGGCTGCCAAGGAGGGGCGTGTGTTCGGGAACGAGCGCGGGGGAGTCGTCGGCTCATCCACCTACTGGCGCGTGTGGGAGGAGGCGCGGTTGTTCGCTCTCCCGCCGGACCGCGTCGAATCGCCGCTTGCTGGGCGCCCGTACGACCTGCGGCACGCATGCATCACGCGGTGGCTGAACGCCGGGGTCCCGATCGCTGAGGTCGCCCGGCGGGTCGGCAACTCACCAGAGGTGATTCACCGCCGGTATCACGGCTGCATCGACGGGCACGAGGAAGCGGCTAACGCAAAGATCGCAAAGGCACTTGAGGAGGATGGAGACGCGGCTTAGCGAGGGTGATCATTACTCCTGGAGCCGTCTTGAAAGTGATCGCTCTAAGGCAACCACCAAGGTTCAACCGTCGGTGTTCCGTCCGGGTTGAGCCCGTACGGCCATAAGCCATCGGGCTCTGCGCGTCCACCTCTCGCCCCTGACAGCACGCGGACGGCGGATGCATCCCCGGCATTAGCAGCCTGCAGAGCGATTTCCTCGGCACTAGCGTGATCACCCATGTCCTCTTTTAGCTCGCAGAGTCGGAACATCGCATAAGTACTTCCTGCCTCAACCGATCGCCAGTAGAGAGACTCCGCCTCTTTAAGATTCCCAGCCGTTCTCATCAGGCCCGCGAGAGGCGCCAGCGGTGCATTATCGCCGGAATCCAGCAAGGTTCGATAAATCGCATCTGCTTCATCCAGACTGCCAGTCTTCTCTCGTTCCTTTGCAATTTCCATCAGTGCATAGGAATTCCCATCCCGCCCAGCGCGCTCAAGCATTGCTCCAGCTCGGTCGTGATCTTTCATGCCTAAGAATAAATAATGGCAAAAAATTCCATACGTATCACCGTTACGATTACCTTCTGCCACGGCCTCTCGGAATCTATCAAAGTCCCCCTTGTCCCCCACCTCCTCAATCCTAGACCTGAGACGTTCGCCCTCTTTTCTCTCGGCCCACCGGCCTATAGTAGAATGTTTTTCCGCTCCAGTCGCTCTATCCAGCGATGCAATCATTGTGCGTGCGGTCTGACGTATTAGGTGGAGAATGGATCGATTTAACATCGTGAGGGATTCGAAAGCATCCCCACCTCGGTCCAATATGATTCGCCCCAACGCCCCCAAGGATTCCGTATCTCCGCGATTCAAGGCCTGCCGGTATAGCCTTTCCGCCCCTTCCGCATCTCCCAATTCTTCAAGCTTTTGAGCTAGGCGGTATGTCGCGTGGCCGTCGCCAGCTTTAGTAGCCTTCTGATACCATTCTTCAGCTCCGTCTGCATCTCCGGCCTCTTCGCAGAGATACCCCAAGTCGCCCATGGCGCGAGCGTTACCCATTTCAGCAGACTGCCGAAGCAGCGGTTCAGCCACGCTAGGGTGTTCTTCCATCCACATGCCAGCTAAGTCAACCAACGCGGAAGCGTCCGCTTGTTCCGCAACTCGACCAGTGAGGCGATGGGCCCACTGAAGTCGATACCGAGCATGAGCAGCGCTGGCAAGGTTTGCTAGCACAGTAGGATCTGTCAATCCCTCATGAGCCGCCTCCCAGAACGAAGCTGGTGGACAACTGTGTCGACGCTCAAGTCGACCTAGCTGATCCAGCGAATCAGCCAGTCGATATTCATTGCCGTCAACCTCGCCGATCCGGTTTGATTGGCCCAGACGAGGGCCGCGAAGGCGAACGGGCATCAGGGGTGCCATGTTCCCGTGAACTTGTCTAGTGGCCTCCCGGAAGGCTTCGTCTACCCAATCACACCCTAGGGTTACGTATTCAGAGTCCGAAATATAGTCCTCGGCTGCTTGGGTAAGGAAATTCCCGGTTATGCGACTCCCGACACCAAGGCGACGCGCATCCATAGCGGCTTGAATTAGTGCACGAACGGAAGGGGTAGCAGTCCTATACCGTTCAGCTAGAGCGGGAGCGCCTGCCAGATATTGAGTTAGGCGCCCTCCTTGTGCTTGATTCAACGCCTGAGTGAGTTGCAGGTCTCCTTCGCTAGCTTTGGTTCTGGCGTCTCTTATCGCGAACGTATCAAAACTATCTGGAAGCGAGAGCAGTCGTCCCGCCAAGAGTTCCCGCGTCTGAGGGTGTAGATCTGGCTTTCCAGGTGCTGGGAGAGCCGTGTATTCAGCCGCGTAGTTATTCCAGAGAGTCCCTAATATCAGGATGGGGCCTGCCGTTCGGTCAACTAGGAGCGAGCGTAGGGAAGCCGCGATGCGCTCTCCCACCCCCCGACTCGCGCCAAGGTAGTGCTGGGCTTCGTTTAGCCACACCACAGTGCCCGGCCCCACGCGTTGGAGATCGTTCAAGGCTGCTTCGGCCCGGGTGGGGTCGAAAGGGTGCCAGAGGCGCCATCCCCGTGGCGCTAGGGGTTGAATCGCCTCCCAACAAGCGCGGGTCTTCCCTGTTGAGGACGGGCCGACCAGCACAATCACACCGCTATGGCCGTCGGCTGCTGCCTTGACGAGGTCATCCAATTCTTGATCGTGGTAGCGCCGTACATATCCGGGCAACCGGCGACCCTGTACGCCCCCTAAGCCGGTCTTACTGGGTGCGACATCGATGGCCGGATGAACTTCGAGGTCGTGCGGGTCAAAATCAGCGATTGGCCGCCCAACGCCCGCAGGTGGGAAGAACGTGCCCCTCACGGACCCCTCGCGTTGAACGCCAGCAGCCGTTGCCCGGAGCTTCAGGAGCTCCGGCACATCCAGACGGAGTGCCTGGGCGAGCGCCACAACTGTTCGAGCCGAGGGAACGGAAGCAGACCTGTTGAAAGCTTCGCTGACAGCAGTTCGCCCCAACTCCGAGCGCCGGGCGAGAGCGGTCTTCGTCATGCCTCGCTCTGCTAGCCCACGCTCCAAGCGATCACGTAGTTCAACGAGGGCCGCTCCGGGAGACCAACCATCCTCATCCTCTACGGCCATGCAGTCCCCTGTGATCGTTCGCTCCTGTTCGTCTTCGACCAGTTCTACCGCTGCGGACCACGACGAACAGCAGCTTGAGGAGATTCAGCGGCACAGATTGGCTTACCGACAGGAGATCGATCATGTCTGACCACTCAGCTGCCGTTGTACTGGGCTGTGTCGCGGTCGTGTTGCTCGCAACCCTTGCCGCGATCGCTGCCGCTTTCTCTGCACGCCGAGACCATGCCACCTACCCCGTAGCTTGTTCCCGAGCCGCCGCGGCGTTCGGAACCGCCCTGATGCTCGTTTGCAGTGTCACTACGACGTTGGTGGCCATCTCACGCTGACCAGCGACCTCGGGTCACCGCTAGCTGACAGCAGAGGCGGGACTAAGGCGAGGCTCGCAGCGCCTCTACTGCCCCTGTTTGAGCGCTCCGCATAGCGGCGCCAGCAGCCAAAGCGCCGATCAGTCCGAAGCTCCCGGCGATCAGGGCCGCCAACCCATCGTTCATCACATCATCCTCGTCGCGGTTGGCGCGGCCTGATGCCACGCTCTACGGCTGACGAGTGCGTCGGAGGTGTGTCGCGTGTATCGCAGATAGTGCGCGAACACTGAGAGACAACGAGAAAGAGCGGGAGTCAGTGAGACTGACTCCCGCTCTCTCATGTCGGCATCCGCACAGGTCAGAGCTTGATTCTTGCTGCTTGACTGGCGAGTGCCCCCGGCAGGATTCGAACCTGCGCACACGGCTCCGGAGGCCGTTGCTCTATCCCCTGAGCTACGGGGGCGTGTCGGGCGCGGTGTGCGCGGCGACGAGTAGAACCCTACCAGCTCTGTCGGGGGCGTCATGAACGGGTTTTGAGGTGGGGAAACGGGTGTGCGTGCGAGCCCCCGGGCACGGCGGAAGTGGGGAAAAGCCGGACGCGGGCGGGGGTGCGGACCTACTCTCGAGTTGTGCCAGGGGCGTCGGGTCGGGTGCTTGTTGTGGACGACAACAAGGTCATCCGGCAGCTGATCAGGGTCAACCTCGAGCTGGAGGGTTTCGAGGTCGTGACCGCGGCTGACGGTGCCGAGTGTCTGGATGTCATTCATCAGGTGCGGCCCGATGTCGTCACCCTGGATGTGGTGATGCCCCGGCTCGACGGGCTGCGGACGGCCGCCCGGCTCCGCGCCGATCCGCGCACCCGGAACCTGCCTCTCGCCATCGTGAGCGCCTGCACGCAGTACGAGGTCGAGGGTGGGCTCGATGTGGGGGTGGACGCCTTTCTGGCCAAGCCCTTCGAGCCTGCCGAACTCGTGCGGCTCGTACGGCAGTTGATGGAGCGGCGGAGTGGCGGAGCGTCCTTCGGGGACCCGCTCGGGGCCACGGGAGAGACCGAGCGCGCGGAGCGCGCCGGGCGCGCCGGCGGCTGACGGCTTCGCGCTGGCGGCTGGCGCCTCCACGTCGGCGGCCAACGACCCTGGGCCTGCGGCCACCGATCCCACGCTGGTGACACCGATCCCGCGTCGGCGGCAACGACCCCGCGCCGGCGGCCAACGATCCTGGGCCTGCGGCCAACGCCCCCGCGTCGACGGCCACCGCCCCCCGGCCGGCGGCTGACGCCCGCGGGTCGGCGACCACCGACCTCAGGCCGGCGGCCAACACGCCCGCGTCGACGGCCACCGCCCCCCGGCCGGCGGCTGACGCCCCTGGGTCGGCGACCACCGACCTCAGGCCGGCGGCCAACGCCCC
>NZ_JAAKZY010000489.1 GCF_011045015.1 Streptomyces scabichelini | reverse complement strand
GGGGTGGGGTCCTCGGGCGCCGGCACGGGCCGGAGGTTCACGTCGAGGGGCGCCGGAGAGCCGGGGCGGCTGCAGGCTTCGACGGTCACGCCGAGGGGCTTCGCCCACGCCGGGTCCAACTCGGCCTCGCAGGACGTACGGACGAGGGCACCCTGCGAACGCAGGATCCCCGCGAGCGCCTGCCCGCTGACCGCGGCACGCACCTCGCACGGGTAGTGCAACTGCACGATCCGCCCACTCGGCTCGTCGACGTGCCCATAACGAACACCGCGCCGCAGGACGTCCCGAACCAGGGCCTCCGCTCCCCCGTCCAGGGTGATGTTGAGGAAGCCGGGCCCGGTGATCTCGACGCGCGCGACGCCCTCGGCGTCGGTAATGAGCGGCCGCAGGATCTCGGCAACCTCACGCGACGGACGCCCGGCGGGCCGGGCCAGCTGCAGGGCGACGTTAGTGGCGTAGTCACCGCACCCCCCGGCCCCTGGCGGCGCCACCACGGCCCGCGCGGGCACGACCACACTGAGCTCACCGGCGTCCACGGCACGGCGCACGGCACGCAGAACGGTACGGGAGAGCTCGACGGGGGTCACGGGGACAAGCGTATGGG
>NZ_JAAKZY010000488.1 GCF_011045015.1 Streptomyces scabichelini | reverse complement strand
GGTGGGAGACGGCCGCAGGCGCGCCCCCTGGTGCGGTCGCCCATGCCACCGGTGCCAACGCCTACGGCGAGTACTCGGCCACCCCGTACCTCCGGCTGCCCGCTCACCCGGGCCGCGCCCAACTCCTGGTCACCCTTGTGGTGCTGAGCGCCGATCCCGAGCGGCCCTGCGACCCACAGGCACTGCGGGCGGAGGCGAACGCCCGGGTCACTCCTGGGGGCGGGGTGCTGATCCGCTTTCCGGACGGGGCGGAGGAGGAGGTTCCGGCAGCGGCGGGAATCGGTTGAGGAGCGTGCAGGGGAGGCACACTTCGGCGGGCGGGAGCCCCCGCGGAACGCCCGGAGCTTAATGCATATGATGTGCAGGTGCGTGACTACTGCATAAGATTGGCGACTTCCGACGACCTGGACGGCGCGCGGTCCGTCATGCTCGACACCGTCTACCGGGACTTCGGCACCGGGTACGTCCCGCACTGGCACCGCGACATCGTCGACCTCGACCACGCCTACGTCACGCCCGCCCGCCACACGCTGCTCGTCGCCGTCGACGAGCAGGACGGCACGGTCGTCGCGACAGCCGCGCTCGACTCCCGGGGACCGGCCCACC
>NZ_JAAKZY010000487.1 GCF_011045015.1 Streptomyces scabichelini | reverse complement strand
CGCTAGAAGCGGACCCGCCCTCTCCCCAATTAGGGAACTCCCTGCGGCAGTTGGAGAGGGAAAACCCTCGGCCGCCCCTCACCCGCCTGCCGGACTCCCGGCGGTCAACCCGTCCGCTGCTGCCCCGCCGCCAGCCGCACGATGTCGACCCGTGACCGGATCCCCAGCTTCCGGTAGACCCTCGTGAGCGTGGCCTCGACCGTCTTCACGCTGATGAACAGCCGGGCCGCGATCTCCCGGTTGGTTGCCCCCTCCAGGACGAGCGCGGCGACCTGACGCTCCGTCGAGGCGAGCCGGTCGAGCTCCGCAGGAGCGGACTGGAAGGCGGACGGCGGTACTGGGGCGACAACGGGGACCGCGGAACCGTCAGACCCCGGGGACCCCATGGATCCCGCCGACCCCGGACCCATGGATCCCGCAGAGCCCGGACCCATGGATCCCGCAGACCCCGGACCCATAGATCCCGCAGATCCCATAGATCCCGCAGAGCCTGCAGCGCCCGCCGACCCCGCAGACCGCACCGAGCCCGCTGAACCCACCGAGCCCGCTGACCCTACAGCCCGTGCCGAGCCCACCGAGCCCGCCGACCCCACAGCAGCTGTCTCCAAC
>NZ_JAAKZY010000486.1 GCF_011045015.1 Streptomyces scabichelini | reverse complement strand
GCTTGGCGGTCAGGCCTTTGAGGTCGCCGATGCCGTCGCCGTTGCTGTCCTGGAAGGAGCGGACGAGGACCTCGTAGAACACGGCGCGCTTGAACCAGTCGGGATCGCGGTCCTTGGCGGGGGTGTCCTCGAAGGTGTCCTGAACGGGCTCGTTGACGATCATGGTGTGGGTGACCCTCCGATCGGTGAGGACGGTCGCAGAACCCGCAGAATGTGCGCCGGCTGCCGGCCGGGCTCCAGCCGCACATAATTGGCCCTGCCCCAGTGATAGGTCTCTCCGGTGAGCTCGTCGCGCACCGGTACGGTCTCGTGCCAGTCCAGGCCGAGTCGCGGCATGTCCAACGAGACCGTGGCCTCCTGGGTGTGGTGCGGGTCCAGGTTGGCCACCACCAGCACGGTGTCCGTCCCCGCCCGCTTGCTGAACACGAGCACCGCCTCCTGGTCCGCGTGATGGAAGTGCAGATCCCGCAGCTGGCGCAGGGCCGGGCTGCGGCGCCGGATCGCGTTGAGTTCGGCTATCAAGGGGGCGATGCTACGGCCCTCGCGTTCGGCCGACTCCCAGTCCCGCGGCCTGAGTTGATACTTCTCCGAGTTCAGGTACTCTTCGCTGCCCTCCCGCACCGGAGTGTTCTCACACAGCTCGAACCCGCTGTACACCCCCC
>NZ_JAAKZY010000485.1 GCF_011045015.1 Streptomyces scabichelini | reverse complement strand
CACCCAGAGGCGCGGGGAACTGCGCGACAAGCCACAACGAACCCCGCACGAAACAACGAACCCAACCGCTCAACCGCCGGAGGCCGACGCCTTCAAGGCAAGCCACAGCTCCATCCGAGTATCCGGGTCATCCAACGACCGCCCCAGGATTTCCTCGACCCGCCGCATCCGATACCGCAACGTATGCCGATGCACCCCAAGATCCGCCGCAGCCGCATCCCACTGCCCATGCCGCGACAACCACGCCCGCAAGGAAGCGACCAGATCCCCCCGCCCCGTCGCGTCATGCTCGTGCAACGCCCGCAGCAACCCGTCCGCAAACGCCCGCACCGCGTCATCCGCAAGCAACGGCACCACAGACCCCGCCGCCAGCTCCTCATGCTCGACCAGCACCCGCCCCCGCCGCCGAGCAACGGACAACGCCTGCTCGGCCTGCTTATAGGCGGCCGCGGCGGCGATCGGCCCAGCAGGAGCCGAAAGCCCGATCACCAGCTCGTCCTCGTCCACCCCTGGCTCGGTCGCACCCCGATCAGCCAGGAGCGCCTCCGCGTATTGAGCGCAGGACGAAACCACCGCACCCCCGTCCGCGGCCAGCACCACCAGCCGCTCCCCGTCGGGCACGACCAGCACGGCCTCCCCCGACCGAGCGGCCGCAGCCTCGACAACCTCCGCA
>NZ_JAAKZY010000484.1 GCF_011045015.1 Streptomyces scabichelini | reverse complement strand
GGACACGACTGGGCCTGGGCAGGGAGTCCCGGGGCAGGCGGTGTCTGAGGAGATCAACCCGGGGCAAGGTGTTCCGGGGCAGGTGGCGGCCGCACAGGCGGCAGCACAGGGGACTTCCGCACAGCTCACTCCTGCCCAGGGGATTCCTGAGGAGGGGGTTCCTGCCCAGGGGATTCCTGGGCAAGGAGTTACCGGGCAAGGAGTTACCGGGCAAGGAGTCCCTGGGCAAGGAGTTCCCGGGCAAGGAGTTCCCGGGCAAGGGGTTCCCGGGCAAGGGACTGTTCCCCAGGGTGTTCCGGGGCAGCCCGTCGCCGCGCAAGGGGTTCCGGCACAGGGGGCTCTCGGCCAGAGCGTCACCGTTCCGGGGGTTGCCGGGCAGGGCATGCCTCAGCCGGTGGTCCCGGCACAGGGCGTACATCCGCAGGGGATCCCCGCAGAGACTGCCGTCGCTGCCGCGACCACGCCTGCGGGCGGAATCCCCGCGGCGGGTACGTCCCCCCAGGGCACCGCCGTCGCCCAGACCACCCAGACCTCCCAGACCTCCCAGCCGCAGCCGCAGCCGCAGCCCCAACCCACCGCGGCTCCGAACCCTCAGGCCTGGCCCGGCGGCACCGGCACCGACGCCCCCGTACAGCCCGAGCCCGCCGCCATGCCACCCCAGGCCTGGTCGGCCACGGCTGAAACCCCGGCGGCCCAGGCCCAGCC
>NZ_JAAKZY010000483.1 GCF_011045015.1 Streptomyces scabichelini | reverse complement strand
CTCCCGCTCATGACCTTCGCCCACTTCGCCCCCGAACACCCCGGCCGCTACGTCTACACCCTCACGCTCTCCACCGAGGCCGCCGCCCCCGAGGAGTGGCTGGGCGGCTTCGCCCTCCCCACGGGCGCCGAGCGGGAGGAGCTGACGGCTCTCGTCGCGCGGGTGCCCCGTACGACGGTGACGGCTGCCCCCGTGGAGGTCGAGTTTCGGGCACGTTGAACTCCCGGGCGTGGCGACGCGTATCAATGGCCAGTACCACCGGCAGGGAGAGCAGCGTGTCGACACCGTACGACTCCGAACCGCAGCCGAGCCGCCCGGCGCTCGAACCGACCCATGTCCTGCGCCGCCGTCCACCAGGGGCCCTGTCGGAACTCGTGAGAATGGTCAACGCGGTCGAGCGCGAGCGCCAGCGGGACCAGGAGTTCGAAGCCGTCGCGGTACCGGCGGCTGAGACCGCCCCGCCTCCGGGGACGGCTGAGACCACCCCGCCTCCGCGGACGGCCCAGGCCACCGTGGCTTCCTGGACGGCCGAGGACGACACCCAGGAACTGCCGCCCGTCGTGGACGAGGGGCGCCCGGGCCCGGTCGAACCTCCGGTGGCATACCGACGTACGCCATGGTTGCGCCGTGCGGCGATGGCCGTCGCCGCGGTGGCGGTCGCCCTGGCGGGATTCACCGCCGCACTGCTGCTCACCTGGGACAGGGGCGCCGCCGAGTCGCAGGCGAACCCCCCTGCCGCCTCCCCC
>NZ_JAAKZY010000482.1 GCF_011045015.1 Streptomyces scabichelini | reverse complement strand
GACGATGCCGGCCAGCGCAGCGTCACGCCGATGTCCGCCCAGCCGCCGACGGTGGCCAGGAACTTGTCCAGCGCCGGGTTGGACAGCCCGCGCGCCTGCAACGGCGCGATGTGCCGGGCGAAGAACGCTCCGATGCGCCGCTCCACGTCGGCGGCCGCGGCCGGATCCGTCGTCATCAGCCGGTACCACGCGACCGCGCCGCGCGGCGACATGGCCGCGACGTTGGAGTAGCTGCCGTGCGCGCCGCGGACCAGCCCGGACGCCAGCAGATGGCCGGGCACGAAGACCGACAGCCGGGGCACGGCGTCCGCCATGGCCGCGTACCAGGCGGCGTCGCCGCCGGCCATCTTGACCCCGATGAGCTGGGGCACCTCGGCGGCCACCCGTCCAAGGAGCGGTGGCGGCACCTGGGTCTTGGCGTGCGGCGGGTTGTAGAGCACCAGCGGCACATCGCCGGCGGTCTCGGCCGCCCCGACCAGGAAGCGCACGACCTCGTCGTCGCACAGCGGGACCCAGTCCGGCAGGATCACCTGGAGGGCGCCCGGTCGCAGCGCGGCCGCGCGCCGGATGCGGTCGAGCATCGTCGGCGTGGCCGGATGCGAGGCACCGATCTGGTACGGCAGCCCGGCCGCCTCGCACCGCCCCGCCAGCACCGCGTTCACCCGGTCGAACTCGGCTTCGTCGAGGGTGTGGAACTCGCCCGCGGTGCCGTGGGCGTAAATGCCGTCGACGCCGCTGGTCAGCAGCGCGTCGAGCTGGCCCGCCAGCCGGTCCCAGACGATGTCGCCGCGGCCTTCGAC
>NZ_JAAKZY010000481.1 GCF_011045015.1 Streptomyces scabichelini | reverse complement strand
GGGCGCCTATGGGGGTGGCGGGTCGGGTTCGTTGGCCAGTGCGGGATCGTCGTGGCTTGTCGCGCAGTTCCCCGCGCCCCTAAAGGGCGCCCCGCAAAGGGGCGCCCCTTTGCGGGGCGCCCTTCAAGGGCCATGCCGCACCGGATTTCAGTACCTGGGAGACTCCCTCAATGGATCTCGAAATACCCGAACTTCCCTTTCTGCTCCGTAGCTACGGGCCCGACGGGCACTGGTCGTACGAGGACCGGGTTCTCAGCGGATGGGCGGGGGCGCGGCAGGATCGGTTCGTGCCGCCCACCGGTGAGGCCCTGGACCCCGCGGCCGACGCGCCTCGGCTGCTCGGGGCGCCGGAAGGGGACTTCCAGCTGATCGCCCGCGTCACGGTCGGCTTCGCCGCGGCCTTCGACGCGGGTGTGCTGTACGTACACGTGGCCGAGCGCGAGTGGGCCAAGCTCTGCCTGGAGTACTCCCCGGACGTGCCCACCGTCTGCACGGTGGTCACCCGGGGGCACTCCGACGACGCCAACTCCTTCACCGTGGAGGGAAGTTCGGTCTGGCTCCGGATCAGCCGCACGGGCCGGGCCTTCGCCTTCCACGCCTCCAAGGACGGCAAGCGCTGGACCTTCGTCCGCTTCTTCACCCTGGCCGACGAGAAGGCCTCCGGAGCGGCCCTCGTGGGATTCATGACCCAGTCCCCGCTGGGGGAGGGGTGCGTGGTCACGTACGACGGCATCGAGTTCCACCCGGACTGGCCGGCGGACCTGAGGGACGGCAGCTGATTCCTGACGGGGCTGGTTTCGCCCCTCCCGCCCCGGCGG
>NZ_JAAKZY010000480.1 GCF_011045015.1 Streptomyces scabichelini | reverse complement strand
ACCCATTCCCATCCCTGGGGGCGGCAGCCCCCAGGGATGGGAATGGGTAAGGGCGGCGGGGGCGATTCACCTGGCGCGACGGGCCGTCACAGCCGCCCGATATCCCCACGGGGCATACGAGGCTGACGCCGCGGCGGCGTACGCCCGCTGAGCAGAATCAGCCGAGCAGCCCTGTGCCGCTGCCCGGCGTACGGCTCCAACAGCTCCAACATGACGGAGTCATCCGCATCCCGGTCGCCCGCCAGGGCATACCCCACGATCCCCGGCAGATGAAGGTCCCCGACCGTCACCGAATCCGCCGCCCCATGACTCCGCTGCACGGTCTCCGCCGAGGTCCAGGGCCCGATCCCGGACACAAGCTCAAGCCGAGCCTGCGCAGCGACCGGCTCGAACCGCACGGCCTCCTCAAGCCGCCGAGCCACCCGGACAGCCCGCAGAATCGTCGACGCCCGCTTGTTGTCGACCCCGGCCCGATGCCACTCCCAGGAGGGGATCAGCGCCCAGGTCCGCGGCTCCGGCATGACGTACATCCGCCCGGGCGCGGGCCCAGGCGCCGGCACACCGTACTTCCGTACGAGCAACCGCCACGCCCGGTACGCCTCGTCCGTCGTGACCTTCTGCTCAAGAATCGACGGAATCAACGACTCCATGACCCGCCCCGTACGCGTCAGCCGCAGCCCCGGCCGCCGATGCCGCGCCAACGCCACGAGCCGATGCCGGGGCTCGAAGGCGGCGGGATCGTCCAACTCCCCGAGCATCTGAGGGAGTTGCTCCAGCAGCCACTCGGCCCCTGGCCCCCACGCCTGCCCTTCGGCCACCC
>NZ_JAAKZY010000047.1 GCF_011045015.1 Streptomyces scabichelini | reverse complement strand
CAGCCCGGTCCACCGACCCCGGCCGACCCGGCAGAGCCTCCGCCCGACGCACACCCCCGACCCCACGCCCGGACTCCGACCCGCCCGCCGCACGACCCGCCAGAAACGCGCCCTCAGCCCGGTCCACCGACCCCGGCCGACCCGGCAGAGCCTCCGCCCGACGCACGCCGTCGCCCCCGTGCCCGGACTCGGGCCCGCCCGCCGCACGGCGCGCCGGGTTCACGTCCTCGGCATCATCCACCGGCCGCGGCCGCTCCGGCACAGTTTCCGGCCGGCGCACGGACTCCGGCCCGTCAGAACCCGCGCTCTGCACCAGCCGCACTGCTGCGAGCAGGTCGGGGGCCGTGGTGTCGGCGGTTTCGATCTCCTCGGGGCGGGTGATGGGGGTCGGCACCAGTACGCCGCGGGCGCCGGCGGCGCGGGCGGCTGCCATGTCGGCGCCGATGTCGCCGATGACGGTGGTGCGTTCGGCGGAGACGCCGAGTCGTTCGCAGGCGGCCAGGATCAGGCCCGGGGCGGGTTTGCGGCAGCCGCAGCCGTCGTCCGGTCCGTGCGGGCAGACCGCCCACACGGCGAACGGACCGAGGAGGTCCTCCACCCGGCGCCGTACGGCCTCGACTTGACGGTACGTCAGCATCCCGCGGGCCACACCCGACTGGTTGCTCACGACCCCGACCGGAATCCCCAGGGCGCGTACCGCCTCGACGGCCTCCCGCGCCGACGGCATGGGTTCGACCCGCGCCGGGTCGCCGTTGTAGGGCACGTCCACCACGAGCGTGCCGTCGCGGTCGAACAGGACCGCCGCCGGAAGGTCGCCGCCCGGGTCGGACCGTGACGGCGGCGCGTCCGGGCGGGCGTCCGGAGGCCCGTCGAACAGCCACGATCCGGTCGCGGAACGCGCGAGGACCTCCGGGGGCCGGGGTGTCGAGGAGCCGGTCATGGGCGCACCCGTTCCAGGAGAGGCTGCCGGGGTTCGCGCGGCGGCTCACCGGCCTCGTACGGGCCGAGCGGCAGCGTCCCGCGGTGTCCGGCCTGCCCGCGCAGCCAGTGCCAGGTGGCGGCGGGCGGGATGAGCACACTGGTCAGGGCCATGGTGATCACCTCGTCCCGGGTCCGCGGCCCCGGCGCGATCCGGGCCAGCGCGAATTCGGCGGTCCCGGCCAGCCAGGCGGCAGCACAGGCCACGGCGGCGCGGCGCCTGCCGAGCACGGCGCAGGAGAGGGCCGCGACCGCCGCTCCGGTCACCGCCAGGTGGCGGGGCCGGCGCCCGCGTGGCGCTCCGGCCCGGCTCCGCCAGTCGCGGCCGTGGCGCCGGGTCATCAGTACGTCGTCCGCGTTGCCCGCCTGGAGACGTACGGAGATCCAGCGGTCTGCCGGACGCACCGGATGGGTCGTGGTCCGGGTCCCGGCGGTCAACGTCCAGCCGGCGGCGAGCACCCGCAGGGCAAGGTCCGCGTCCTCCCGGAAGGCGCGCCGGAACCGTTCGTCGAATCCGCCGACGGCCTCCAGTGCCTCCCGGCGGTACGCCATGTCGGCGGTGATCCACCGTGCGGTGGCGAGCCCGGCGGTATTGCGTTCCCAGTCGTTCGGCCTGCGGTCCACCGGCAGCGGCACTGCGATACGAGCCGTGATCCCGGCGGTGCGGTATGTCGCCCCCGCGAGGTCAAGGACGAGGTCGTCACCCCAGGTGTGGCCGGGCACCACATCGTCGTCGAGGAAGACGATCCAGGGCACACGACCGGCCGCCCGCCACCCCGTGTTGCGCGCCGCGGCCGGTCCCCGGGCGCGGCCCCGCACGACGGTGGTGACGGAACGCAGGGCGACCGGGACGTCGACCGCGAGGGGTGTGCCGCCGGTCTCGGGACGGTCGTCGACGAGGATCATCCGTACCGGCTTGGGGCCTTCGGCATCGGCCAGC
The DNA here is from genome assembly GCF_011045015.1 of Streptomyces scabichelini. Lineage (GTDB taxonomy): Bacteria > Actinomycetota > Actinomycetes > Streptomycetales > Streptomycetaceae > Streptomyces > Streptomyces scabichelini. The sequence goes on along the minus strand of NZ_JAAKZY010000047.1, from coordinate 53,404 downwards.
GCGCGCAGGCATCCGCCCAGGCTGGGGCGTCCCAGCGTGGGGATGACGACGGCGTACGCGTCGTCGGCCGGCTCCGCCGCCTCTTCTCCTTCTCCGTACTCCGTCATCGCACTCCCCCTTCGGCCGCGGCGGAGCGGAAGAAGCTCTCGCGCCGGATCGCGTACGGGCCGATGGCCAGCAGATCGACGGGCGAGGACCCGAAGCACTCCAGCGCGTCGCGCGGGTCGTCCACCATGGGCCGGCCCGCCGTGTTCAGGCTGGTGTTGACCACCACGGGCAGTCCGGTGAGCCGCTCGAACTCGCTGAGCATGCGGGCCACCAGCGGGTCCTGGGCCGGATCGACGGTCTGGATACGGGCGGTCCCGTCGACGTGCACGACAGCCGGGATGCGCTCCCGCCAGGCCTGCGCCACGTCGTGCACGAAGAGCATGTACGGGCTCGGCAGCGGACCGTCGAAGACCTCCGCGGCGCGGTCGGCGAGCACCATCGGCGCCACCGGCCGGAACTGCTCGCGGCCCTTGACGTCGTTGAGCCGTTCCAGATTGCCCGCGTGCCCGGGATGGGCCAGCAGCGAGCGGTGGCCGAGCGCCCTGGGACCGTACTCCGAGCGGCCCTGGAACCAGGCGACGATCCCGTTGTCGGCCAGGGCGCGCGCCACGGTCGCGGCGATGTCCGGCGGCCGGTCGAAGGGCACGGCCGCCGTCTTCAGCCAGGCTCCGAGCTCCGCGTCCGACCAGTCCCGGCCGAGGTCGGCCCCGGTCATGGGCTGCGGCTCGTCCCCTCCGCCGGCGGCCAGCAGCAGGGCGCCGCCCAGAGCCGTACCGGCGTCACCGGCCGCCGGCTGCACCCACACCCGGGAGAACGGGCCCTCGCGGGCGATCCGCGAGTTGGCGACACAGTTGAGCGCGACGCCTCCGGCGAGGGTGAGCACGCTGTGGTGCGTCCTCCCGTGCAGCCAGCGGACGAGATCGAGCAGCGTCTCCTCCAGTACGGCCTGGGCGCTTGCGGCGACATCGGCGTGGTCCTGCGTCCAGGGCTCGTCCGGGCCGCGGGGTGCGCACAGTTCGTGCCAGGGCACCGCGGTGGCACGGAACCCGCCGTCGCCCGTGGGATACACGTGGCGGCGCAGTTCGGGCAGCATGCGCGGGGTGCCGTGCGCCGCGAGGGCCATCACCTTGAACTCGTCGGAGGAGCGCAGGAATCCGAGGTGTTCGGTGAGCTCTTCGTAGACCAGCCCCAGGGAATGCGGCAGTTCCTGCGCGCAGAGGGGTTCCAGCCGGTCCCCGACCCGGTACGCGGCCAGATGCGAGGCCCGTTCCCCGCGGCCGTCCAGGACGAGTACGGACGACGGCTCGGCGTCCGGCGCGGCGAAGGCGCTCGACGCGGCGTGCGCCATGTGGTGCGGTACGAAGCGGACGATGCCCGGATCGAGGCCCGGCAGCGCGGTCTTGAGGAAGCCGGGCGCCTCGCGCGCGTACGTCAGGCGCAGCTGGTCCCAGGGGTCGTCGAGGCCCATGGACTCGGCCGGGCGGGCGAGCGCCGGGTCGAAGGAGTAGGTGACCGCGTCGAGATCCTGCGGGCGCAGCCCCGCGCGCTTCAGGCACCAGGCGGCGGCCTTCTCCGGAAGTTCCCAGGCGGAGAACGGCACCGGCCGCTTCCCGTGCTTGCGCCGGGAGAACCGCTCCTCCTCCGCGGCGGCGACGGTCCTGCCGTCGATCACGAGAGCGGCGGCCGGATCGTGGAAGAGGGCGTTGATTCCGAGGATGCGCATGGGCGGGTTCCCAGGTCTTTCGGCGGATCGGGGCGAAGGCGGCGCCGCCTGACAGGGAGTCGGCGGGGACGGCTGCGCGGTGCGTGGGATCAGCGGTCGGCGGTCGCGTGGTCGCAGAACCAGGCGATCGTGCGGCGCAGCCCTTCTTCGGCGGTCACCCGCGGTTCCCATCCGAGCTTGTCGCGGGCCAGCGCGATGTCCGGGCAGCGCACGGCCGGGTCGTCCGTCGGTCGTTCGATGAAGCGGATCTCCGAGCGGGATCCGGTGAGTTCGATGACGAGCCGGGCCAGCTCGAGCATGGTGATCTCGGTGGGATTGCCGATATTGACGGGGCCGCGCATCCCGTGCGCCGCCGCCGCGAGAATGCCGCGCACGGTGTCGTCGACGTAGCACAGGGACCGGGTCTGGCGTCCGTCACCGGTGACGGTGAGGGGTTCACCGTTCAGCGCCTGCCGGACGAAGGTCGGGACGGCGCGGCCGTCGTGCCCGCGCATGCGCGGGCCGTAGGTGTTGAACAGCCGCACGATGCCCGTGTCGCTGCCGTGGGCTTCGGCGTGGGCGGTGGTCAGTGCCTCACCGAAACGTTTGGCCTCGTCGTACACGCTGCGTGGTCCGACCGGGTTCACATGGCCCCAGTACCGCTCGTCCTGGGGGTTCTGCTGTGGGTCTCCGTAGACCTCGGAGGTAGAGGCGAGAAGAAAGCGGGCTCCGGAGCCGTGGGCGAGTTCCAAGGCGTTGCGCGTGCCGAGGCTGCCGGTCTCCATCGTGTGCAGGGGCAGCCGCAGATAGTCGGCCGGGGATGCCGGGGAGGCGAAGTGCAGTACGAGATCGGGTGGCCGCTCGACGGTGAGTCCCTCGGCGACATTGGCCTGCACCAGGGTGAATCCGGGTCGGTCGAGGAGCGCGGCCACGTTCTCGGGCCGGCCGGTGCTGAAGTCGTCCACGCAGGTGACCGCCGCACCCGAGTCCAGCAGGGCGGAGCACAGGTGCGAACCGACGAAACCGGCGCCGCCGGTGACGACGGCGTGGTCCCAGTTCCGTGAGAGAGCGGTACTCATTTCGATCTCCTCTGTACGCGACGACGGCGTATCGGCCCCTGTTTTCGCCGCCGGGCTCCTGATGTGGCCGAAGGCCGTCGAGCTCTCGATCAGCGTCCGCCGCGGCGGCGCCGGGGGCTCGGTGGTGTACGGCATCCGGGTGACTCACGCAGAGCGAAGGCGGACACCTGATGCCTGGCTGGACAGGCCGCCGTGGCGCTGTTATCGCCGGGTTACTGCCGGCTGGACGCGCACTCGGCAGCCGTCGTCACAGCCGGGCCGGGAGTCGACGCGCTGCCGACGGGGCCGTGCATCGCCGCCCCGCCGGCCGACGACAGAAGCACAGCGTGGGCAGGCCTCGGCCACGTATCGCATGCTTTGACGTATCGCTTGGTTCTTGACATGCGTCACCGGTTTCCCTGCCGACCGCGGGACATGCCTGTGCCCCAGGCAGTCGGAGCGGGTGCTTCCGGTTTCAGGCGGTGAGCGCCTGTCCCGGCTTCAGTCGGTCCAGGAGATCGGCGTGGTGGAGTTCGGCTACGGGCGAGAGGAAGTCCGGATGGCGCAGCAGCGCTGCCGCCCGCCGGTCGCGCTCATCGGGAGCGACCAGACGCCGGAACTCGGCCGGCGAACCGGCCGTGTGGCCGGAGTCGGCGAGTGCGGACACCGCCCTCTCGGCCAGCGTCGGATCGGTGAGCAGACATGCCGCCCAGCTCGCCACGACCTCGTCCACCCAGGTACGCCACGCGTACGCGTCCGCGTCGTCGGCCCCGGTGCCGTCCGCACCCGTGATCCAGTCGAGCCGGGCGGATCCTCCGGGGCCCGCCATCCCGACGAGCGCGGCATCCATCGGCGTCGGATAGCGCAACCACGCCGCGACGATCACGGCCTGCCGGGCCTGCACCTCCGAGAGAGCGGAGTCCAGCGCACCACCGCCCGACGGATACGAACACGTCAGCCACTGAGCGGTCGCCGCTATGACCGGGGAGAGATCTGCGTGCACTGGCTGTCCGAATTCGCTGGGGAACGTGGAGAAAGACGCTAGCCCGCGGCTCCGCTGAGGGAAATGGCACAGGTCACGGAAACGACGTTGCTTCGCCCACATCGTCGGTTCGAAACAGCGGCCGGTGACCGGCGGTGTGTCAGCCGGTCACCGGTGTCACGTTGCCGTTCGGACCACAGCGGACTGTCCAGGGCGTCCGGGAGCGAGTGAGGTTCTCGTGGATGCGGATGTCGACCTGTGTGGCGGGTTCGTTGCCGGGGACTTCGGCGTGGGCGGCGGTGCAGGCGATTTGACTGACCGTCGTGACGTCGAGGTCGCCGGAGCCGACTTCGCCGGGAACGAGGACGTCGACGGCTCCCTTGGTCGTGGTGGCGGTCAGCTGTCCGGCCATCGGCGGCACTTGGGTGATCAGGCCGCGGTCGCGTTCGGCGGGGGTGGGGCCTTCCAGAAGGAGGTCGAGGGCTCGCTGGGGGCTGAGTGGCCGGTCCGTGGGGCGTGAGACGGAGCGAATGCCGTAGGGGCCGGCGAAGTACAGGCGCACGGAGTGGGCCTCGGTGCCGGGCTGCCGGATGCCGGATGCCGGTGCACCGGCATGCACCGGGCCGGTGGGGCTGATTCCGCATCCGGCGGCGGTGGCGGCGAGCAGGACGGTCAGGGCGCCGAGGGCGGCTCTCCTGGTACGGCGGCCGGTCCTGGCCGTGGGTCGGTGGGTCATCGCTGTCCCTGCGGGGAGGTGGCGCGAGGCAGTCTGAGGGTGAAGGCGGCACCGCCGTCGGGGGCGTTGGCAGCGGTGAGTGTGCCGCCGTGCAGGAGAGCGTTTTCGTAGGCGATGGCCAGGCCGAGACCGCTGCCTTCGGATCGAGTACGTGCCGTGTCGGCTTTGTAGAAACGTTCGAAGACATGCGGGAGTGCCTCGTCAGGGATGCCGGGTCCCTGATCGGTGACGGTGACGACGGCCTGGTTGTTCTCGGTTCGGGCGGTGACGGTGACGGGCGGACGTCCATGGCGCAGTGCGTTGGTGATGAGGTTGGCCAGGATGACGTCGATGCGGCGGGGATCGGCGCGTACGAGGACTTCGTCGGCCAGGTCGGCACGGACGCGTTCGTCGTGGGCCCAGCCGCGCAGTTGGAGGGTCTTGGCCGCGATGGTGCGCAGGTCGGCTTCCTCCAGGTGGACGGGGGCGGCGTTGGCGTCGAAGCGGGAGACTTCCATCAGGTCTTCGACCATGCGGGCGAGGGTACGGATCTCCTCGCTGACGAGCTGGACGGCATCGGCTGTGTCGGGGGGCAGGATGCCCGAGGCGGCATCCTCGTCGAGGACTTCCGTGACGGCGGTCATGGCCGCCAGTGGTGTACGGAGTTCGTGCGCGACGTCGGCGGCGAACCGGCGTGCGCCCGCTTCCATGCGGCGCAGCTCGGCGGCGTCTTTCTCCAGGGTGTGGGCCATGGTGTTGAAGGAGTGGGTCAGATCGGCGAGTTCGTCGTGGCCCGCGGCGTCGAGGCGGGTACCGAGTTCCCCGGCGGCGATGCGTTCGGCCCCGTGGTGCAGCCGGCGTACGGGACGCAGGACGCTGCGAGCCGCGAAGAGGGCCGGTACGAGAGCGAGGGCAAGCGCGGGGATGGCACCGGCCTGAGCTGCGGTGACCAGGGCGGCGATGTCGGCTTGGTCGTCGTCGAGGGGGAAGGCGGCGTACACGGTCAGTCCGGAACGTTTGCCCGCGCTGTCGGGCCGGCCGGGGTCACCGGCGTAGGCGACGGGCATCCCGAGCGCCAGCCAGGGGCGGCCGGCGCGTTCGACCCGTTGGTAGGCCGCCCGGCCGTCGTCCTGGACGGCTTTGCGCAGCCCCTCCGGCACGGGTGGCGTGCGGGGAGAGGCCGAGACCGGTTTGCCACCCTTGTACGAGGCCGAGGAGTGCCACGCCCGCCAGCCTCCGGCCTGGTCGAGCTGGCGGGTCAGGCTACGCAGGTCTTCGGTGCGGGGTGGGAAGGTCAGGTCGGTCGCGAGGGAGTCGAGCTGGGTGCGCAGGTCGGCGACGGCGGTGTTCTGGGTGCGCTCCAGGATGGCCGAGCGGGCCTGGTGGAAGGTGAGTCCGGCCGTGAGCAGGGCGCCGAAGGCGGCGGCCAGGAGGAAGGCGACGACGAGCCGCACACGCAGACCACGGGGCACACGCAGACTACGGGGCATGCGCAGACCACGGGGCATACGCGGCTCGAGGTCCATCACAGGGGACCGAAGCGGTAGCCGAAGCCACGGACGGTCTGCACGTACAGCGGCTTGCGCGGATCGTCCTCGATCTTGGCTCGCAGCCGCATCACGCAGGCGTCGACCAGGCGGACGTCGCCGTAGAAGGAGTGCTCCCAGACCTGTTCCAGGAGCTGCTGGCGTGAGTAGACCTGGCCGGGAGCCGCGGTGAGGAACAGCAGCAGCTTGAGCTCGGAAGGCGCCAGGGACAGTTCGGAGCCGTGCTTGGTCACCACCAAGGTGGTGCGGTCCACCGTGAGGTCCGCATAGTGCTCCGCACCTGCCACCGCTGGGGGTCCCGTCCGGGTGTCCTGGGCGGGCGCGACCCGGCGTAGGACCGCTCTTATGCGCGCTTCGAGGATCTCCGCGCCCGCCGGTTTGACGATGTAGTCGTCGGCGCCCGCTTCCAGGCCGACGACCATGTCGATCTCATCACCCCGCGCGGAGAGGATGATGATGGGTATCTGCTTGCTCTCTCTGATCCGGCGGCACACTTCCAGGCCGCTCATGTTCGGCAGCATCAGGTCGAGCAGCACCAGGTCGGGCCGGTAACGCTCCAGGGTCAGCAGTCCGGTCTCGCCGCTGCCTGCGACCTCCACCTCATGCCACCGGCGCTTCAGAGCGAGGGCGACACCCCTCTGTACGGCGGGGTCGTCTTCGATGAGCAGGACTCGTGCCATGGGTTTGTGCGCTCTTCTCCAGCCGAACGGGTGTCTTCTACCAGGGTGCGCACAGCGTATGACGCCCCGTTTCGCGTTCCATGATGAAACGATGACAGGCCGCCCGAGGGGCGATCGCGTGGACTGTGCTGGAGCGCATGAACGCCAAGACCACTTACTCGCCACGGCTTCGGAGCGCCCGTCGCCTCGCCGGGCTCACCCTCGCCGCCGTCGCGGCCACGCTTCCCCTTACCGCCTGCCAGGGTTCCGGCAACGGTTCAGAGACCGCGGCCGATGGCCGCACCGAGACAGCCGGCACAACCGGCGACCAGCAGGCGTCCGGCAACGAGAAGCGGGACGCCAAGCCGCACAAGCTCCTGTGGATGGGCGACTCCATCGCGGAGGCCCAGGCCCCCGCCCTCGGCGCGGCGATGAAGGCCGGCAACGTGGATTTCAAGTCCGTGGCATCCACCGGCGGCGGCGGAGTCATCGGCGAGATCGCGGCGCCCACGTGGGAGACCCTCCCGAAGGCACTGGAGTCCTTCGAACCGGACGTCGTCGCCTATCAGGTCACCACCTACGACTGGGGCACCCGGGACGAACAGCGCGCCGCCTACGAGCGTCTGGTCAAGACGGTGAACAACGCGGGCGCCGACCTTCTCATCGTGTCCGCACCGCCCTTCAAGATCGACGACTTCTACAAGCCGCACGAGGCCGCGCTCAAGACCGCGCCCCAGTCCGCCGAGGACGTGGCGGACAAGCACCCTGACACGGTCCGCTACCTCGACGCCTCCGCCCTGTGGGGCACCGACAGCAACTCGGCCAAGGCCCAGCGCGGCAAGGACGGCATCCACTCGTGCCAGCAGGGCTCGGCCGCGTTCGCTGCTTGGTTCGGCGAGGAGCTCCAGAAGCGGTACGGCTTCACCCCGCCCGAGGTGAACCAGTGGGCCACCGGGCCGTGGACCGGCGAGAAGGTCTACAGCCAGCTCGGCTGTCGGTAGTCGAGGCCTCCTCGCCGTCCGAGGGCCGACCGGCCTGCTGCACCACCTCCCGCGAGGCGTCCCTGCCCCCATGCCCGGGGCCGGGGGCGCCTCGTCCCTGCCGATGGAGACCCATGCCCACCCAGCCATCACCCGCGCGTGCCCGCCGCCGCACCCGCACCACCCCTCCCTCTGCGCCCCTGTCTGTTCCGCCGACCGAGCGGCACATCGCCCCGCTCGACGGCCTGCGCGGTCTGGCCGTCCTGGGTGTGCTGTTGTTCCACGCCGGCCACTTCAGCGGCGGCTTCCTCGGCGTGGACCTCTTCTTCGTCCTGTCCGGCTTCCTCATCACCGGCCTCCTGCTGAAGGAGACGCGGGCGGGCAACGGCCGCATCGACCTCATCGCCTTCTGGGGCCGGCGCGCACGCCGCCTGCTGCCCGCGCTCGCCGTGACGATCGCGGGCACCCTGATCCTCGTGTGGGCGTTCGGCCCGCCGAACCTGCTCCGTTACGCCCTCGACGACAGTCCGTGGGTGGTGGCGAACCTCGCCAACTGGCACTTCATCGCCGACCAGGTCGGCTACTGGAACTCGGCCGACACGAGGGTCTTCAACCATCTCTGGAGCATCGCCGTCGAGGAGCAGTTCTATGTGATCTGGCCGCTGGTTCTGGGCCTTGCGACCCGTGGCCGCAACGCGGGCCGACGCGTCGCCGCCGTGGCCGCGGCCGGAGCCACCGTCTCGCTGGTCCTCATGATCGTGCTCACCGTCCCGTCCGACACCACACGCGTCTACGAAGGCACCGACACCCGCGCCTTCTCCCTTCTCCTCGGTTCCCTGATGGCCACCCCACCGGCCTCCCGGCTCCTGGCCCGCGCCGGCGAACGTGCGGCCGGCTGGTGCGGCCTTGCCCTGGCGTGCGGGATCGGGGCGTACTGGATCACCGCCGACGGGCAGAACGCCCACTCCCTGTTCCAGGGCGCACTCTTCCTCCACGCGCTGGCCGCCGCCCTGCTCATCGCCTGCCTCGCCCGGGCTCCCCACACCCCGGTCGGCCGTGTCCTCGCCGCAGCTCCCCTGCGCTGGACCGGCCTGATCTCGTACAGCCTCTATCTCTGGCACTGGCCCGTCTACCTGCTGCTGAGCGAGGAACGGCTCGGCACGGCGGGCTGGAGCCGTACGGCCGTCGTCCTCACCGTGTCCGTCGCGGCCGCGTGGCTCTCCAAGGTCCTGGTGGAGGACCCGATCCGGTTCCGGGCCGGCTGGGCGAAGGGCCGCACCGGAGCGATCGCCCTCGTTGCCACCTTCGCCGCGCTGGCCGGCCTCTGGGCCCTCATCCCCCAACCGCAGACCGGAGCGGGCACTGTCGATGTCACACGCCTCCTTTCGGCCAACGAGTGACTTCATGACTTCAGCACCGCGTACGTGGCACGACGGCCCCAGGGGGTCATGCGGTCCGTAGGCACACCCTCACGGATGACCCGCGTTTGCCTCCCGCAGCCCTGGGAAACCCGTCAACGATCAAAGCGCGACCGCCCAGAAGCGACGCGCGCAGGGCCCATGAAGGAGATCGAAATGGCTACGGGCACTGTGAAGTGGTTCAACGCAGAGAAGGGATTCGGCTTCATCGAACAGGACGGCGGCGGCCCGGACGTGTTCGTCCACTACTCGGCCATCGCCAGCACCGGATACCGGGAACTCAACGAGGGCCAGAAGGTCCAGTTCGACGTGACGCAGGGCCCCAAGGGACCCCAAGCCGAAAACGTCACCCCCGCCTGACTCGGACCCGGCACTGTACTGATGGGCTCGCTGCGGAGTCGGGTGGCACCGCCACCGCAGCAGCCATCGTCATCCGGCTCCGCCAGGGACCGGCCGGACAGCGGCCGGCCCACCGGCCCGGGCGGTCATCCAGGCATCTCGAGCTGCGCCACAAGCTCCTCCAGGCACGTCTGCCAGCCTCCGGAGGCACTGTCGGCGATCGAGGGATCGGCCATGACGTGCGTCAACACCAGGAGGCAACCGGCGCCCTCGCCGCGCAGCTCGATCCTGAGGTGACCGTCGAACTCCCGCTCCTTGCCGTCCGGATCGTGCTCGTCGAACGCGAACAGCCGCGGCGGGTCGAAGTGGGTGATGGTGGCCGCGTAGACCGTCCCCTCACCGTCGTCGAAGGCAAGCCGCCCGCCGACCCTCGGCTCCAGTTTCCGTCACTCGAAACGGATACCACTGGCTCAGATGACGGGGATCGGTGACGGCCGGCCAGACCTTCTCCCGGCTGCGCTTCAGGTGACATTCGAACTGCAGTGCAGGCCGACCGTCAATGACGGTGGTGTGGGTCGCGCTCATCACTTCGCTGCTCCTCTGGCCGAGCGACGCGGCCGTTCCTGGGGGACGTCGGGCATCGCGTCCAAGTGTCGCCCGTACGGCGACGACCTCGGCTTCCCGCAGCACCCGCAGATGCCTGGACACCCGCGGCCGGCTCATCTCCAGCTCGTGAGCGATCTCCCCTCCCTTGCGCCCCGGCAGGGCGGCCGCACTCCTGGCCGTGTGGACCGGCGGGAACACCTGAGCCCCGCTCCACGAGTGAAACCCGGCCGGATCGCGGTGTTGCCAAAGCTGAACTGCCGTTACTAGGGTCCTCGTTGACGTTTCAATATCATTGGGCCGACGCCACACCGCAAGCCATCGAGCTGCAAGCCGCGCAAGCCGCAAGTCGCGTACGGGGTGCCGCACGTCGCTCCCTGCCCATCGACGCCCAGTGTCGCCTTTCCGAACTCCCGCACGTCTCACGGCCCTTTCAGACACTCCCCCACCGTAAGGAAGGCACCGTGCACAATGAACCGCTCGACTATCTCGTGATCGGTGGCGGTCCCGCGGGACTCCAGCTCGGGCAGCTGCTGCAGGCCGCGGGCCACAGCTACCGGATTCTGGAGGGCGGACCCACCCCGGGCACCTTCTTCCGCACCTTTCCCCGGCACCGCAAGCTGATCTCCATCAACAAGATCTACAACGGCACCTCCGACCCCGAGCTCAACCTCCGGATGGACTGGAACTCGCTGCTGTCCCCGGACCCCCAACTGCTGTTCACCCGTTACAGCAAGCGCTACTTCCCGCACGCCGACGACCTCGTGCGCTACCTGGCGGACTTCGCCGAGGCGTTCAAGCTCGACGTCGCGTACGACACCCGGGCGGTACGGATCCGCCGTACCGACGACGGATTCACGGTCGACGACCAGCACGGTGCGGAGCACCACGGCCGGCGCCTGGTCATGGCCACGGGACTGACGCGGCCCAACACCCCTGACATTCCCGGCATCGAGACCGCCGAGGACTACTCCGTCGTGTCGACCGACCCCGAGGACTTCACCGACCAGCGCGTTCTGATCATCGGCAAGGGCAACTCCGCGCTGGAAACGGCCGACAACCTCGTCGAGACGGCCGCCGTGATCCATGTGGCCGGGCCGCACTCCATACGGATGGCCTGGAACAGCCACTACGTCGGCCATCTTCGCGCCGTCAACAACAACTTTCTCGACACCTATCAACTCAAGTCGCAGAACGCCCTGTTGGACGGCCATGTGCTGTCGATCGACAGAGCCGGCGAGGACGCCGCAGACGATATGTACCGGGTCCGCTTCAGCTTCTCCCGGGCGAACGAGGTCGTGAAGGAACTGCGCTACGACCGGGTCATCCTGTGCACCGGCTTCCGCTTCGACGCCTCTGTCTTCGCTCCCGACTGCCGGCCCGAGCTGGTGATCAACGACCGTTTCGCCGGGCTCTCTCCGGCCTACGAGTCGGTGAACGTGCCCGGTCTGTACTTCGCCGGCACCTTGATGCAGCAGCGCGACTTCAAGAAGTCCACCGGCGGCTTCATCCACGGATTCCGTTACGCCGTACGCGCGTTGAGCCGGATTCTCGACGAACGCCATCACGACCGGCCCTGGCCGCAGCTGTCCGTGGACACGGATCCGTCCGCGCTCGCGGACGCCGTGGTGGCGCGGGTCAACCGGAGTTCGGCGCTGTGGCAGCAGTTCGGCGTGCTCGGGGACGTGCTGGTCACGGTGCCCGGCGAACCGGTGCGCTACCACGAGGAGGTACCGGTCGCGTACGCGCACGGCAGCCCTCTCACCGAGCGGGGCGACTACTTCACCGTCACCCTGGAGTACGGCCCCGACCACGACAAGGTCGACCCTTTCGACATCACCGTGCGCCGCACCGCCCAGAACTCGGTCGACGACGCCTTCGACGCCGCGTATCTGCATCCGGTGATCCGCCACTGGCGGGTCGGCGAACTGCTCGGCACCCATCACATGGCCGAGAACCTGGAGAACGAGTGGGACGACCCTGAGGTCCACCACGCACCGCTGGCTCAGTTCTTCGCCCGTGAGCTGGACCCGCGGCCCGCCGGTGCGGGGCGGTGACGCCGCCATGACGCTCTCCGTCCATGACTTCGAGACCGCCGCCCGCGCCAAACTCGACCCCGTCCACGCCGACTTCATCGCCGGCGGGGCACGCGACGAGATCACCGTACGGGCCAACGAGGCGGCGTTCGGGCGGCTGCAACTGCTGCCGCGGGTGCTGCGCGGCAGCGCCGAGCGGGACCTGGACGTCACCCTGCTCGGCGGCCACGCACGCCTGCCGATCCTGCTCTCCCCCACCGCCTTCCACAAACTGGTCACCCCTGAGGGCGAGTTGGCCACCGCGCGCGCCGCGGCCGACGCCGGCGCGATCATGATCGTGAGCATGGCGTCGACGGTGTCGGTGGGCGACATCGCCGACGCCGCGCGCGCGGCCTCCGAGCACGGCGATCCGCCGCCCCTGTGGTTCCAGCTCTACATCCAGCCCGACCCGGACATCACCGAGGCCCTGGTGCGGCGGGCCACCGACGCCGGCTGCACCGCGCTGGTGGTCACCGTGGACTCCCCGGTCCTCGGCGCCCACGAGCGCAACCGGCGCAACGGCTTCCACGACCTGCCCGCGGGCCTGCGCTGCGAGAACCTGGTCGACCTGCGCGACGGCGAGAGCGGCCACGTACGCCAGATCGCCATGTCCCCGGAGCTGAACTGGGAGCACATCGACTGGCTCCGCTCGATCACCTCGCTGCCGATCCTGCTCAAGGGCGTCCTGCATCCCGAGGACGTACGCCTGGCGCTGCGGCACCGTGTCGACGGGCTGCTGCTGTCCAACCACGGCGGCCGGCAGCTGGACACCGTACCGGCGACGCTGGAGCTGCTGCCCGAGATCGCCGCCGCGGTCGCGGGCCGGATCCCGATCGTGCTGGACGGCGGCGTGCGGCGCGGCACCGATGTGGTCAAGGCGCTGGCGCTCGGCGCGTCCGGCGTGGGCATCGGCCGCCCGGTGATGTGGGCCCTGGCGGAGGGCGGCGAGAAGGGCGTACGACGGCTGCTGGAGCTGTTGCGCGAGGAACTCGACGACACCCTGGCGCTGTGCGGCGCGACCGGGCTGCACGACCTCACACCGGACCTGGTCCGGTTCCCCGCCTGGGGGCCCGGCTGGGGCGCGGCGCACGGCGGGGTGCTGTCATGAGCGGCACGGGATGGCTGGTCACGGTCGCCGCCGTGGCCATGGCCGCGAGTCTGCCGTACTGGCTGCCCCGAGTGGTGATCGCGCTGCGGGTGCGCATCTTCGCCCGGGTCAACGGCGAGGAGGGCATCCCCGCGCCCGGCCGTGAGGTGCCCGCCGAGGAGTTCAAGAAGGTGTACGGGCACCCGGCCGCGAACGGCCGCAGCCGTGGCGCCGCGCTCTCCGACCTGTTCTGGTACTGGCTCTCGCCCGGCCCCGAGGTGCACCAGGAGCACCTGGAGCCCGGCCCGCGCTACGACGACGTGGCCCGGACGACCCGGCAGATCCTCGCCGGGCTCTCCCGGGAACAGTGGACGGAGCTGGTCGGCCGCTGCGCCCGGCACGTACTCGACGAGCTGGAAGCCGGCAGCGCACCCCGCGTGCACAAGGTCAGGCTGCGGGACCTGATGATGCCCGTCTGGGCCGAGGTCTACTACGAACTGGTCTTCCGCGAACCGTGCCCACGCCACGTCCGGGACCTGATCGTCGGCAACGCGGACGACGTGGTGACCGCCCTCAAGTGCACCAGCCTGCGGCACATGGACCGGCGGGCCCGGCTCACCGCCCATCTGCGGCACCGGCTCGCCACCGATCCGCCGCCCGTGCCGCTGCCGTCGCTGTTCTCCGAGGAGGAACGGGCCTACTACCTTCAGGGCACGTTCTTCAACACGGCCGTGGTGCAGATGTCCGAGGCGATGGCGCATCTGCTGCTGGCCCTCGCCACCCACCAGCCGGTCCAGGAAGGGTTGTTGACAGGCCATCAGCATGACCCGGACTTCCTGGACCGGGTCATCGACGAGACGCTGCAGCACTTCCCGCTGTTCGGCGTGGCCCACCGGATCACCACGGACGAGATACCGCGGAACGGGCGCGACCCCATCCCCGCAGGCTCCGTCCTGCTGTTCAACTACCCCGAGTACCAGCGGTCCGGCGCGGCGAGCGAGCGGTTCGACCCGGACCGCTGGCTCTCGCCGGAAACCAGGCCCGCCTCGTACATCCCGTTCGGGGTGACCGCGAACCGGCCATGCCCGGCCCGCGGCTTCGCGATCCTCACCATGCGGGTCGCGGCCGAGGAGGTACTGAGCCGCTTCCGGCTCGAGTCGTCGGCCGAGCACACCCGGTCGCTGCCCAGCCGTGGTCCCTGCCTGCTGATCCCCCGCTCCGGCGCCGGCGCGGTGGCCTGGAGTCCGGCCCGCCGAAGGGTCCGGCTCGCCGCTATGCGGCTGGGCGACCACTGGGCGGGGATCCCCCGCAGCCTGGTCCAACTCGTCCTGGGCAGCTACATGGTGTGGGACGCCCGCCGCCAGGGCCTGTGCCGGAACTACTTCGCCACGGCGTCCGGCGGCTCCGCGCCGTCCGCCCTCGGCAGCCGTTGAGGAGGACGGGACGATGACCCCCACAGAGCTCGCGCCTGCCTTTTTCGCCGCTGCCGTGGTGATTCTGCTGACCTGCCGTGTGGTCGTCCTGGTGGTGGGCCGCTTCGGCCAGCCTCCTGTGGTCGGCGAGATGATCGCCGGGGTGCTGCTCGGGCCCTCGCTGCTCGGTCTGATCGCGCCGGAGGTATCGGATGCCGTCTTCCCGGACGAGCTGAAACCGGTGCTGTACGTGGCCGGGCAGATCGGTCTGGTGGCCCTGATGTTCGCCGCCGGATACGAGTTCAGGGCGCACGCCGGTCGAGGGCTGGCCGGCACCGCGGTGGCCGTCTCCTCGGCGGGCGTACTGATCCCGCTGCTGCTCGGCGTCGGACTCACCGTGGCGGCCCACGGCCACGTCGGCATCTTCGTCGACGGTGTCTCGGTCTGGGTGACCGCGGCCTTCGTCGGCGTCGCCCTGGCGATCACCGCCTTCCCGATGCTGGCCCGGATCATCACCGAACGGGGCCTTTCCGGGTCCCGGCACGGCTCCCTGTCCCTTGCCTCCGGTGCCACCGACGACGCGGTCGCCTGGATCCTGCTCGCCGGGGTGCTGAGCGTGGCCTCGGGCGAGGTGGGGCCCGTCCTGAAAGCGGTCGGCGGTTCGCTGCTGTTCGTGGCGGTGCTGTTCCTCGCGGGACGCCGCATCCTCGAGTGGATCATGATCCGGCCGGGCCTCACCGCCGAGACCCGGCTGCTCTTCACGATCGCCGTGCTGTTCGGCGCCGCCTGGTTCACCGACATCATCGAGCTGTACGCCGTCTTCGGGGCGTTCTGCGTCGGGATGGCCATGCCCCGCGGTGAGGAGTCCGAACGGGTCGTACGGACCACCCAGTCCGTGACGCAGGTGGTGTTCGTCCCGATGTTCTTCACCTACTCCGGCCTGAACACGGAGTTCGACGTGTTCGCCGACCCGGCCGTGATGGCGTTCGGTGCGGCGGCCGTCGTGCTGGCGGTGGTCGGGAAGTTCGGCGGCTGCTGGGCCGCCGCCCGGCTGCGCGGCGAGCCCGGCGCGGTCGCCGTCAGGGTCGGCGCCCTGATGAACGCGCGCGGGCTGATGCAGCTGATCGCGCTCAACATCGGTCTGTCCGCCGGCATCGTCAGCCAGGAACTGTTCGCCGCGCTCGTTCTGGTCGCGCTGGTGACCACGGTGATGACGGTTCCGGTACTGAGCTGGCTGGACCGCCGCGACGCCCGGTCCGCGGCGGCCGGGGAACCCCAGGACGCCAAGGACGTGGTGCCTACATGACGCAGCTGAGCGGCGCCGAGGGCCTCGTCGCACAGCTGCGGCGGGAAGGCGTCCGGCATGTCTTCGGCGTGCCGGGCGTGCAACTCGACCATGTGCTGGACGCCTTGGCCCGCTCCGGGGAGTCCGGGGAGTCGATCCGTTACATCGCCGCCCGCCATGAACAGGGCGCGGCCCACATGGCGGAGGCGTACGCACGGACGGCCGGGCGCCCCGGCGTCTGTCTGGTGGTGCCCGGGCCTGGCGTCCTCAACGCCCTGCCCGCCGTCGCCACCGGTTACGCCTGCTCGTCCCCGATGCTGGTGGTGGCGGCCGACATCCCCTCGACACTGGCCGGCCGAGGGCTTGGCATGCTGCACGAACTGCCCGACCAGGACGGTGTCCTCGCCTCCGTCACCACCTGGTCGGGCCGGGCCGAGACCGCCGAGCGGATCCCCGGTCTCGTACACGAGGCGATCCGGCGGTCACGATCCGGCCGTCCGAGGCCGGTCGCCCTGACCATTCCGGCGGACGTGCTGGCCGCCAAGGCGGACATGGAGCCGGCACGGACAGGTCAGGAACCGGACGCCTCGGAGGGAATGCGGGCGTCGACCGTCGCGGACATCGCCGCCGTGCTGCGTACGGCACGGCGGCCCCTTCTCTGTGCGGGCGGTGGTGTGCAGGCCGCGCGGGCGAGCACCGCCCTGACCGCGTTGGCCGAGGCGCTGTCCGCACCCGTGGTGATGAGCCGCAACGCGGGCGGGGCGATCCCCGCTCGTCACCAGCTGGCCTTCCCCAGCCTCGCCGCGTCCAGGCTGCTGCCGGAGGCGGACGCGGTGCTGGTGGTGGGCAGCCGTTTCGTGTCCCCACGCGGCAGCGCACTGCCCACGGCTCCCGGTGCGACCGTCGTCCTGGTCAACGCCGATGCGGCTGACCTGGGGCCGCCCCGCCGCGCGGAGCTCACCCTGTGCGCGGACGCCCGGACGGCGCTGGAGGAGATCCGGGCCGCCCTGCCGGACACCGGGGAACCGGACAACGAGGAACCGGACTCCGGAGAAGCCGGTTGGGTGTCCGGCGACCTCGACGAGGTGCGCGCCTGGTGCGCACAAAAGGTCCGTGGCGTCGAGCCCCAGTGGTCGTTCGTACGAGCGCTGCGCGAGGCGATCCCCGAGGACGGCATCCTGGTCAACGAGCTCACCCAGGTGGGCTATCTGGCCGCCGTCGGCTACCCCGTCCACCAGCCGGGGACGTTCCTCACTCCCGGCTACCAGGGCACTCTCGGCTACGGCTATCCATCGGCACTCGGTGTGAAGGTGGGCAGTCCGGACCGGACCGTCGTCTCCATCAACGGCGACGGCGGCTTCTGCTGGAACATGCAGGAGCTGGCGACGGCACGGAAGTACGGCATCGCCGTGACCGCGGTCGTCTTCAACGACAACGCCTACGGGAACGTGCGGCGTATCCAGGCGGACGAGTTCGAGGGCCGTTTCATCGGCAGCGACCTGGCCAGCCCCGACTTCGTCCGCCTCGCGGAGTCGTTCGGGGTGCCCGCCGTCCGCGTCACGACTCCCGACGGGCTCGCCGGAGCCCTGAAGGACTCCTTCGACGAACCAGGGCCGTCACTGATCGAGGTCCCGGTGGGTGAGATGCCCAGCGTGTGGCCACTGCTGCTGGGCGGTGCCCCCGGCTCCGTGCGGAACTGAGAGGCTGCGACACACGATCCGCCGCCGGTAGCGTGACGCGGATGACGGTGGGCACAGCGGAAACCAGGCTCGTTGTTGTGCGCGGCAACAGTGCCTCGGGGAAATCGACGGTCGCGGCCGGGATCCGCAACGAGTTCGGCCGCGGCCTCGCCCTGGTCGGACAGGACAACCTCCGCCGAGTCGTCCTGCGCGAACGCGAACGCCCGGGCGGCGCGAACATCGGTCTCATCGACACCGTGGTCCGCTACTCCCTCGACGCCGGCTACCACGTCGTACTCGAAGGCATCCTTTATGTGACCCACTACGGCGAGATGCTCAGCCGGCTCCGCCGCGACCACCGCGGCCGAACCCACTGCTACTACCTCATGCTCGACACGGGCCTGGCCGGCCTTCCCCCGCTCGACCGCTGACAACTCGATCTCCGCGCCGCCCTCCCACGCCTTCGCCGGACAGCCGGTGCTGTGTTGGGGGATGGTGGAGAAAGACGAAGGTGACGGCGGAGGCAGGGTGAGCGCGATAAGACAGGGGAAGTCGACGCGTGGGACAGTGTGCCGCGTGGATGGGCGAAGGCGGTGCGTGGGATGAGCGCAGCCGGAACTCCCGTGACCGAGGGTGACGAACCGGTGCGCGGGCCGGTGCAGCCGAGCGGGCTGCTCGATGTGCTGGGCGTGGCCTCGGTGGTGCTGGACACCGAGGGTCGCATCGTGCTGTGGAGCCCGCAGGCCGAGGAACTGTTCGGCTACCCGGCGCAGGAGGCGCTGGGCCAGTACGCGGCCCGGCTCATGGTCCACGAGCAGCACACCGATCTGGTCGTCAAACTGTTCACCGACGTCATGGAGACCGGTGAGGGCTGGGCCGGAGCCTTCCCTGTCCGGCACAAGGACGGCAGCACGCGCCTCGTCGAGTTCCGCAACATGCGGCTCCTGGACGACCACGGTTCCGTCTACGCCCTCGGTCTCGCCGCAGATCAGTCGACCGTGCGCCGACTGGAGCGGGACGTGGCGCTGTCCGCGCGGATGGTCTCGCAGTCGCCGATCGGCCTGGCCGTCCTGGACACCGATCTGCGGTACGTGTCGGTCAACCCGGCGCTGGAGCGGATCAACGGCGTCCCCGCGGACGAGCACATCGGCCGGACGGTGCGCGAGGTCCTGCCGTTCGTCGACGTCGACGCCCTCGAGTCCGCGGTACATCAGGTGCTGGACACCGGCGTCCCTCTCGTCGAGCAGCCCACCATCGGCCGGACGCCGGCCGATCCGCACGAGGATCATGCCTGGTCGCTCTCGTTCTACCGGCTGGAGGACTCCCTCGGCACCGTGCTGGGCGTGGGCATCTCGGTCGTGGACGTCACCGAGAGGTACCGGGCGAGCCTCGAGGCCGAGGCGGCACGGCGGCGCCTGGCCGTCATCGCCGATGCCACCACCCGTATCGGCACCACGCTGGAACTGGACCGGACCGCCCATGAGCTGGCCGACGTCGCCGTGCCGGAACTCGCCGACATCGCTGCCGTGGACCTGCTCGAGACGGTGATGGAAGGCCGCCGCAGCGACCTCGGGCCCGCGGAACCGGCGATGATCCGCGCCCTGGCCGTGCAGGCGGACGATGGCTGCGAAGCCCTCCGGGCAGCCGACCCTCCGGGGCAGGTCGCCCGATACGAGCCCGACCGCCTCGTCACCGAGTGCGTACGGACGGGCCGCCCGGTCATGGTGCCGCAGGTGAAGAACGGGGACCTGGTCCGCATCGCCCGCGATCCGGAGTCGGCGGAGCTCCTTGCCCGGGCAGGCGTCCACTCCTATCTCGCGGTGCCGTTGATCGCGCGCGGCGAGGTACTCGGCGCCCTGGACCTCAAACGCGCCCGCAACCCGCTGCCCTTCACCGACGACGACCTGCTGCTTGCCCGGGAGCTGGCTGCCCGGGCCGCCGTGCAGATCGACAACGCCCGCTGGTACCAGACGGCCCGCAGCACCGCCGTCACCCTTCAGCGCAGCCTGCTGCCCAGCCACCCGCCCATGACGACCGGACTCGAGGTCGCCTCCCGCTACCAGCCCGCGGGTGCCGTCGGTGAGGTCGGCGGCGACTGGTTCGACGTCATCCCCCTGGAGGGCGGCAAGACCGCGCTCGTCGTGGGTGACGTGATGGGCAGCGGCATCAACGCCGCGGCGACCATGGGCCGTCTGCGTACCGCGACGAGCACCCTGGCCTCGCTCGACCTCGATCCCGCCCGGCTTCTCGAACACCTCGACAAGATCACCGAAGGTCTGGATCACTACATCGCCACGTGTCTGTACGCCGTCCACGACCCCCATCGGCGGCAGTGCCGGCTCGCCAACGCCGGACACCTGCCGCCCGCTCTCGTCCGCGTCGGCCACCGTCCGAAGCTGCTCGAACTGCCCACCGGGGCACCGCTGGGCGTGGGCGGCGTTCCCTTCTCGACCACGACCGTCGACCTCGATCCTGGTGACCAACTCGTCCTCTACACCGACGGTCTCGTCGAAACGCGCCGGGATCCCCTCGACGAACGCCTCGACAAGCTCCTCAGCCTCCTCGACGACCCCACCCGCCCCCTGGAAGAGGTCTGCGACCTGCTCCTGCGCGCCATGCACCACCCCGACAACCACGACGACGTGGCCCTGCTCATCGCCCGCGCGCAGGATCAGAAGTAGAAGCGTGTGCCGCGGCAGGCCCGCGCGCCGTCGGGTTCAGCAGATTATGGCCTCAACGCCCGCTGCGGGAAGGGGCGTTGACAGTCGAGGCGATCCGGGTCACGGTGATGACTCGTCGTGCCCGGAGGTCGTCCATGGCTCTGTCCTCAGCACCTCGCCCCACCGCACCTCCCACCGATACCGGCATCGTCGAACGCGTACGGGCGATGCGGCCACTCGTCCGCGAGCATGCCCTGCGTACCGAGCAGGAGCGGCGGGTGACGAGTGAGGTCGTCGCGGCGCTGACGGAGGCCGGGATCTACCGGATGAACGTTCCGAGGCGGTACGGCGGTTACCAGAGCAGGCTGCGCACCCAGGTCGACGCGCTGGCCGAGGTCGCCGCGGCGTGCGGTTCGGCCGCCTTCATGGCGCTGATCCAGGCCGGTTGCTCCTACATCGCGGCGCTCTTCCCCGACGAGGCGCAGGACGAGATCTTCACCAGCCCCGACGTACGGGTCAGCGGCACTCTCATTCCGGACGCGACGGCGGTCGCGCGGGACGGCGGCTACGTGGTCAACGGCACCTCCGCCTTCGCCACGGGCTGCCAGGACGCCGACTGGCATCTGCTGACGGCCCGGGTCGAGTCCGCCGAGGGACATGACGGGCCGCCCGAAGTGCTGTGGACGGCCGTCCCCATGGCCGAGCTCGAGGTCCTCGACGACTGGCACGTCTCGGGTCTGGCCGGCAGCGGCAGCAACAGCGTGGTCGCCCGTGACGTCTTCGTACCCGCCCACCGCGTCCTGCCGGTCGGGCCCTTACTGGGCGGGAGCTTCCCGTCGAAGACCAACGCCGACGACCCCTTCTACCGCATGCCGGTCCTGCTCCTGTTCTGCGCGTGGACGACACCGAACGCACTCGGTGTGGCGCGGGGCGCCCTGGCGGAGTTCACCGAGCGGATCCACCGGCGGGGCATCACGTACACCTTCTACGAGCGGCAGAACGAGGCGGCGGTCACGCATCTCCAGGCGGCCGAGGCGGCGATGAAGATCTCCTGTGCCGAGCTGCTGACCGGCGAGATCGTCGCGCGGATCGAGTCCAGGGCGGCCGACGGCGCTCCGTACACGCAGGAGGAGCGGGCCAGGATCAGGGCGCAGAGCGGCTATGTGACGCGGCTGAGCAAGGAGGCCGTCGATCTGCTCGGCTCCGCTTCCGGCGCGTCCTCCCTGCACCGGGACGTGCCCATCCAGCGGGCCGTCCGCGACCTGCACGCACTGAGCCTCCATTCGTTCGTGAACCCGGCCACCAACCTGGAGTTGTACGGCCGGGTGCTGTCCGGGCTTGATGCCGGTACGCCATTCCTGTAGCGGTAGCCGGCCTCCCCGAGGCCGCTGAGTGGCTCACTGCTTCTGCTGGACGGTCACCGGCCGGTCCTCCCTCAGCTGGGCGAAGAGCTGCCGTGCCTGGCGTATGTCCCACTTCACGGCGGCGCCCTGGGGCGTCCTGAATGCCGGGTCGGCGACGGGGACGTTGATCTGGCGGCCATTGCCTGCCGTGACCTTGCGCATCGACTGGAACAGGCTCACGAGATCCGGCAAGTTCGTGTCCTTGTCCACGATGAGCGTGTCGAGGCCCGCGTCAGCGGTCGGCAGGACCCTGCCCGGGTTGAGGAGCGTCTGACGGTCGACCGCCTTCTTGGCGAGCGCGGCCAGGAACTTCTGCTGGTTCTGGGTACGGCCCAGGTCGCCCTGGGCCTCCTGCTTGCGCTGCCGTACGAACGCCAGTGCCTCGGCGCCGTTCAGGGTCTGGCAGCCCTTCTGCAGGTTCGCGCCCGAGTCCTTGTCCTTGATGGCGCGGTCCAGGCACATGTCGACGCCGCCGACCGCGTCCACGATCCCGACGAAGCCCGCGAAGCCGATCTCCGCGTAGTGGTCGATGTGCAGGCCCGTGTTGCGCTCGACGGTCTGCACGAGCAGTTCGGGTCCGCCCAGCGAGAACGCCGCGTTCAGCTTGTTCGGCCCGCGGTAACTCCGGCCGGTCTCGGGTCGGACGAACGACGGGAGGGTCACCCACGAGTCACGCGGCAGGCTCATCATGGTGGTGCCGTTCGCGCCGGTGTGCATCAGGATCATCGAGTCGGTGCGGCGGCCCTCGGTCGAGCCGGTGCGCAGATCTTGCCTGGCCTGCTCGGACAGACCCTCGCGGCTGTCCGAGCCCACGATCAGATAGTTGGTTCCCTTGCCCGGCGCGGGGCGGTCCGGGAGCGCGCCCAGGTCGACCTCCTTGGTGAGCTCGGTGTCGGCCCACACGTACGCGCCTACGGGAGAGACAAGCACTACGGCGAGCCCGAGGATCGCCAGCCGCACGGTCCGCTTGCGCCGGGTGGGGCGGCGCCTGGGGGATCTGCCGCCGCTGTCGGGAACCCTGCCCTTCCGGGATCTGGCGCGGTGGGGGTGTGGTTGATGCTCGGCGTCCGTGCGGCCCGCGGCGTTGGACGACGGCATACCGGGCAGGGGCGCGGTGCGCCACGGGGGCGGGGACGGGTTCGCGTCCGCCACCGGTCCCGTACCGCCCCGGACCGGATCCGGCCGGCCGCCCTCGTACCGGCCATCCTCGCTCCAGCCACCCCCGTCGTTGCCCGGCAGCCGGTCAGTCCACTCGCTCATCGGCCTGTGCAGTCCTCACGCCATCTCGATCACCTGGTAGTCAGGCTCTTATACGAGTCCGCGCTGCCGATCTGTTCACCGGCCGAACCGGAACGCCGCATGCGATGCCACTTGAGCCGGCTGCCGAACAGCAGGGCGACCATGGACTGGATGACGACCAGGTACGTCAGCTGCCGGTACACGAAGAGCTGGAACGGCATCGACCACAGGGCCCCCACCTTCTCGCCGTCGAGCTTCAACGCGTAACGGGCGCAGACCAGTTGGGCGCCCACGAAGCTGAACCACACGCCGGCCGCCATCCAGGAGTCGAGGAACAGCACCGCGTACAGGGCGAACACGTCGATGACCGGGGCGAGCAGCGGAAGAACGACCTGGAACAGCGCGATGTAGGTGAGTCCGCGCCGGCCGAAGCGCCCGGACACTCCCCTGTCCAGGACGGCACCGCGGTGCTTCCACATGGCCTGGATCGTGCCGTAGCACCAGCGGTAGCGCTGCCGCCACAACTGGCCGAGCGAGGTGGGCACTTCGGTCCAGGCGACGGCGGACTCCTCGTAGAGCACCCGCCAGCCCGCCCGCCACAGCGCCATCGTGAGGTCGGTGTCCTCGGCGAGGGTGTCCTCGCTGACCCCGCCGACGCTCACCAGTGCGTCCCTGCGGAAGGCGCCGATGGCACCGGGGACCGTGGTCATGCACTCCAGGACCTCGAACATCCGGCGGTCGAGGTTGAAGCCGAAGCAGTACTCCAGGTGCTGCCACTTGGCGAGCAGGCGGCGCCGGTTGCCGACCTTGGCGTTGCCGCTGACGGCGCCGACGGCCGGGTGCGCCAGCGGCTGGACGAGCCGGCGGATGGCGTCCTGTTCGAAGACGGTGTCGGCGTCGACCATGACCACGATGTCGTGCCGTGCCTGCGCGAGCCCGGTGTTGAGGGCGACCGCCTTGCCCTCGTTCACCTTGCGGATCACCTGGACGCGCGGGTCCCCGATCCCCTCGGCGATGTCCGCCGTGCGGTCCGTCGAGCCGTCGTCGATCACGATGATCTGCAGCTGCCGGTGGGTGGAGGCCAGCAGGGAGAGGAGGGTGGACTCGATGCCGGCCTCTTCGTTGTACGCGGGCACGAGCACCGTCACCGGTTCGGTCACCTCCCCCAGCCAGGGTGCGCCGGGGCGGGAGCTCTCGAGCCGGCGGACATGGCTCCGGGCGAAGTAGGCGAGCAGTGCCAGACGCAGCAGTCCGAGGGTGCCCGCGATCCCGAGTACCCAGGTCATGGCGTTCGAGAAGGCGTCCCCGAGCTTGGTCACCCAGACCAGGGCGGTGCCCTGCCAGCGCTCGGCGGTGGACACGGGCTCGTACGGTTCCAGCCTCGCCCCGTCCGACACGGTGGTGAAGCGGTCCACGTTCCGGCTCTTCAGGAGCTTCTTCGTCTCCCCGTAGGCGAGCGACGTCTGGCTGAACTGCCGGACCAGGCCCTGCGACGGCTTCCGGGACTCCGCGTCGGCGGCGACCAGTACGTAGCCCCGCGTGGTGGCCTGCTGTGCCGCCCGCCACTCGCGGCCGCACAGCGTGTCCGGCGTGGTGGTCCGCGGCATCCGCAGCAGTTTGGGGTGCCGGTCCGCAGTGCTCGCCAACGCGCTCTCGGTCAGGTCGAGTTCCGCCGAGAAGCGGGTGGGCGACGACTCGCCCAGGACAGCGCCGGTGTACGTGTTCGAGCCGATCTCATGGCCCTCGGCGCGGATCCGACGCACCAGTTCGGGATATCGGGCGGCCTCGGAGCCGAAGAGGAAGAAGGTGGCGCGTGCCCGGTGCTGCCGCAGCAGGTCGAGAAAGCGCGGAGTCCAGACGGGGTCGGGGCCGCCGTCGAAGGTGAGGGCGACGGTGCGGGCGGGCATCGAGGCGGTCTGGACGCCGTTGCTGTTGATGCCCACCACGGGTCCGCCCCGCGCGACGGCATCCGGTGCGGGCGAGGTGCAGGGGGTGCGGGTCTTCGCGGCGTCGATCTCGTGGCTGGTCCAGCCCTCGAAGAACAGGACCGCGGCCATCGCGGGGAGGACGAGAAGGAGTAACAGCCAGTGGCCCCGTGGGTCGCGGGACTGCTTGTGCCGGGCCTTCAGCCGGGCCTTCAAGAAACATCAGCTCCCTTCGCGACGTCCCGGACCCCTCTTCCTCTCTCGGCGCGTGGTGGGCGGTCGGACGGCTTCTTGCGCTGACGGGTAGGGGTGGCCTTACACATGGTGGGCGAGTGTAGCCACAGCAATTCAGTTGCATGCCAACAACACCGAGTCTCACAGGGACACTTCACCCGGGTCCGACGGGCCCCGCGTTCGGGGCACGGATACGGTGCCTACACTCGTGTGACCACGCCGAGTTCCGTGCGCGCACGGGATGCGGCGCCGATCGCGACCGCGCCGCTTCCGAGGCTGGCCCGTACGACGTGGAGCGGGTGACCGCTGACGGGTGGCTCGGCGGCGAGTGCGGCCAGGAGCGGGGGTTCGAGGAGCTGCCACGACCCGCTGACACCGCCGCCGATCACAGCGGTGGTGATGTCGACCATGCCGGCGGTGATCAGGATCGCGCGGGCGACCGCCGTCCCCGCCGCCTCGTACACGGCGATCGCGTCCGGGTCGTCCTGGGTCGCCGCCTCGGCGACGGCGCGGGCGGTGAGACTCCGGCCGGTCCGCTCGCCGTACCGGGTCGCGATGGAGCGGCCGGAGGCGAGCGTTTCCAGATGGCCGCGGCCGCCGCAGGAGCAGGGCAGGTCACCGAAGCCGGGGATGTGACCTATCTCGCCCGCGGCCCCGTGCGGGCCGTCGAGCAGGGTGCCGTTCATCCACAGCGCACCGCCGACGCCGGTGCCGAGCGTCATGCCGAGCACGTGCGGTTCGCCCGCGACGGCGCCCTGCGCCACCTCACCGCGCAGGAACGCGTTGACGTCGTTGTCGAGGAAGGCGGGAACGCCGAGCGCGTTCTCGACCGCCGACGTCACCGCGAATCCGGCCCAGGAGTGGAACGAGTCGCTCGCCACGAGAACGCGCCCGGCCCGCGCGTCGACGACGCCCGCCGCGCCGACCCCGACCCCGAGCAGCCGCGCGGGCACGCGCTCCCGGAGGAGACCGACTGCGTCGAGTGCGGCGCGGACCATGGCCCGCCCGCCCTGCGACGCCGGCGTGGGCACCTCCGTGCTGTCGACGACGGTGAGGTCGGCCGTGCAGAGCACGACCTGGGTGGTCGTGCCACCGATGTCGACCCCGGCGAACACTTCCGGGACGGGAGGACGCGCCCGGGATGCTGTCACGCCTTGGCTCCCGTCGCGTCGGCGGTGAGCGCGGCCTGACGTGCCGCGCGCCTTCGGCGCTGCAGGACGGGGTCCGGTACGGGCACGGCGGCGATGAGCCGCCGCGTGTAGTCCGTCTCGGGATGCAGGAGCGTGGTCGCGGTGGTGCCCTGCTCCTCGATGCGCCCGGCCCGCATGACGACGACGCGTTCCGCGAACCGCTGCACGACCGCGAGGTCGTGGGAGACGAACAGGCAGGCGAAGCCGAGTTCGTCCTGGAGTTCGCCGATCACGTCCAGCACCGTCTGCTGGACGCTGACGTCGAGCGCGCTCGTCGGCTCGTCGGCGACCAGCAGCCGGGGTTCCAGGACCAGGGCCCGCGCGAGGCTCACCCGCTGACGCTGGCCGCCGGACAACTCGCGCGGCCCACGGTGCGCCAAGTCCCTTGGCAGTCGGACGAGTTCGAGGACCTCCATGACGCGGGCCCGGCGCTCGGCCGACGACATTCCCCTGCGATGCACGCGCAGCGGTTCGGCGACGCACTCCGCGACGCTCATACGGGCATCGAGCGAGGCCACCGGGTCCTGGAGAACCACACCGACGCCGGCCAGCAGGGCACGCCGCGCACGCCCCCGGGCCCGGCCGAGATCGGCGCCGAAGAGCGAGACGGAGCCGGAAGCCGGGGGCAGGAGACCGAGCGCGACACGGGCCGCCGTGGACTTGCCGGAGCCCGACTCACCGACGAGGCCCACGGTTTCGCCGGGGCGGACGGTGAGCGAGACATCGCTGAGGGCCCGTACCGTACGGCGTCCGCGGCCGAAGTGCACCGATACGTCCCGCAGGTCGACCACCGGTTCCCCGGAGGGCCGCGTTCGGGCGGCGCCTTCCGATCCGGGGTCCGGCTGCCCCGCCTCGGCCACAGCCAGCCGCGGTACCGCCCCGAGGAGCCGTTTCGTGTAGGCGTGCGTGGGCCGGAGCAGGACCTCCTCCACCGGCCCGGTCTCGACGACCTCCCCCTCCAGCATGACGGCGACCCGGTCCGCGAAGTCGGCTACGACGCCCATGTTGTGCGTGACGAGCAGGACACCGGTTCCGGAGTCGGCGGCGAGGGCGCGCAGCAGGTCGAGGATCTCGGCCTGGACCGTGACATCGAGCGCGGTGGTCGGCTCGTCCGCGATCAGCAGGCTCGGGGCGTTGGCGATCGCCATGGCGATGACCACGCGCTGCCGCTGGCCGCCGGACAGCTGGAAGGGGTACGCGGATGCCCGGTTCTCGGGTTCGGGAATGCCGACCCGGCGCAGGAGTGCGACCGCCTCGCGCGCGGCGTCACGCGCCGACATCGCCCGGTGGTTCCGTACGACTTCCGCTATCTGCGCCCCGATCCGGGTGAGCGGGTCGAGCGCTGTGGCGGGCTCCTGGAACACCATCGACGCCACACGGCCGCGCAGCCCCGCGAGTTCGGCCTCGGCGGCGCCGATGACGTCGGTTCCGCCGATCGAAGCACGCCCCGACGCACGGGCGTTGACCGGCAGCAGCCCCATCGCGGCGAGCGCGACCGTCGACTTCCCGGACCCGGATTCGCCGACGAGCGCGAGCGTTTCGCCGGGCCGGACGTGCAGCGACACCCCGCGTACGGCGGGTACGTGACCCGTCTCCGTCGAGAACGTGACGCCCAGGTTCTCGATCTCCAGGATCGCCGTCATCCGCGCCCCCTCACGTCGAACGCGTCCCGCAGCCCGTCCCCGATCGCGTTGAACGCGCACACGACGAGGATGATGGCGAGGCCGGGCGGCACGATCAGCCACCAGCGCCCGGAGTACGCGGCGGTGAGACCGGCCGACAGCATCCCGCCCCAGTCCGTCGACGGCGGCTGGACGCCCAGGCCGAGATAGGACACGTACGCGACGAGCAGGATCGCGTCGGCGACCTGGAACGTCGCGGCGACCACGATGGTCGAGACCGAGTTCGGCAGGATGTGCCGGGTGATCGCCCGTCCGTGCGTGCCGCCGATCGCGCGGAGGGTCAGCACGTAGTCGCGGCTCTTGAGCGTGAGCGTTTCGGCCCGGACGAGACGGGAGGGCACCAGCCACGACACCAACCCCAGGATGACGATCAGCCCGAGCGTGTCCGGGGTCGTGATGGCCGAGACGACGAGGAGGATGAACAGCGCCGGGATGGCGATGCCCGCGTCGACGACGCGCATCATGACCGCGTCGATCCAGCCGCCCGCATAGCCGGCGACCGCGCCCCAGAGCGTCCCGATGACAGTCGCGAGGATGCCGGCCGCGAGGCCGACGAGGAGTGAGACCTTCCCGCCGAACATCAGCCGCCCGAGCTCGTCGTGCCCGACCGCGTCGGTGCCGAGCAGGTGTGCGCCGCTCGGGGCGAGGTTCACCTGCGTGAGGTTCGTGTGGGTCTGGTCGGTCGAGTGGAGGAAGGGACCGACAAAGCAGAAGAGCAGGAACAGTACGACCACCACGAGCCCGGCGACGGCGAGCCTGTTCCGCGCGAACCGCCGCAGGGACAGGCGGTGGCCCGCGACCGCCTCCACCGGCGGTGTCGTGTGCAGTACGGCGCTCATGTCCGGTCCGCCTTCACTCGGGGGTCGATGATCCGCTGGACGACGTCGGCGAGGAGTGTGCCGATGACGGTCGCGACGGAGATGACGAGGACGCAGCCCAGCAGGACGGGATAGTCGGAGGACTGCGCGGCGCTCCAGAACAGCAGCCCCATGCCCGGGTAGTTGAAGAGCTGCTCGACCACGAGCGCGCCGCCGAAGAGCACGGGCACGTAGTAGCCGAGCATCGCGACGACGGGCGTCAGCGAGTTGCGCAGCACATGCCGCCACAGGATCGCGCGCGGCCGTGAGCCGCCGGCCCGCGCGGTCCGTACGTAGTCCTCGGAAAGGTTCTCGAGCGTCGCGGCGCGCATGTACCGGCTGAACACGGCGACCATGGAGGCGGCTCCCGCGACGACGGGCAGGACAAGCGCGTTGGGCTGCGCGAACACCTGCCCCAGCGTGTCGCCCTGGGGCGCCTGCGAGGGGAACCAGTTCAGGACCTGTGTGAACACGAGCACGAGGACGAGCCCGAGGAAGTACACCGGTGTCGAGTACGCGACGAAGCTCAGCGTCGTGATGACGTAGTCCACCGGCCTGTTGCGTCGCACGGCCTGCCACATGCCGAGGGGGATCGCGAGCGCGAGCCCGGCGATCGCGGACAGGACGGTCAGGACGAGTGTCTTGGGCAGCCGCTGCTCGATGAGGCGGGAGACGGCCTCGTTGAGCGTGTACGAGGTGCCGAGGTCGCCGTGGAGAAGGGTGTTGAGGTAGTAGACGTACTGGACGGGGAGCGGTCGGTCGAGGCCCTGCTCGTGGTTGAACGCGGCGATCTGCTGGGCCGTCGCCTGCGGGCCGAGGATCCCGCGTGCGGGACCCCCGGGCAGAGCGTGCAGGAGGCAGAAGACCACCACCGTCACGATGAGGATCACCGCGAGGGCCTGGAGGATCCTCCTGGTCAGGTAGAGGAAGGTGTCCATACGCCGTCAGCTGGTCCACTTCCACTGCGCCGGGTGGAAGTTGGCGAGCGAGTCCTGGGAGAAGCCGCCGAGGCCTTCCTTGATGACCGAGATCTGGTAGACGGGCTCCGGGAGCCAGATGACCGGCAGGTCCTTGGCGAGAGCCGCGCTGTAGTCCTGTACGGCCTGTGACGAGGTCGACGTCGTGGAGGCGGTGATGAGCTTGTCGGTCTCCGGGTTCGAGTAGTTGCCGAAGTTCGAGCCGCCCTTGGTCTGGAACAGCGAGTCGCCGGTCGGGAAGGCGGAGAAGTACCAGCTGCCGGCCGTGCCGAAGAAGGAGAGCTGCCACTTGCAGATCGACTGGCCTGACGTGCACTGCGGGGTCTGGGACAGGACCGAGTTGACGGGCGCGGTCTTGATCGAGAACTTGATCCCGGTCTTCGCGAGGGAGGACTGGATCGCGCTCATCATGTTGTCGGTGACGGTCGAGCCGGACTGCGACAGCACCCCCATCTCGAACTTCGTTCCCTCGGCGACGCCTTCACCGCACTGCCCGTCGCCGCCTCCCGGTTCCGTACAGACCATGACACCGCCCTGCTCGGTCCAACCGTGGCTCGTCAGCAGCGACTTGGCGGCCGAGGTCGAGAAGGGATACGGGTTGTCCTTCTGCTCCCGCGACACGAAGTCTGACGCCTGCCCCTGCGGGATCGGGCCGTAGCCGGCGATGGCGGTGCCGTTGAAGATGACCTTCGCCAGGCTCGTCTGGTCGATCGACCGCTGGATGGCCTGGCGGGCGTACAGCTGCTTGAACACGGCGCCCATGGCCGGGTTGTTGAAGTTGTACGGCATGTACGTGATCGCCCAGCCGGACCACGGTTTCACCGAGTAGCCCCGCGCGGTGAACTGCTCCTTCTGGTCGAGGTCGGTCGCCTCGATGTAGCCGTAGTCGACGCTGCCGGAGCGCAGCGCGTTCTTCTCCGCGTCCGCGGTCGTGAACGGCAGGAGGTTCACGGTCGCGATGTTGGCCTTCTCACCGCCGTCGTACTTCTTGTTGGCGGCGAGCGCGACCTTGCCGGACGTCGAGAAGGACTTGACCGAGTAGGGGCCGCTGATGGTCTTCCACAGTGTGTTCTTCTCGTACCCGGAGATGTTCTTCGCGGCCGTGTTGAGGTACGTCCATACCTGCTTGGCGCCCGCGGCCGTACGGTCGGCGTCGGACACCTTCGCGGACGCGCCGGTCTTGTCCCACGCGTGCTGGGGCAGCGGGGTGATCAAGCTCAGCTGATTGGCGAGCATCCACTGGGAGTTGTAGGTCTGGTCGAAGGTGATGGTGAAGTGGCGGTCGTCGACGGCCTTGAACGACTTCCAGTTGTCCGGCGCCTTGCCGGGGTTGTAGTGCGCCCACTCCGCCTTGTTCGCCTTGATGAGGTTGAACCAGAACTCGACGTCGCGCGAGGTGACCGGCTTGCCGTCGCTCCAACTGCGGTCGCCGAGCGTGATGTCGACGCTCTTTCCGTCGGACGCGAAGTCGGCGTCGGTGGCGATGGAGGCCTGCTTGTTCCAGGCGATCTTTCCGGTGGAGCCGTCGTAGGCGACGAGCCGCTCCCACAGGCTGTCCGAGATGGAGCTGTTGTTGGTGTTGAGGTGGGCCGCGGTGCCGATCGGCAGGATCCAGTTCGGGGTGAAGTTCGCGGGCAGCGCGTAGTTGATGGAGTCGCGTGACGCGGACGGCGTGTCGCTCGTCCCGGAGCAGCCCGCGAGCAGCAGCGCGCTCGCTGAGACGGCAACACCGGCGACGAGTCTCGGGCGAGCAGGGGACATGGCTCTCCTCGAAGGGGCTTCAGGTGGTGGGGCGAGGCCAGTCAACGACCCAACTGTCCGAAGAAACAGGATGGTTGCTGTAAAAAGTCTGTTTCTGCTGTTCTGGAAAAAGTCGGGAGGCTGCTTCGGGGTCGTACGCTCGTCGCCCCGGACCCGCGTCGGAAGTTACTTCATCCATGCCTGAAAAAAGCGCGTCGCACCGCAGGGGCGCCACGGGTGTCTCCTCGCTGGCCGAGCGTGTCCTCGAACTCCTCGCCTCGGGGCAGGCGGCCACCCGTACCGAACTGGCCGACCTCCTCGGCGCCGCGCCGTCCACGATCTCGCTGACGGTGAGTCAGCTCGTGGCCCATGGGCTGGTGGCGGAGCAGGGCACGCGCTCGTCCACCGGAGGGCGTCCGCGCAAGATCCTGCGTCTGGGCGGGACCGAGGGGTTCGCGGTCGCGGCCGACCTGGGCGGCAGACACGCCCGCGTCGGCGTCGTACTGCCCGGTGGCGGCCTCACCGATGTCTCGACCGTGCCGTTCGCGACGGCGCAGGGACCGGAGGCGGCGCTCCCCGGACTCGCCGAGACGCTGGAAGGCCTTGCCGAGCGGCACGGCCGGGATCTGCTGCGGGGTGTCGGCCTCTGCCTGCCCGGACCGGTCGACGTCGAGTCGGGCACGGTGACGCTGCCCGCGCGCATGCCCGGCTGGAACAGGTTCGCCGTCCTGGCCTGGCTGGAGGACCGGTTCGGCGTCCCGGCGGCGATCGAGAACGACGCCAACTGCATGGCCGTCGGCGAGCACAGCGTCCAGCCGGCCGAGCGCCGCCAGTCGATCACCGTGAAGATGGGTTCCGGGATCGGTGCCGGCGTCATCGCCGACGGGCGGCTGTACCGCGGTGGGACCGGCGCCGCCGGTGAGATCACCCACACCCGGGTCGAAGCGGGCCACGACATCCCCTGCTCCTGCGGCAACACCGGCTGTCTGGAGACGGTCGCCTCGGGCGCGGCGCTGGTGCGGATCCTGCGCGAGCGCGGTCTCGACGTCGCGTCGGTCGAGGACGTCGTGGGCCTGGCGTCCGACGCCGACCCGGAGGCGACGCGCGCCGTACGCCAGGCCGGCCGGTATCTCGGCATGGTGCTGTCCGCGAACGTCAACTTCTTCAACCCCGACGCCGTGTACCTCGGGGGCCTGCTGTCGACGCTGGAACCGTTCGTGGCCGCCGTACGAAGTCAGTTGTACGAAGGGTGCCATCCGCTGGTGACCGAGCATCTGGCCATCGAGCGGACGAGCCTCGGTGCCGACGCCGGGCTGGCCGGAGCGGGGCAGTTCGCGCTGCAACGGGCTCTGTCGCACGCCCTGCAGGCGGCCACCGGCAACCCGTAGGACTTCGCAGTCACCGGCAACCGGAGGAGAACCCGTGCCACAAGGTCGTACCCCCGTCGCCCGTCCCGTCATCGCCGTCGCCGGGCTCGGCATCGAGTCGTCGACGTTCTCGCCCGCGCGGACGGAGGCCCCCGCCTTCCATCCGCTGCGCGGCGAGAGCGTGTTGACGCGTTATCCGTTCCTCGCGCCGGGAACGCCGCTCCTGGCCGCCGCCGAATGGCGTGGCGCACTGGTCGGCAAGGCGCTGCCGGGCGGCACGGTGACGGCCGCCGCGTACGCCGAACTCTCCGACGAACTCGTCGAGCGGCTGGCGGCGATGGGCCACCTCGACGGCCTCTGGTACGACATCCACGGCGCCATGACGGTGGAGGGCATCGACGACGCCGAAGCGGTCCTGCTGGACCGCATACGCGCGACGATCGGCCCGGACGTGATCGTGTCGACCTCCATGGACCTGCACGGCAACGTCTCGCGTGAACTCGCCCACCGGAGCGATCTGATCACCTGTTACCGCATGGCTCCGCACGAGGACCACATGGAGACGAAAGAGCGGGCCGCGCGCAACCTCGTGGACCTGCTCGCGACCGGTGCGCCCCGGCCGGTGAAGGCCTGGGTCCCGGTGCCCGTGCTCCTGGCCGGCGAGCAGACCTCGACGCGCATCGAGCCCGCGAAGAGCGTCTACGCGGCGGTCGACGAGGTGGAGACCATGGACGGCGTCATCGACGCCGCGATCTGGGTCGGGTACGCCTGGGCGGACGAGCCGCGCAACCGGGCCGCGGTCGTCGTCACCGGACCGTCGGAGCCCGCCGTGGCCGCGGGCGCAGAACGCCTGGCCCGCGGATTCTGGGACGCGCGGCGCGAGTTCGCGTTCGTCGCGCCGACCGGCTCGCTGGACGAATGCCTCGACGACGCCCTGGCCTCCGACGCCCGGCCGTACTTCATCAGCGACACCGGCGACAACCCGACCGCGGGCGGTGCCGGCGACGTCACGTGGGGACTCGGGCGGGTCCTCGGCAGACCGGAGTTCCAGCGGCCGGACGGACCGGTCGTCATCTACGCGTCCGTGCCCGGTCCGGCCGCCGTCGAGGCCGCGGAGAAGGCGGGCATCGGCGCGACCGTCACGGTCACGGCCGGTGCGGAGGTCGACGACCGGCACGCCAGGCCGCTGACGATGACGGGTGTCGTCCATGCCGTCCGGCACGGCGACCGCGACGCCGGGACCGAGGCCGTCCTGCGGGTCGGCAGCGTGTACGCGATCCTCACCAAACTCCGCAAGCCCTACCACCACGAGCACGACTTCACGGGCCTCGCGCTCGACCCGCGCGGCGCCGACATCGTCATCGTCAAGATCGGTTACCTCGAGCCGGAATTGTTCGACATGTCCGTCGGCTGGCAGCTCGCGCTCACGCCCGGCGGTGTCGACCAGGACCTTCCGCGGCTCGGCCACCACCGCATCCGCCGCCCCATGTTCCCGTTCGATCCGGATATGCCCGAACCGAACCTCGAAGCGAGGATCATCCCTCCCTCCGATGAACCGCTCACCGGGGCCGACGAGTAGGCCGCCTCATGACGAGCAGGCCGCCGCATGGGGAGACGCACCGCACACGTAGGTTGAGGAACAAGATGAGCAACCGTGCCTGAATCGGCGTACTGGAGGTGAGGGGAATCCGCCCGCGAACCCCCTCCCCGCTGGAGGTATCCCACCCGTGACCATCACCAAGGCAGCCCCGCCCCGGGGCGATCAGCGCGACGCGGACGAACCGCAGGGATGGCGGCAGGTCGACTCGTCCCTCGTCCTGATCATGCTGCTGCTTGTGGTGGTGGCCCTGCAGGGGCCGATCCGCGAGGCCGTGTCGCCGCCGGTGATGCAGAGCTGGATGACGGTGTTCGTCGCGGTGATGGTCCAGGCCCTGCCCTTCCTCGTCCTCGGCGTGCTGCTGTCGGCGGTCATCGCCGTGTTCGTTCCGCCCTCCTTCTTCGCCCGTGCGCTGCCGAAACGGCCCGCCCTGGCCGTGCCGGTCGCCGGGATGGGCGGGGCGGTCCTGCCGGGCTGCGAGTGCGCCTCCGTGCCGGTGGCCGGGGCGCTGGTGCGCCGGGGCGTCGCCCCCGCGGCGGCGTTCGCGTTCCTGCTGTCCGCGCCGGCGATCAACCCGATCGTGCTGACCGCCACCGCCGTCGCGTTTCCCGGCAAGCCGGAGATGGTCCTCGCCCGGTTCGTGGCGAGTCTGCTGGTGGCGTGCGCGATGGGCTGGTTGTGGCAACGCCTCGGCCGTACCGACTGGCTGCGCCCGCCGGCCCGCCCGACGTCCGACGGGCTCAGCAAGGGCGCGGCGTTCTGGGGATCCGTACGGCACGACGTGATGCACGCGGGCGGCTTCCTCGTCGTCGGCGCGATGGCCGCGGCCACCCTGAAAGCCGTGGTACCGGCAAGCTGGCTGCAGGCCGCGGCCGACAACCCTGTGCTGTCGGTCCTCGCCCTGGCGGTCCTCGCGGTGCTGTTGTCGATCTGCTCCGAGGCCGACGCGTTCGTGGCCGCGTCCCTGTCGCAGTTCTCACTCACCTCCCGGCTCGCGTTTCTCGTGGTCGGGCCGATGATCGACCTGAAGCTGTTCGCCATGCAGGCCGGCACGTTCGGCCGCGGGTTCGCGCTGCGGTTCGCCCCCGCCACCTTCGCCCTGGGCATCCTGATGTCGGTCCTGGTCGGGGCGGTGCTGCTGTGAGCCGGCAGGCACAGGCGGCCGTGTTGTTCCTCATCGGCGGGTCACTGCTGCACGCCGGCTTCACCGACCTCTACCTGCGGTACGTCAAGGCCGGGCTGCGCCCGTTGCTGCTCGCGGCCGGCATCGTCCTGATCGTCGCCGCCGTCGCCACCGTCTGGTACGAAATGCGACGGCCGCGCGCGGCTCAGGAGCAGCCCGCGGCCAAGGAGAAGGCCGCGGCTCAGGAGAAGGCCGAGGAGGACCGGCCCGAGTCCGAGCACCACGAGGGACACGGTCATGCCCACCGCGAACCCCGCGTCGCCTGGCTTCTCGTCCTGCCCCTGCTCGCTCTCATCCTGGTCGCCCCGCCCGCACTGGGCTCCTACAGCGCCATGCGCACCGGCACGGCCCTGCAAAAGCCCTGGGGCTTCCCCGATCTCCCCGCGGGTGATCCCGTGCGGCTGAGCCTCGTCGACTACGCCGGCCGCGCGGCCTACGACCAGGGACGCTCCCTCCGCGACCGGCAGGTCAAGGTCACCGGCTTCGTCGCCCTCGACCGCGGCGGCACGCCGTACCTCGTCCGCATCGCGCTCAACTGCTGCGCCGCCGACGGCCAGCCCGTCAAGATCGGCCTGTCCGGCCGGACTCCCCCCGTCCTGCAACCCGACACCTGGCTCGAAGTCACCGGCACCTACACCGGCAAGCGGACCAAGGACCCCGTCAACGACGGCATCATCCCGTTCATCAACGTCACCGAGGCCAAACCGGTCCAGGCCCCGCGCGATCCGTACGACGACGGCGGGAACGGCTGAGCCCTTCATCGGCGCGACGGCTGAGCGCGTCATCGGCGACGGCTGAGCGCGTCATCGGCTGCGGCGAGGGCTCCCGATGCTGTGGGCGGCGGCCCTCTCCTCCCACCGCAAGGAGTGCCACCGCAAGGAGTAGGTGCGGCCTTCGACGCCCCATTCGCCCGTCGGAGGCTTCAACCCGGCGTCGATCGCCCGGATGGTGGGCCGGCCGATGTGGGCGTACACCAGTCGCCGCACCCCGTGCCGTGCGGCCTGCTCGGCGACGTCGCGTACGCACATATGGCCGCCCACGCCGCCCCGGAACCGTATCGGCCGGTCCCAGGACGCGGCCTCGGCGAACATCAGGTCCGCCTCCGCGGCCCAGCCCGGGAACTCCCAGAACTCCGGCGCCCAGACCACCACCAGGCCGCCCGCCTCGATGCGATAGCCGTACGCGGGGTGCGACGTGTGCTCCACCGGGCGGCAGCACACCCGTACCTCGCCGAGGTCCAGGTCACCGGCCCGCACCTGGACGCCCTGCGCGGCCGCGCGCCGCCGCAGTTCGGACCGCAGTTCCGCCTGCTCGTCAGTGACGAGCCAGGCGGCGAGCCGCCCAGGCGGTGGTTCGGCCCCGGGTCCGCCGTCGAAGGCCACACGGTGACCGGCACACCGCAGCAGCAGACCGGCCGGGGCGAACCGCGGCGAGTTCATCGCCCCCACGCCGAGCAGGGTCAGCCGCAGCCAACGGTTCACCTGCCCGTCTCCGTCCCCCGGGTTCCGTGCGCGGCGGCCGGACGCGGGAGTCGGAACGCGCCGTCGGGGTCCAGGGTGATGTGGACCCCTGCGCTGATCCGGTCGAGTGTCTCGTGCAGCCATGCGCTGTCCTCGTCCGAGGCGGGCTCCAGCCGCATCCGCCGGACCCGCAGCGGCACCATGCGGACACCGGCCAGCCGCCCGGTGTCCGCCTCCACAGAGACGAAGTAGGCGAGGCGAAGGTCGTCGCGGTAGCGCTCGTAGCCCCGGATGCCCTCGTAGTCGTCGATGAAGTCGCCGCAGCCGTAGAGGATCAGCCGGTCGCGGTACACCTCGATGGGGCGGGGATGGTGCGAGGAGTGCCCGTGCACGACGTCGACGCCGCCGTCGACCAGAGCGCGCGCGAAGCGGATCTGGTCCCGGGAGACGCGGTAACCCCAGTTGGAACCCCAGTGCACGGAGACGACCGCGATATCGCCCGGAAGCTTCGTCTGCCGCACGCGCTCGACCGTCGCGGCGGCCTCGGCGGCCGTCGGCGCGGGGGCGTAGGCCACGCCGGGCAGGTACTCGGTCGCCGCCCAGCCCGGCGGGATGCCGCTGGACTCCATCCCGAGGGCGAACACCAGCACACGTGCGCTGCGGCTGACCGTGACCGTCGCGGGCGCGTGCGCCTCGTCGGCGTTGCGCCCCGCTCCGACCGCCCGCAGACCCGCGCGGTACAGCGAATGGAGCGTCTCCTCGAGACCCGGGTGGCCGAAGTCCAGCACATGGTTGTTGGCCAGGACGCAGACGTCGGGCCTGGCCACGGTGAGGGCGGGCATGTTGGCCGGGTGCATCCGGTAGTGGATCGCCTTCCCGGCGTCGAAGGCGTCACTGCGCGTGATGGCCGTCTCCAGGTTCACGATCCGGGCATCCGGGGACGCCTCCTTCAGCACCCGAAGCGCGTCGCCCCAGACCCAGGAGGGGGCCACAGGGGCGGGGATCGGGCCGTTGACGGCCTCCGCCACCCCGACGTAGGAGCGGGCGTCGTCGACGTAGCCCTCCCGCAGGGCCGGATCGCCGGGATGCGGAAGGATCTGATCGACGCCGCGCCCGAGCATCACATCGCCGCACAGGAACAGCGTCACCACGCCGCCATCCATGGCTCCAGGCTACAGAGCTGTACTGGGGAAATGAGTTGACGGGTGACGTGCAGGACCGTTCGTATGGGCCCTTGGCCGACAGCCTCCGATTTCAGGAAGGTGCTCATGGGCGCCGCCAACATGCATGCCGACGAGGTGGACATCGACGTGCCGCTCGTACGCCGGCTGGTCGCGGCGCGGTTTCCGCAGTGGGCGGATCTTCCCGTCGAGCTGATCGAGTCCGCCGGCACGTCCAACGCCATGTACCGGCTCGGCGGGGACATGTCCGTGCGGCTCCCCCGTATCGAGGGCGCCGCGAGCGATGTGGAGAAGGAGCACCAGTGGCTGCCTCGGCTTGCTCCGTCGCTTCCGGTCGCCATTCCCGTACCGCTGGGCAAGGGACTGCCGGCTGAGGGCTATCCATGGCCGTGGTCCGTCTATCGCTGGCTCGACGGCGAGAATCCGGCCGTCGCGCGTATCGCCGATCCCGGCCTGCTCGCCAGGGATCTGGCGGAGTTCGTCGCCGCGCTGCACCGGATCGATCCCGCGGACGGGCCTGCCTCCTACCGCAGTGAGCCCTTGACCGCGCGAGACGCTTCGACGCGTGCCGCGATCGAGGAACTGCGCGGGATCGTCGACACCGACGCGGCGACCGCCGCCTGGGACGCGGCCCTGCTCGCCCCCACATGGCCAGGGCCGGCGGTCTGGATCCACGCGGACCTGCAGCCAGGGAACGTGCTGATCGTCCGCGGGCGGCTCGGCGCCGTGATCGACTTCGGATGTCTTGGCCTGGGCGATCCCACCGTCGACCTGATCGCGGCGTGGTACCTGCTGCCGCCCGACGCACGCGGCGTCTTCCGCGCCGCCCTGGAGTGCGATGACGCGGCCTGGGAGCGAGGCCGCGGCTGGGCGCTGTCGATCGCGCTCGACGAACTGCGCTACTACCAGGACACGAACCCGGTCATGGCGACCGTCGCACGACGCGTCATCCACGCAGTCCTCACCGATCCCGGGCACGCCGGGTGACACCGCCGTGGGGCAGTTGCCGCCCGACAGCGATCACCGGTACCTGATGTCCGAAGAGGTGTAACGGCAGTGGGTGCCGTCCGCGCCGCTGCCGAGCTTCGTCGGTTCGTCGCCTGAGCTGTTGCCCTGGAAGCGCTCGCAGACAGTGAGTTCCCTGTCGCCGACGACGGTGATGCCGGAGAGCGTGGCGGTGTCGCCGTAGTTGGCGTTGACGCCGACCAGCACCTGGCCGGGGCCGGTCGCCTTCACGTTGCTGACCACGACATGGCGCTCGTACTGGGTGTCGCAGTTGCCGCAGGACCGGTAGAGCTTGCCGAAGTTCTCGACCTGGAAGTTCTTGATCGTCACGGTGCCGGCGCCGTTGTGCTGGAAGACCTTGTCGTCGGCCTGTCTCGCACCGCCGCCGTCGATGGTGTACGTGGCCGATGCGGACGTGCCCTTGAAGGTGGCAGCGTCTTCGCCGACGTCCTCCCACCACACGTTCTGCAGGGTGCAACTGCCCAGGCAGTGAATGCCGTCGGCGGCCGGGGCACCCAGGATGACGTTCTTCAGCACGGCTCCGTCGGCCAGCTCGAACAGGGCGTCCTGGTCCTCGTCCTGCCCGGCGCCGCCCAGTTCGCCGGAACCGGAGTAACGCTTCATACCGCCGTCGTAACTGCCGGAGACCTCGATGGTGGCGGACACCCGCTCGCCCGCCGGGGCGTTCGGCCACGCGCCGAGGGCGGTGCTGCCGGAAGGGGTACGAGACGGGGCCGCCGAGGCGGTGGCCCTGGCGCGCTTGCTCGGTGAGGCGGAAGCGGACGCGGACGGGGACGCCGAGGGCGATGTAGATGACGAGGGAGACGCCGACGGAGACGGGGATTTCGTGGGCGTCGGAGACAGGTCGGACACCGCCCTCAGGGTCCAGCTCTTGCTGCTCGCCTTGTCACAGGAGTCCTGCTGCGCCAGCCCGCCCTCGATGTTCAGACACTTGCCGCTGTTGTCGTTCACGAGGTGGTACGCCTCGCCGGCCTCGCGAGCCTTCCAGACCTGTGAGGTGCCGTCACCGCAGCTCTGCTGCTGCACGGCCGTGCCGCCCGACGTCGACGCACTCCTCACGTCGACGCACAGGCCTCCTGACGCGGCCTTCACCCTCAACCCCTCGCCGGACTCGGTGACTTGCCACGTCTGCGCGGCGGCATCGTCACAGGTCACCGCCCCCAACTGCACACCGCTCGACGGCACGGTCAGACACCTGCCGTCGGCGGCGTTCACCAGCTGGTACGTCCCGGCGTCGGGTCCGGACGCGGAAGCCGACATGAGCACCCCACCGACGATCGCGCCGCTGGTCAGGACCGCGGCCAGCGCGCTGATCAGCACGTTTCTTCGACGGTTCGTCGTCCTGCGCCGAGCCCCGCGATGGGCTGCTCTCTTACCCACGTCGTTACTTTCATTCAAGTTTTCTGAAGTTGCGGTTGGCCCGCACCTCCTTGTCGCCACCGGCCGCACGAAGGTTGCCGCGCGTGGCCGAATTCTTATGGTGTCTTTTCCCGGCGGGCTACGCGGCTGCGCCGAGGCGCGCGACGAGGTCGTACCAGCCGGCTTCCAGTCGTTCCAAGGACATTCCCCGCTGGGTCACCAGGTGGTCGGCGAGGAGGGTGCCGATGTAGCCGAGCAGAGTGTGCGCCATGAGTTCGATGTCGCCGCCCGTCTTCAACTGCCGTAGCAGCAGGGCGACATGGCCGATCCTGAGCTGGTACGCCGGGCCGCGGTAATTTCGGGCGGCGTCCTCGTGGGCGGCCAGGTAGAGGTCGCGGTGGGCGTGTTCGTGACGGATGACGGCCGGGCCGAAGGCACGCAGGCGCTCGGCGGCGGGGGCGTCAGGGCCCAGCGGGGGCGGGCCCATGAGGAAAGCGGCCTGGAGCTGCTGCTCGTGGTGGTCCAGGAGCGCGTACATGAGCCCGGCCCGGTCGCCGAACCGGCGGAAGACGGTGCCCTTGCCGACCTTGGCGGCAGTGGCGACGGCCTCCATGGTCACGTTCGCGGCCCCGCGCTCGGCGGCGAGCTCGGCGGCCACCTCCAGCAGGCGCGTGCGGTTACGCGCGGCGTCGGCCCGCAGCGGGGGTCGCCCGCCGGCCGAGGGGAGTGTGAGATCCACCTGCCCAAGGGTGTCCTGCACATCGGGAAAGGGTGGGAGCGGCTCGGTCATGACTTCAGCCTAGCGCCAGAGGAATACAAGTGGACCGCGGTCCGTTTGGCTGGTACAACAGTAGCGGACCGCGGTCCGTTTGCTCCGGCTCACTCTTTCTGGGAGTTCCACACCATGTCTGTACGCATCCTCGCTCTCGTCGGCAGCCTTCGCGCCGGTTCGCACAACCGTCAGCTCGCCGAGACGGCCGTCAAGCACGCTCCCGCCGGCGTCGAGATCACGCTCTTCGAGGGCCTGGCCGAGGTGCCGTTCTACAACGAGGACATCGACGTCGAGGGCAACGTGCCCGAGGCCGCCGCCCGGCTGCGTGCCGCGGCGAGCCAGGTCGACGCGTTCCTGCTGTTCTCGCCGGAGTACAACGGCACCATGCCGGCCGTGCTGAAGAACGCGATCGACTGGCTGTCCCGCCCGTTCGGCGCCGGTGCCATCTCCGGCAAGCCGGTCGCCGTGGTCGGCACCGCCTTCGGCCAGTACGGCGGCGTGTGGGCGCAGGACGACGCCCGCAAGTCCGCCGGCATCGCCGGCGGTACGGTCCTGGAGGACGTCAAGCTCTCCATCCCCGGCTCGGTCACCCGCTTCGCGGACACCCACCCCTCCGAGGACAACGAGGTCGTCGCCGGTCTGACCGAGGTCATCCAGCAGCTCACCTCCGAGGCCACCGCCACCGCCGCCTGACGTCGGCACCCGGCACGGCGGTGGCGTGAGAAGGACACGGCGCCACCGCCGGGCAACCGCGTCACGCTCGTATGGCAGGACCGGCTCCCGCTCAGGACCGGCTCCCCCGCAGGACCGGGCTCCCTCAGGACCGGCGGAAGATCGTGATCGAGTGGCCGACCTCGTCGATCGGCCTGCTGCTCTCGATCAGTGCCTCGAGCGGCCCTCCGGGCTCGGCCTTGGCGACCGCGGAATTCGACACGACGAACAGCCCGCGGACATCGTCCGGCTTCGCCTTGAACGGGTCGCGGGCGTCGATGCCGTAGTACGCCGGGACGCCACTGCCCTTGTAGACGAGCCACACCCGCTGGTCCGGGTAGCGCTGCCGCAGGCGGTCGGCCAGGCGGCCCAGGTCCTGGCCCCAGTCGACGTTCGAGTCGTGCAGACGCAGGTGGGTCTTCGAAGGCCCGCCGAAGGCTTCGTTGGAGTACGGGAGATAGTACGGATACGTCCGCAGCGAGCTCACCGCGACGAACACGACCAGCGCCGCCGTCACCCCGTACGCCCACCGTCTGCGGAAGGCCAGTACGCCGGCCGCGGCGACGGCCAGGAACATCGGCATGAAGATGACGTACCGGACCCCGAAGCCGCGCGATCCCTCCAGAAGCATGGCGAACAGCACCGCCGGGAGCACCAGCACGTACGGCGCCGCGGGCCGCAGCCGGCGAACCGTCAGCAGGGCGATGCCACCGGCCGCCCACAGCGCGAGCATGCCCAGCGGCGTCTTCACCAGCACCGCGGCCGGCAGGTAGTACCACAGCGCGCCGAAGTAGCGCCGGCCGAACAGGAAGCCGCCGCCCTTCGTCGAGTACTCGATGCCGAACTGGATGCGCATGCCGTCGCGGTACGGCTCCGGCAGCGGCAGCCAGGCGGTGAGGAGGCCGCGCTTCCCGCGGATGTCCGGCACATTCCTGGGCGTCGGCCAGGGCAGCCGCGGGTCGACGGCCAGGTAGGTGGCCCACACCACGGCGACGGCGACCAGCGCCACACCGGCCGCCGCCACCACGCCGTACGCGACGAGTCGCAGCGTCCCGCGCCTGCCGAGGCCCCGTGTGCGACGGGCGGACCAGAACGACAGGACGGCCAGGAGCAGCAGCACCGGCACCGCCACCAGGGTGTTCATGCGCGTCGCCAGCGCCGCGCCGAGCGCGAGACCGGCGAGCGGGAGATAGAGGACCGGCCGTCCGCGGGCCCGCCACAGCAGCCACACCGACGTCAGCAGGAAGCCGGCCGCCGGTACGTCGAGTGTGGCCAGCGATCCGTGCGCGATGACATCGGGCGAGAACGCGTACAGCGCGAGCGCCGCCAACCCGCCCACCGGGCCGGCGAGATCGCGCGCGAACGCGAAGACGACCAAGCCGAACAGCAGCGTCAGTACGATCATGGGCAGCCGTGCGAACAGCATCACTCGCCACGGATCGTTGCCCGATTCGTACAGCAGATGCCGCCCGAGCGCCGTCTGGTCGCCCGTGAAGGCGGGGTCGAGGTGCACATCGGTGAACGCCAGACCGGCCGCGATGACCAGCTTGCCCAGCGGCGGATGCTCGGGGTTGTAGCGCAGGCTGTGCTGCTCCAGATAGACCTCGGCCGCTCCCACGTACACGGGCTCGTCGATGGTCGGCGTCTGCTCCACGGCCGTGGTGACCATCGCGACCGCCATCTGGCCCAGCAGTACGGCCACGACGAGCGGGAGCAGCCATCGACGATGCCGGCGCAGCACTTCGAGCCGGCTCCATGGACTCCTGTCGGGCGCCGAGGCGGGCCCGTCGGGTGCGGGAGAGGGCGCGGGCGCTGCGGCGGGCGGCACGGCGTCCTCACCACCGACGCGGGCGAGGAGCGGACGTGGTTCCCGCTTCATCACCCGTGTACTCCGCCCGGCATCCCCGTACCACCGCAATCGTGCCTGATCGCCATGAACATCGACATACCCATTACTACGTCCGTCCCGTATGAGCCTGCTCATCCATGCGCGAATCATCCGGCCCTCCCCCGTACGAAACGATCAATCAGGCCTGAAACGCCGTCAGATCAAGCCACTTGGGGGTTCAGGACGCGGTTGTCTTCGGTGTGGGTTAGATTTCGATCGCCCCGGTTCCCAAGCCTCCATCGGCGAGGGCGCTGTGAGAAGAATGCTGGAGCGGCGCATGCACGTGTCCGAAGTTCCGTCACCGGCTCTGCCCCTGATGCAGGGAGGACTCGCAGACAGTCTCTTCGACACGGCGGAGCGCACTCCGTTGCTTCCGCAGATCGCACGCCGTTCCGGTACTTCCCCCATGACCTGGTCACCGGTGACCGCGATCGAGTTGCGGGACGAAGTCACCGACTTGGCCAGGGGTTTCATCGCGTCCGGGCTGTATCCGGGGCACCGCGTGGCCATCATGGCTCGCACCCGCTACGAGTGGACCGTACTCAGCTACGCGCTCTGGGCGGTGGGAGCCGAGATCGTCCCGATCTACCCGACCTCGTCGCACGACCAGGTCGCGTGGATCCTCCGCGACGCCAACTGCGTGGGTGTGGTGGTCGAGGACGAACAGGGCCTGATGACCGTCGGCTCGGCGTGCGCCG
The DNA here is from genome assembly GCF_011045015.1 of Streptomyces scabichelini. GTDB lineage: Bacteria > Actinomycetota > Actinomycetes > Streptomycetales > Streptomycetaceae > Streptomyces > Streptomyces scabichelini. Next base: position 8,666 of record NZ_JAAKZY010000047.1, on the reverse strand, counting down.
CGCTGCCTCAGCTGCGCCACGTCTGGCAGCTGGACGCCGGGGCCCTCGCGCAGCTGGTGGAACTGGGCCGTTCGGTACCGCTCGCGGGTGTCGACTCGATGCGCCGCATCGTGCTCCCCGACTCGACCGCGGCCATCGCCTACACGTCCGGCACGTCCGGGCACCCCAGGGGATGCGCCCTGAGCCATCGCAATCTGGCGAGCCCCAGCGATGCCCTGCTGGCCGGCTGGGCACACACGACGGCGCCGCCCGGAGAGCAGCCGGCCATCCTTGCCTTTCTGCCCTTCTCCCACGTGTACGGCCTCATGATCCAAGGGATCTGTGTACGCGGCGGCCTGCTGATGGCACACGAAGCCGAGCTGCGCGAGGAGACACTTTCCGCGGCCTTCCTGTCGTTTCGCCCCACGTTCGTCTTCGGTGTCCCCTTCATCTTCGAGAAGATCTACAAGAACTTCCTGCGCAAGGCCCAGCAGGCGGGCCACGGCGCGCTGTTCGACCGCGCGGCCCACACGGCACGGCGATTCGCCGGCGCCGTCGAACGGCAGCAGCTCGGAACGGGCCCCGGACCCAACCTCGAACTGCGGGCCCAGCACGCCTTCTACGAACGGACGATCTACCGGAAACTGCGGGCCGCGCTGGGCGGAAGAGTATGCGGCGCGTGCTCGGGCGGTTCTCCCCTGAACCGTCAACTGGCCCTCTTCTACTCGGGAATCGGCATCTTCATCCACGACGGGTACGGGCTCACGGAGACGAGCGGCGGGATCACGGCGCAGCCCGTGGGGCGGCAGAAGTTCGGAACCGTCGGACGCCCCCTGCCGGGCACGGAGGTCCGCGTGGCCGAGGACGGGGAGATCCTGGTGCACGGTCCCTCGGTGTTCCAGGGGTACGTCAACGACGGCCCGGGCACCAGGGAAGCGCTCCGCGGCGGCTGGCTGGCCACCGGGGACATCGGCCGGGTCGACTCCGAGGGGTATCTGGCCATCACCGGGCGCAAGAAGGACATCATCATCACGAGCGGCGGCAAGAGCGTGGCTCCGGCGGCCCTCGAAGAACGCCTTCGGGTCCACCCCCTCATCCATCAGGCGGTCGTCGTGGGTGACAACCGGCCCTGTGTGGGAGCCCTGATCACCCTGGATCCGGACTTTCTCGCCCACTGGCGCGCGAACCTGCCCGTACAGGGAGAAGTGTCGAGCCGGGACATACGCGAGCAGGACGCCCTGCGGGAAGAGGTCAAGCGCGCGATCGCGGCGGCCAACAGCACGGTGTCCCGCTCCGAATCCATCCGGGTGTTCCGCATCCTCCCGGAGCCCTTCGAGCCGGCCACCGGGCTGATGACGCCCTCGATGAAGCTGCGCAGGGACGCCATCGCGCGGCACTTCGCGGCCGAGATCGACGCGATGTACGCGACATCCTCCAGAGCCGCACGACGGAACACGGCCGTCGAGTCCTTCGCCTGGGAGGACGACAACGTGTTCCGGTGAGGCCTGCCTGTGGTTCGTCGTGGGTCCCGGGTACTCGGCGGCCATGCGCTACGACACCGTCATCGTAGGAGGAGGAGCAGCGGGCGGGATCCTCGCCGCACGTGCCGCGGAGGACCCGGAGCGCTCGGTGCTCCTGATGGAGGCGGGTCCGGACTTCGGGCCGACCGCCGAAGGGCAGCCGCCGGACGTGATCGACGCCGACGACCCCGGTCCCACCGACTACGACTGGGGCCTGGAGGCCGAGCTCGGCGCCCTGGGACGCCGCTCCCCGGTCTTCGCGGGGCGGCTGCTCGGCGGGAGTTCGGCCACCAACAACGTGATGGCCCTCAGGGGGCGGCCCGCCGATTACGACGCCTGGGCGTCGGCCGGCAACCACGGATGGTCGTACGAGGAGGTGCTGGCGGACTTCGCCGCCGTCGAGCGCGATCTGGACTTCGGGGGCGATGCCTGGCACGGCTATGCCGGGCCGGTTCCCATCTGCCGTCCCGACGAACCGGCGCCGGTCCAGCAGGCGTTCCGGGACGCGTGCGTCGCGGCGGAGCACCCGCCTGTGGCCGATCACAACGCGCCCGGGGCGGTCGGGGTGGGGCCCCTGCCGTTGAACCAGATCGGCGGCGTACGGCAGTCGACCGCCCTGACCTGCCTCGCCACCGCGCGCCGGCGCCCCAACCTGACCATCCGCAGCGGTGCGACGGCCGACCGGGTGGTCATCGACCGGGGCCGGGCCCTCGGTGTCCGGTCCGTCGGACCGGGAGAGGAGATCGAGGCGGACCGCGTCGTGCTCGCCGCGGGCGCGTACGGCAGCCCGGCCGTCCTGCTGCGGTCCGGCATCGGCCCCGCCGATCACCTGCGCACTCTGGGGATCCCGGTGGCCGTCGATCTGCCGGGGGTCGGCGCCAACCTGCACGACCACCCTCTGCTCCGGCTGCGATACGCCTCGCGCGGCCCGGTCTCCGTCCCGCCCCGGCAGATGCTCCTCACCACCGATTCCGGCCTGCAGATCTTTCCCAGCGGGCCCGAGGACGGCGAGTTGGTCCTGCTCGTGGCCCTGCTGGTACCCCACTCGCGGGGGCGTCTGCGGCTGCGTTCGCCCGACCCGCGCACGCCGCCCGACATCGACGTGGGACTGCTTCGCGCGCCCGAGGACGCCCCGCCCCTGGCCGACGGCCTCCACCAGGCCCGGCGGCTGGCCCGGACTCCGCCCCTGGCCCGCTTCGTGGACGACGAGCTGTGGCCCGGCGACACGACCGACGTGAACGACGCCCTCCGCGAGGGGCTCAACGTGTATCAACACCCGGTCGGCACCTGCCGGATGGGCCCGCCCGACGACCCGTATGCCGTCGTCGACCCGTCCGGTCACGTGCGCGGGCTCGAAGGGCTCCTCGTCGCCGACGCATCCGTCATGCCGACCGTCCCCCGGGCCAACACCCACCTGCCCACGCTCATGCTCGCCGAACACCTGGCCGCCCGGCTCGGGCAATAGGGCGCGGTCCTGGGCCGGCAGGGCGTCACACGTGTGGCTCGTCCCGAATGCGGGGTCCGGGGCGGGCGCCTAGAAAGGTCGAATACCGGAATCTCGTGCCGCACGTCAGGGGCGCGACAGCGTCCGCTGCCCTTCGTAGGAGCCGAGTATGACAACCCGTTCGCCTTTCCAGCCGGACCACTCCGGCATACCTCCCGAGCGTGTGGTCGACGTACCCCCACGGCCGCAGGCACCCCCCGTCTACCACCACCCCGCGCCTGCCGCCCCAGCGACGGAGGAAGGGCCGGCTGCCACGCCACCGCCGGCCCCGGTCGACCCCGCGCCCGCACGGTACCCGGACGTGTCGTCCTCAGGGATACCGTCCTCAGAGATGCCGTCCTCGAAGACATCGCCCTCGAAGACATCGCCTTCCGAGACGTCGCCGTCGAAGACGTCGCCTTCGGGGACATCGCCCTCGGAGGTGTCTCCCGCAGCCGGAGATGGCGGCCTGGGGCGCCTGTACGCGGATCCGGTCGACGGGCTGGTGCACGCCGCCGTCGCCGACCGGCCGCTGGACGAGGTCATACAGCTCATCAAGCTGCTCGAGCAGTCACCGGAGTACGCGGCCGCCACGGCCGATGCGCTGCGGGCGGTCGGCACGGACCGTTCCGTGGAGGACGTGAGCCGACTCGTGGCCCTGTTGACGCAGCCGCCGAGGAACGCCGACAGCGCCGACGAGGCGATCCGCGCGGCCGCCGAGGGCCGCCCCGTGGAGGACGTCACCCGGCTGATGGCACTCCTGCACCGGTCCCCGCTGGAACCCCACTGCGCGCAAGAGGCGGTGCGGGCGGTCGCCACGAGTCGGCCCGTGGAGGAACTCGTGCAGCTGATCGGCCGTCTGGCCCAGGAGCGGGGAGTACGTGCCGAGCGGCAGCGGGCGCAGGACTCGTTGGTGCAGGCCGCTGACGGATCTTCCACGGAGGCGCCGGAGGACGGACCTGCGGTACCCCTGGGCACGGTCGGCCGCGAGGTGCGTGCGAAGCCCGACGGGACCGCGAAGGACAGTGCTTCCCCGGCCTGGCGACGGCGGCTCGCGGCCTCCGCACTCCTCCTGTGCGGACTGGCCTACTTCCCGCCGGACCGCAGCGGCGCATCGGCCAACGCCTACGGATTCGCCATGGGCGCATCGGTGTTGTGCGTCCTGCTCGCCCTCGCCCTGTTCCGCAAGCGGCCGCTGCCGGTCCTCGCCGCGGGTGTCCTGCTGACAAGCGCGCTGGCCATGGCCCAGCTGCTGGAAGGCCGACTCCGCTCGCCGGGCCTCACCCGTGCCGTGGACATCACCGCCGCGCCACCCTGGCTCGCCGGTCTCACAGCCGTACTCGCCGCGCTGGCGTCCCTGACAGCCCTGCTCACGCTGCTGTCGTCGGACAAGACCGAGCGGCACCCCGAGCCACGTCGGTCGGCCGATCCGGATCGCGCGGCAAGTGCAAGTGGTACCGCGGAACGTACGTGGCACCCCTGAGGCGACGCAGGGGCGTCACCCGGCTGGTGACCTCCAGACGTTTGATGTCGTTCATGCGGACAGCCTGCGCCGACGGAGCCGGAGCAACCAGATCCCTCCGGTGGGCATGACCACGAATCCCGGTAGTAGGACCACCACTCTCAGCTGCAAGCAGCGCGTGGCGCGGCGATCCCGATCGCCGCGCCACATCGCTGAACGGAATGCCTCGCGACGTCCGCAGCGTTGATCAGCGCATGACCCAGGACACGAGCCAGGACACGTTGCTCAAGCTGCTCGGCGAGTACGACGGAGGAGTGCTGGTCACCCTCAAACGCGACGGACGGCCCCAGTTGTCGAACGTCAACCACGCGTACTACCCCGACGAGCGGACCGTGCGCGTGTCCATCACCGACGACCGCGCCAAGACGCGCAACCTGCGCCGGGATCCGCGGGCGTCGTACCACGTGACCAGCGAGGACCGCTGGGCCTACACGGTCGTGGAGGGGCTTGCCGACCTCTCCGCCGTGGCGCGGGATCCGCACGACGAGACGGTCGAGGAACTCATCCGCCTCTACCGCGACGTCCAGGGCGAGCATCCCGACTGGGACGACTACCGCGCGGCCATGGTCCGCGACCGCCGCCTCGTCCTGCGCCTGCGCGTCGAGCGCGCGTATGGCATTCCCCGCGCCCGCTGAAGAACGGACGCGCACGCCGACACCGGTCGGGGCTCACACGGAAGGGCGCATCACAGACCTGCGCGGCGAGCCCTCCCCATCCCGGGAGCGGGCGCTCCCGGATGCCGCCGTGAGCAGATTCGCCGGTGCGGAACCGGCCAGGGCCGGCATCGGCGCCTCGCGGGGCATGGGGCGTGACTCCCGCAGGCTGGGGGCGGGAGTGGTCGGGACCAAGGGAGCGCGTTCGACGGCGCGAGCCCGGCGCGAGAACCAGATGATCTTGCCGCCGGCGCCCGTGGCACAGCAGCCCCAGCCGTCGCTCACGGCGGCGATATGGGCCAGGCAGCCTGGTTGGGCGTAGTTCGGGTGCAGATCCGCGTCGTTGTCCGACACGGCGGTGATGAGGTGCTGGCCGTTCCACCACATCTCGATGGTGGTGTTCTTGTCCACCGCATGCTCGTCGATCGTGTGCAGCAGCACCTCGGTGCAGTGACAGACGGGCTCGACGAGGTCCTCCAGGTTCCAGTACCGGAGGTGGGCGGCCAGGATGCGCCTGACCTGTGCGACCCGTTCCGGGCTGACCTCCACGTCGAGGTGGTAGTAGCAGGGCACTACGGTCTTCATCGTCGTTGACTCCTCACCGGCGAAGCCCTCGCTCCTCCTCGCCCCTGCCGGGCCGAGCCCGAACACGGAGCGTGTGCATTGATCGCTTCTGAGTCACTCCAGGGTGAGAGCAGTACTCCGTTCGTGCAACACGAGGGAACAGAGCGACTGATGTTGTTGAAGACACAACAGGACGTTCTGTGGTGACGCGTGCACCATGAGTGAAAGCTCCGACGGTGATAACCGGTCGGCGCCTCTCCGCGCACGGCCTTCGCACACCGTTCCGGTGAACCGTGCGCACCCGCGAGGAGGAAGGTGACCAGTGAGATGCTGCTGCCTGCCAAAGCCGAGGTCGCCAGGCATCTGGAGCGGTACCGGGCCTGGGAGCGCCTGATGCTCGCCGCCCCCACCGACCGCGCAGCGCGGGACAACTTCGAGGACACGGGCTACACGCTGTGTGTGCTGATGGGGGCGCGCTGCGCCCGAGAGGCCGCCGACGCCGCCGAGCGCTATCTGTGCGCCGATTTAACCGCGTACTTCGGAATCCGGAACGGCGGAACCATTCGCCGCGGTATCGGCAGGACCGGCCGCCGAAGCGGTGGCCGCGGTGGCCGGAAGAGCGGCACACAGCCGGCACAACTCGCGGCGGCACCAGCGCGATAGGCACTGCCGACACGGCTGCTGACCGTAACCGTAGGAGAACTCGACTCTTTCGAACCGTAGGCGAACTCGAGGCGGTGGAGGTGAAACCCATGAAGCGGAACCGGGCAGGCGGCCGCGGCACCGTGGATCGCACCCTCATGGGCCGCGTTCCCATCGTCGATGTCCGCCCGGCTGTCGAGTGCGGCAAGCGTCCGGCGAAGGCTGTCGTGGGAGAAACCTTCCGGGTCACCGCCACTGTTTTCGGCGAGGGTCACGACGCGATCGCCGCCGACGTCGTGCTGCACGACCCGAACGGTCACCCCCGGCCATGGACCCGGATGCACGAACTCGCCCCTGGCAGCGACCGCTGGGGCGCCGACGTCACACCGGGCACAGAGGGGCATTGGACGTACGTGGTGGAGGCCTGGGCCGATCCGGTCACCACCTGGCGCCACCACGCGCAGATCAAGATCCCGGCGGGGATGGACACGGAGCTGGTCCTGGAGGAGGGCGCGCTGCTGTACGAGCGGGCCGCCGCCGGAGTTCCGGATCGCGTGGAGCGAAAGACGGTACTGGCCGCCGCGCACGCACTGCGCGACGAGTCCCTGCCTCCGGCCTCCCGTCTCGCGGCCGCCCTGACCCCGGACGTGGACGCCGTTCTCGCGGAGCATCCCCTGCGTGACCGGGTCACCCAGTCGAGCCCCATGCCGTTGTTGGTGGAGCGGGAGCGGGCGTTGTTCGGGTCGTGGTACGAGTTCTTCCCGCGGTCGGAGGGTGCGGTCGTCGAGCCGGGCAGGCCGCCGGTCAGCGGCACCTTCTCCACTGCCGCGCGCAGGCTGCCGGCGATCGCCCGGATGGGCTTCGACGTCGTCTACCTGCCGCCCATCCACCCCATCGGCACCACCTTCCGCAAGGGCCCCAACAACACCCTGGACCCCGGCCCCGACGACGTGGGGGTGCCCTGGGCGATCGGCTCCCCGCAGGGCGGCCACGACGCCGTCCACCCCGACCTGGGCACCTTCGAGGATTTCGACGCGTTCGTGGCCCAGGCGCAGGCGGTGGGCCTGGAGGTGGCGCTGGACTTCGCGCTGCAGTGCTCGCCGGATCATCCCTGGGTGGCCGAGCATCCCGAGTGGTTCCATCACCGTCCGGACGGCACCATCGCCTATGCGGAGAACCCGCCGAAGAAGTACCAGGACATCTACCCGATCGCCTTCGACGCGGATCTGGCCGGGCTGGTCGCGGAGACGCTGCGGGTGCTGCGGTTGTGGATGGGTCATGGGGTGCGGATCTTTCGGGTGGACAATCCGCACACCAAGCCGGTGGCGTTCTGGGAGCGGGTGATCGCGGACATCAACCGCACCGACCCGGATGTGATCTTCCTGGCGGAGGCGTTCACCCGGCCGCCGATGATGCACACCCTGGCGAAGATCGGTTTCCAGCAGTCGTACACCTATTTCACCTGGCGTAATTCCAAGCAGGAGCTGACCGAGTACCTGACCGAGCTGTCCGGCGAGGCGGCCTGCTACATGCGGCCGAATTTCTTCGTGAACACCCCGGACATCCTGCACGCGTATCTGCAGCACGGCGGGCGGCCGGCGTTCGAGGTGCGGGCGGTGCTGGCCGCGACGCTGTCGCCGACGTGGGGGGTGTACAGCGGGTTCGAGCTGTGTGAGAACACTCCGGTGCGGGAGGGCAGCGAAGAGTACCTGAACTCGGAGAAGTATCAACTCAGGCCGCGGGACTGGGAGTCGGCCGAACGCGAGGGCCGGTCCCTGGCGCCTCTCATCACGCGGCTCAACCGGATCAGACGCAGTAACCCCGCGCTCCGGCAGCTGCGGGATCTGCACTTTCACCATGCGGACAAGGACGCGATCATCGCGTACTCCAAACGCAGTGGCGCGAACACGGTTCTGGTGGTCGCCAACCTCGACCCGCATCACACCCAGGAGGCCACGGTCTCCTTGGACATGCCACACCTGGGCCTCGACCGGCACGAGACCGTGCCCGTGCGTGACGAACTCACCGGCGAGACCTATCACTGGGGCAGGACGAACTATGTGCGCCTTGAACCGGGCCGCGCGCCCGCGCACCTCTTCGTCCTGCGACCGTCCTCACCGATCGGAGGGTCACCCACACCATGATCGTCAACGAGCCCGTTCAGGACACCTTCGAAGACACCCCCGCCAAGGACCGCGATCCCGACTGGTTCAAGCGCGCCGTGTTCTACGAGGTCCTCGTCCGCTCCTTCCAGGACAGCAACGGCGACGGCATCGGCGACCTCAAAGGCCTGACCGCCAAGC
>NZ_JAAKZY010000479.1 GCF_011045015.1 Streptomyces scabichelini | reverse complement strand
GGGCGGGGTGGAGGTGGCGGCGGCCGATTCGGGCCGGGGGGTGCCGGAGCCGGTGTCGGCCGCCGCCGTGCACGCCGTGGTCAGGAGGAGGGCTCCCAGTGCCAGCGGCGCCCATCTGTGGGTGGTGCGGTTCACTGCGCTGTTCCTCGATGGGGTTGGTGGGACAGGCCGTATTCGTACGTGAGGAGGGCGCGGCCGTCGGGCGTGCGGGTCTCGCCCGCGTACCGCCAGCCGAGGCGCTCGTAGTAGCGGCCCGCGCCGTCGGGGCCGGCCGCTGTGACCAGGCTGATCCCGGCGCAGCCGGCCGTGGCGGCGTCCTGGGTGAAGCGGTGGACGAGCGCCGAACCCAGGCCGTAGGACCGGACGCGGCCGATGACGACGACGTGGGCCAGGACGGCCGTGACTCCGGCGCGGGGTATGGATTCGGCGGGCGTCGGTGCCGACGCCGGTCGGGGTCGGCCGGGGAGGAGTTTGCGCGCGTAACGGCCCAGGCGGGTCCGCATGAAGTGCAGGGCGAGTGCGGGGCGTGCGCAGAGCGACGCTCCGGCGCGCAGGGCGAGCCCGCGGCCGTGCGTGCGCACGAGATGTTGCCGGTGCGCGGCCGGGTCGGTCACGCCGACGAGGAAGCCGACCGGCACACCGTCGGCCTCGGCGATGTACGCCCGCGCGTGAGGGCTTGTCAGATAGGTGCGCGTGTAGGCCGTCAGATACCGCGGTCCGAGGCGGGCGAAGAAGCCGTCCGGGAAGTGCGCGCGGTGCTCGGCTACCACGAACGGCAGGTCCTCCGGCCCCATCGGCCGCAGTGCGCAGCCGAAGGGCAGCCCTCGGCTGGGGGTGCGCGATGTGGGGATGCGGCCGACAGGGCCGGAGGGGTTGAGGGC
>NZ_JAAKZY010000478.1 GCF_011045015.1 Streptomyces scabichelini | reverse complement strand
GCCCCGCCCCGCCACCACCCACCGGGACGGCAACTCAATCCGCGCGCCATCACCCCCGTACTCCGTCGTGACGAGAGGCAACTCACCACTCGCAACAACACGAAGCCCGGCGGCCCGCAAAAACTCCGGCACCGCATCATCGGCCACGTCGCCCGGAACGATCCCGTGCCGAAAGACGGGCGCAAGTTTGGCCGGCGGCCCCTCGGGCCGCTGCGCAAGACCGCGCAGCACACCCCCGGCAGCCTCGGCAAGCTCGACAAGAAAGGCACGCCCCCGCTCACCCACAAGGGCGGCAACGCCATCGACGACCGGCTGCCGGTCATCCGGCTCACACTGATGGAGCACGCCCCGCATATACACGTTGGCGTCACCGAGCTCGGCGTGCAACGTCTCGGCCTCACTCTTCTCGGCCGCATCGAGCAGCCGGTACGCAGCCTGCCCCGCCCGGTCCGCGTGCCGGGCATGATCGAGGGCGGCGGCCGACAGATCGGCACCGATGACGTGCGGGTACCGGTCGGCGAGGAAGCGGGTCTGGGTACCGTTGCCGCAGCCGAGGTCCACGAAGGGCAGGCCGGGAGCCGTCAAGTACGGCTCGAACAAGCCGAGATGAACGCCGACGGTGAGTGCGGGCTCGGCGTCCCAGAAGACGGCTCCCTGCTCGTCGGGAGCCTCCCGCCAGAAGCCCTCCCAGGCGTCCCTGTACCGAGTCGTCACGCTCATGCCAGCTCCCCGGGGTGCGACAGCGCCCGCCGGAACGGGCGGGCCAGATCGGTCTACCGCGCCCGGAGTGCGGCGACAAGCGCGCGGCGCACACCTTTCATACCTTTCACGGTTCTTTCGACACACGTACGCCGCCGCGCGCCCTTGCGCTCCCCGCCCCTGCTCGCGCCC
>NZ_JAAKZY010000477.1 GCF_011045015.1 Streptomyces scabichelini | reverse complement strand
CCTCCAGCCTTTCCCGCAGTGCCCCCGCCCTCCGCCGCGCGTCGCGCACCGTCAGCGGGAGTGGGGACCACCCGGCCAGTCGGCCCAGGGCGACGACCGGCGGGTGCACCGGGGAGACGGCCATGACCTCGGACGGGGTGCCCAGCACGAGAGGGGCGCCCGGGGCCGGGAGGAGGGCGACCTGGTCGGCGTACTGGATGACGCGTTCGAGGCGGTGTTCGGCCATCAGGACCGTGGTGCCGAGGTCGTGGACGAGGCGCTGGAGGACGGCCAGGACCTCCTCCGCGGCGGCCGGGTCGAGCGCCGAGGTCGGCTCGTCGAGGACCAGGACCCTGGGGTGCGGGGTGAGGACCGAGCCGATCGCGACCCGCTGCTGCTGGCCGCCGGAGAGGGTGGAGATCGGGCGGTCGCGGAGGTCCGTGAGGCCGAGCAGGTCCAGGGTCTCCTCGACACGGCGGCGCATCACGTCCGGCGCGAGGCCCAACGACTCCATGCCGTACGCGAGTTCGTCCTCGACCGTGTCCGTCACGAAGTGGGCGAGCGGGTCCTGGCCCACCGTGCCGACGACGTCGGCGAGTTCGCGCGGCTTGTGCGTACGGGTGTCACGGCCCGCCACCGTGACGCGTCCGCGCAACGTACCGCCCGTGAAGTGCGGCACCAGTCCGCTCACCGCGCCGAGCACCGTCGACTTGCCGACCCCGGACGGTCCGACGAGCAGCACCAACTCGCCCTCGGGAACGGTGAGTTCGATGCCCTGGACAGTCGGCTCGACCCGTCCGTCGTACGTCACGGAGACGTCCTCGAAGCGGATCACGATGGCTCCTTGGGGGCGACGAAGGACGGGGCGAGGCCGAGCAGGATCGCGGCGGCCGGCCAGAGGCTGTCTCTTATACAGATCTCCGATCCCACGAGACCCAACCAGATCTC
>NZ_JAAKZY010000476.1 GCF_011045015.1 Streptomyces scabichelini | reverse complement strand
GCCCTTACCCTTCCCATCCCGGGGCCGGCCCCGGGATGGGAAGGGTAAGGGCGGCGGGGGCGAAATCCGCTGGGCCCCGGCCACCCCGGGCCGTAGCATCCGAGACATGCCCAGCCCCCGTGGCTTCCACCACGAAGCCCACACAGACGGCACCGTACGCATCACCCACAACGGCCGCACCGCGACCACCCTCCGCGGCCCCCGCGCCGACCAGTTCCTCGCGGAAGTGGAATCCGGCGACCCACAGCTCGTCATGGCCCGCTGGACCGGCAACTACAAGCACGGCAACGAGCGAACGGCCCGCAACCACCCCCGCAACAGCCGCTGACCCAATTGGGCGCCGGGTAAGGGAACGGTAAAGCGGGTCCGCTCGTTACCCCACACATGACAGCTATGACCCCCGGCTCGAACATCCCTCTCCCCGTCGCCCGCGTGACGGTGGACGTCACCGCCCCGGTGCGGCTCGACGTATCGGGCCTGCTGCTCACCGCCGACGGCAAGGTGCGCTCCGACGACGACTTCATCTTCTACAACCAGCCCACGGGCCCCGGCGTGACGTACCGCTCGGGCGGCGGCACGGCCCCGGACGCGATCGTGGTCGACACGGCCGCCGTGCCCCCGGGCATCGAAAAGATCGTCGTCACGGCGAGCCCGGACGCCGCGGGCCAGACCTTCCAGGGCATCGAACCCACGGCGACGATCCGCAACGCGGACGACAACTCCGTACTGGCGACGTTCACGCCTCCGCAGCTGGGCGCGGAGACGGCACTGGTGATCGTGGAGGTCTACCTGCGCAACGGCGCATGGAAGACCCGCGCGGTCGGCCAGGGGTACGCGAACGGCCTGGCGGGCATCGCCACGGACTTCGGCGTCTCGGTGGAGGAACCCGCTCCGGCCCAGGCCCCGGCCCAGACGCCCGTCGCCCCGCCCGCTC
>NZ_JAAKZY010000475.1 GCF_011045015.1 Streptomyces scabichelini | reverse complement strand
GCGCCAGCAGCGACATGCTCCCGCTCGTCGTGACCGGCTCCCTGATCTCGATCATCCCCCTCGTCATCGCCTTCCTCATGCTCCAGCGCTACTGGCAGAGCGGTCTGGCCACCGGAAGCGTCAAGCAATAACTCCCCCCCCCGGAACTCCCCCCGGCCGTCACCGCGGCGGTCGCCGAAGTACTGAGCATCACCCCTGATCACCCCTCAAAGGAGAGGCAAATGCAGACAAGACGGCTGGGAAAGGCGCTGGGAACCTTCATCGCGGGTTCGGCGATGCTGGGCCTGACCATGAGCAGCGCGCAGGCGTACAACCCGACGGGCGGGATCCTGTACCAGCTCGGCGATGAACCGTGTCTGAAAGGGCGGGGCAACTGCGCGATCTACGTCAAGTCGGCGCAGTTGGAGAGCGGACGTCTCGTCGCGGCATTCGAGAAGGCCACGGTCGTGCCGGCGACGGGAAGCGCCGACGGAGAGACGATGCCGGTCTACAAGAGCGACGACTACGGAACCTCGTGGCAGCCGCTGGCGGACGTCAAGGCTCCGGCGTACCTCTCCGACGATCCCCGGTACGGGAAGTACAAGAGCAACTGGGGAGCACCCTTTCTCTACACGCTCCCCCAGGACGTCGGGAACCTGAAGAAGGGCACGCTGCTCCTCGCAAGCGTTGTGACGGGCGACGACCACTACTACCTCGAGCACAAGGCGGCCGACCCGAACTGGACGCCGAACAACGACGGAGACCGCAGTGACCTGGCGATCGCCCTGTACTCCAGCACCGACGACGGCGAGAGCTGGAAGATCCTCAACGTCATCGCGACCGGCGGCTGGCAGGGCGGCAGCGCGGGCGCGGTCGGCAAGAACGTCGCCAAGGCGAACACGTACCAGCAGGTCGATCCCCTTTGGGAGCCGTATCTGATGGTCCACGACGGCCAGCTCGTCTGCTACT
>NZ_JAAKZY010000474.1 GCF_011045015.1 Streptomyces scabichelini | reverse complement strand
CCCAGGCGCGGATGTCGGCTTCGAGGGCCTGGATGTTCTTGTGTGCGCCGCGGCGGATCATCTGGTGGGCGAGGTAGCCGAACCACCGCTCGACCTGGTTAATCCAGGAAGAACCGGTCGGGGTGAAGTGCAGCTCGAACCGCGGGTGCTTGGCCAGCCAGGCCTTGACCGCCGGGGTCTTGTGGGTGGCGTAGTTGTCCACGATCAGATGGATCTGCAGGTGGGCGGGTACTTCCTTGTCGATCCGGATCAGGAACTTCTTGAACTCCGCGGCCCGGTGCCGGCGGTGCAGGGCAGTGATGACCTCGCCGGTGGCGACGTCGAAGGCGGCGAACAAGGTGGTCAGGCCGTTGCGGACGTAGTCGTGGGTGCGCCGCTCGGGCATGCCCGGCATTATCGGCAGCACCGGCTGGGACCGGTCCAGGGCCTGGATCTGCGACTTCTCGTCCGCCGAGAGCACCACCGCACCCTCGGGCGGGTTGAAATAGAGGCCAACGACGTCGTAGACCTTCTCCACGAACAACGGGTCCGTCGACAGCTTGAAGGTGTCCGCCAGATGCGGCCGGAGCTGGAACTGCCGCCAGATCCGGCCGACCGTGGACTTCGACAGGCCGCTGTGCTGGGCCATCGATTTCCTGGACCAGTGGGTGGCGTTCTTCGGGAGCTGTTCCAGCGTGGTGACCACCACCGCTTCGACCTGGTCGACGCTGATGGTGGGTGGCCGGCCCGGCCTCGGCTCGTCGGCCAGCCCGTCCAGCCGCTCGGCGAGGAAGCGTCGCCGCCACTTGCGGACCGTGTCCGCGGCCACCCGCAACTCCCGGGCGACCGCGACGATCGGCGGTACTTCCGGCCCCGCACACGCCAGCACAATCCGTGCCCGCAGAGCCAGCGCCTGGGCCGAGGTCGCCCGACGCGTCCACCGCTCCAACTCCGCCCGCTCCTCAGCAGACAGCAGCAATGGCTCCAGTTTCGGGCCCCGACGAGGAACTGACGCACCAGCAGTAG
>NZ_JAAKZY010000473.1 GCF_011045015.1 Streptomyces scabichelini | reverse complement strand
CTCGGCTTCACCGGCCGATCGGCGGAAATGGGCCGCCTGCTCCCCCACCTCGAACCCGCCCCGAACGGAGCCGCCCCGCTCCCTCTCCTCATCTTCGCCGTCACCGGCATGGGCGGCATCGGCAAGACGGCACTGGCCGTGGAGGCCGCCCACCAGGCCTGCACGAAGGGCTGGTTCCCCGGCGGCACGCTCTTCGTCGACCTGCGCGGTTACGACGACGCCCCCGTCACCGCCGACCAAGCCGTCCTCGCCCTCCTCGACGCCCTCGGCGTACGTGGCCCGGAGCTGCCACAGACGACGGCGCGCCAGTACGACACGTACCGCACCCTCCTCGCCGAGCGACAGGATCGGACGCTGCTGATCCTGGACAACACCTCGGACCCATCCCAGTTCCTCCCCCTGCTGCCCGGGACGGACCACCACCGGGTGTTGATCACCTCCCGAGACCGCCCGGACGCCCTCCCCGTACGCCTCATCGACCTCGAAACACTCGCCCCGGACGACTCCGCCGCCCTCGTGACCCGCGCCCTCCACGACGCCGACGAACGCGACGACCGCCCGTCCCGGGAACAGGACGCCCTCCGCGAACTGACCTCCCTTTGCGGCCACTTGCCCCTAGCCCTCCAGATCGCCGCCGCCATGCTGCGTCGACGCCGCCACCGCGACATCGCCTCGCTGGTGACCGAGATCAAAGAGGCCGCCGACCCCACCGCCGTACTCGACAACGGCAGTCGCGGCACCGACCTGTACGGCCGTTCGCTCGTGCTCCGCCCGGTCCTGGAGACCTCGTACCGCCGTCTCCCACCCGACCAGGCCCGACTGCTGCGCCTGCTCGCCCTCGCCCCCGGTACGGAGACGGGCGCCGAGGCCGTGGCCGCCTTGGCCGACCTCGACTTGGAGGCCGCCCTGGGCCTGCTGGAGGATCTGGCCGCCACCCATCTGGTCACACCGGTCCAGGGCGGCGGGGGCTCGGCTTCCGGTGTGCGGTGGCGGTTGCATGACTTGGTGCGGGCGTTCGGGGTGGGTGTGGTGG
>NZ_JAAKZY010000472.1 GCF_011045015.1 Streptomyces scabichelini | reverse complement strand
CTCCGCCCCCAGACCCCCGTGTCGGCCTTGCGGCCTCGTCCTCAAACGCCGGACGGGCTGGATTTGCTTGGGCTGGGTTGAAGAGTGCGGGTGGATGGAGGTCGGTCAGAGGTAGTCCTCCAGCCGCGCCACCGCGTACCCCTTGTCCGTCACCAGCTTCATGAACCGGCGGACCATGTCGGGCATCGTGCCCTTCCCGTGCTCGCGGCCGCGGAAATGGCTGAGGACGATGTCGCCGGGATGGAGGTCGCGGTCTGCTTCGCGGTAGTCCCAGCGGTCGGCGAAGACCTCCTCGTTCCACAGCGGCGCCGCCTTGATGCCGCAGGCCTTGGCGGCGCGCAGGGTGCTCGCGTCGTAGCTGCCGAAGGGCGGCCGGAAGAGGGTCGGCCGCTTGCCGTACCGCTTCTCCATGACGTCCTGCATTCCGCAGATCTCGCGCTTCTGCGCCGCGTACGAGAGCAGGCGCATGTCGCGGTGGTTGAGGGTGTGGTTGTTCAGTACGACGCCGTAGTCCCGCATCTTCCTGAAGTAGCCGTAGTCCTCCCTCACCAGGTAGTCGCTGAGGAAGGCGGTGTACGGGATCTTCAGTTCGCTCATCATCCGCAGGAACGCCGGGTCCTTCTCGGCTCCGTCGTCGATGGTCAGGAAGACGACCTTGTCCTTGGTGAGGATGGTCGTGAAGACCGGCGGCAGACCTTCGTGCCCATCCACCTCGAAGCCTTCACGCGTCTTGAGGCGGGGCTTCTTCTCGGGAGGTGGCGGCGCGGTCAGCGGAACCTTGGCCAGACCCCACTGCCTGGCCACCGCCGCGCGTGCGGTGTACGCCTGACGCAGCTTGGAGGCGTACGCGTCGAGGGCCCGCGCGGGCGGCGCCTGGAGCGGCTGCTGGCCGGGGGCGGGTCCGACATCCCCGAAGCCCGCCCCGGCGCACCCGGAGACGCCGGATACGACTGAGGCGAGCGCGAGCAGGAGAAGCGTGCAGCGGAAGGGGGTGGGGTGGCGGCAGGCCGGGTGGCAGCGGGAGTGATGGCGGC
>NZ_JAAKZY010000471.1 GCF_011045015.1 Streptomyces scabichelini | reverse complement strand
CGTGTTCGTGTTCCCGGGGCAGGGCTCGCAGTGGGTCGGCATGGCGGCCGGGCTGCTGGACTCCTCGCCGGAGTTCGCCCGCGTGATCGACGAGTGCGAGACGGCCCTGGCCCCGTTCGTCGACTGGTCACTCACCGCGGTCCTGCGCGACAAGGACGACGCACCGAGCCTGGACCGGGTGGACGTGGTCCAGCCCGCCTCCTGGGCCACAATGCTGGGCCTGGCCGCCCTGTGGCGCGCCAGCGGCGTCAACCCGATGGCCGTGGTGGGACACTCCCAGGGCGAAATCGCAGCCGCCGTCGTCGCCGGCGGGCTGTCACTACAGGACGGCGCCCGCGTCATCGCCCTGCGATCCAAAGCCCTGCGCGCACTCTCCGGCGGCGGCGCCATGGCCTGGCTCGGCATCCCCGAATCACAAGCAGAGGAACTCCTCACCACCTGGTCCGGACAGATCTCCATAGCCGCGGTGAACGGCCCCTCATCAACCGTCGTGGCCGGACAGCCAGACGCACTCGACGAGTTGCTGGCGCAGTGTGAAGCGTCAGATGTGTGGGCACGCCGCATCCCCGTCGACTACGCCTCCCACTCCCCACACGTCGACCAGATCCGCGAAACCCTGGCACAGGACCTCAACGACATCACCCCCCGTCCAGGCCGCATCGCCTTCCACTCCACCGTGACCGGCCAAACACTGGACACAGCCGAACTGGACGGCACCTACTGGTTCCGCAACCTCCGCAGCAAGGTACGACTGGCCGAAGTCGTGGAACAACTCGCAGCCTCCGACGCCGTCTTCATCGAAGTCAGCGCCCACCCCGTACTCGTCTCCAGCATCTCCGAAACACTGGAGGCACAGGGCGCAACCGGCACCGCCGTCGCAACCCTGCACCGCAACACCGGCGCTCTGGAGCGATTCATCCAATCCGCCGCCAACGCCTGGTCCCACGGCATCACCATCGACTGGCCCACCCTCCTCAACCCCTACCACGCCCACACCCTCGAACTACCCTCCTACCCCTTCCAACGCCAGCACTACTGGCTCACACCCGAAC
>NZ_JAAKZY010000046.1 GCF_011045015.1 Streptomyces scabichelini | reverse complement strand
TCATACTCACTAACCTTCTCGTCGGCAGCTGCAGATGTGTATAAGACACAGGTCCGTAGTTGTTCACGATCACTGCGCGCATCGCTCTCCTCGCGGACGGGTGGGGGCCGTCCTCTCGAAAAGTGTCGCCGCGCCGCGCAGCACTCGTATCAGCCGACGCACAGTACGGATGGCCAGTCATGATCAAGGGACCGCCGCCGCAACTGCGGGGCACCTCCGACCAGCAGGCGCCGGGCGAACGTTGCCTGCCGCGGCTCTAGTTCCCGTCGTCCGGCAGTACGGCGTCGAGCTGACCGCGTGCGCTGATGCCGAGCTTCATGAAGACCTTGCGCAGGTGGTACTGCACGGTACGCGCGCTGATGAACAACCGCGCACCGATCTCCGCGTTCGACAGGCCCGCACGGGCGAGCCGGGCGATCTGGGTCTCCTGCGGCGTGAGTTCTTTCCTGGTGTCCTCGGTGCGCTTGCGAGCGGTGGCCCCGGTGGCGAGCAACTCGCGCCGTGCACGGTCGGCATAGGCGTCGGCGCCCATCGCCGCCAGCATGTCGTGGGCGGTGGACAGTTGCTCCCGCGCATCGGCCCGCCGCTTCTCTCGGCGCAGCCATTCGCCGTACAGCAGGTGCGCTCGGGCGAGTTCCACCCGGACGCGGGTACGGCCGAGGTGTTCGATCGACTTCTGGTAGAGGCCCTCGGCGTCGCTCCCATGCGCGAGGAAGGCGCGCAGTCGGGCCTCGATCCCGAGCGACCAGTCCGTCGGCACGGTACGTGTGCGCTCGGACAGCCACTCGAGCGCGTCGTCGACGGCCTCTCGGTCACCGGTGCGGGCCGCCGCCTCCGCCAGCTCGGGCACGACGAACGGTCCCAGTCCGCACGGGTCGTGCTCGAACACCTCCCGGGCGGCGACGAGCGCCTCACCGTGCCGGCCGAGGCCGTTGTGGAGCACCGCGCTCATACAGCCCGCGTACGGCATGACCGCGTCGGTCCCCTGCCCGGGCGTCGCCCGACGGCTCGCCTCGGCCAGCTCCCGCACCCTTGCTTCCTGCCCGCGCCACGCCGCCAGCATCATCTCGGGGAACGGACAGTACGGGTTACCCGTCGCCTCGGTGAGAATGCAGTACTCCGCGATCAACTCCCCCGCGCTCGCGAACTCCCCGGCGAGAACGCGCCCAAGACCCAGGACGTTCACCGCCATCCGCAACTGCCCCATCGCACCCGTCCCGCGAGCGACCCGGGCCTGGCGCGTGGCGATCGTGAACGACGCGTCCGCGTCCCACAGTTCCATGGCGAGGACGGGCGCCGCCCTGCCGCCCACGAGCCGCCCTGAATCGTCGTCCGGGTCGCTCATCATGCGCAGTGCCTCGGCCAGCAGCGGCCCCGCCGCCGCGTACCCTTTGGTGGCCCACGCCACCCAGCCGTCGAGCAACACGTCGACCGCGCGCCGCAGTTCGGGAGCGGCGGGCGCGTTGCGCGATGCCTCCGCGACCGTAAGGAAGTTGTTCGAGCCGTTCAGAGTGGCGCTCAGCACGGCCGCCATGAGCGCCTCCAGGTAGATCTCGCGCGTCAGGGCGGGATCGAACGGCTCCATGCGCTGGGCCGCGCCGAGGAGGATCCGGGCCGCCTCGGCATTGCGTTGCCGCTCCAGCGTGATCCGGCCGCGCAGGTGCTCCGCCTCGGCCGTCCGCAGGGCGTCTGCCGGACCCGCCTCGGCTGCCTCCAGCAGCCGCAACGCGTCGTCGGGGGCGTCGGCGTCGAGCTTGGCGCAGGCCGCCGTGAGCATGCGCTGCGCGCGGCGCGCGGGATCCGGTGTCAGGGTCGCGGCCTGTTCGAGGAACGCCGCCGTCGCGGTGAGGCCACCGCGGGCCAGCGCGCGGTCGGCGGAGCGCTCGAGCTCCTCGGCGACGTCCTCGTCGGGCCCCGTCGCGGCCAGGGCGCGATGCCAGGCGCGGCGGTCGGGATCCTGCTCCGGATCGGTGGCCTCCGCCAGTGCGCGGTGTGCCTCCCGGATTTCCTGCGGTGAGGAGGAGTTCATCAGCGCCGAGCGGACCAGCGGGTGCCGGAACCGTACATGGGGGCGGACCTCGATCAGGCCGGTCTCCATCGCGGCGGTTGCCGTCTCGCACGATATGCCGAGCAGCGCAGCCACCCGGTACAGCAACGTCAGATCGCCGACGGGGTCGACGGCCGCGAGGAGCAGCAGACGCCGGGGCTCGGCCGGGAGCGCGTCGATCCGGCGCCGGAAGCTCTCCTCGATCTTCTTCGACAGGGGCCTGGCACCGCGCTGTATCCCCAGGCCGCCGGCGATCTCCGCCGGCGACATTCCCCGCAACAGTTCCAGCAGGGCCAGCGGATTGCCGCGGGTCTCGCTGATGATCTGGTCGCGGATCCGTTCGTCCAGCGGTCCGGTACCCAGCGAGTCGAGCAGCGTGCGGGCGTCCTCGTCCTCCAGGCCTTCGACTACGAGTTGCGGCAGATCCGCGAGGTCCCGGCTCGGCCGCCGGGTGGCGAAGACGAGTCCGACCGATTCCCTTTCCAGGCGACGGGCGACGAACGCGAGCACCTGCGCCGAGGCGCGATCGAGCCACTGCTCGTCGTCGATGACGCAGATCAGCGGTTGTTCCTCGGCTACATCGGCAAGCAGGCCCAGGACGGCCAGGCCTCCGAAGAAGCGATTCGGCGCCGTCCCCGGGCTGATACCGAAGAACGTGCGCAGGGCGTCGCGCTGCGGAGCCGGGAGGCGGTCCAGCCGGTCCAGCATGGGCGCCAACAGCTGGTGCAGCGCGGCGAACGGCAGATCGATCTCCGCCTGGACACCGGTGGCGCGCACGATGCGTACACCCGATGTCTCGTCTGCACCCGATGTTTCGTCGACCAGCCAGTCCAACAGCGCCGTCTTGCCGACGCCCGGCTCACCGCTGACGACGAGGGCCCGGCTCTCCCCCGCGCGAACGGCGTCAACGAGGGCGCCGAGGGCCTCGCGCTCACGGCGTCGGCCTATCAGCCGCGTACAACTGCGGTCCACAGCCGGACGGAAGTCCCCTGATGTTGTTGACGCGTCTCCCACGACTCCCAACATACCTTGGGCAAGATGTTGACACGTCACCAAGAAGGTGCTTCCCTTACACATCAACACCACGCGGTTGTGCGGAGGCACATGATGCAGGCACAGCAGCAGATCTCGCGCCGAACCGTCGCCCGGATCGAGGACAGGATTCACCTCGGTCCGGACGCTCAGGTCGACGACAAGAGCCTGATGTTCTCTCCGCAGGCCCCGGCGCTGACCGACCCTTTCCTCGTGCTGGTCGAGGACCTGTTCTCGCAGCCCGGCTTCGAGTGGCACCCGCACCGGGGCCTGGAGACGGTGACGCTGGTACTGGACGGGGTGCTGGAGCATGGCGACAGCATCGGGAACAGCGGCACACTGACCGCTGGAGACATCCAGTGGATGACCGCCGGTCGCGGGATCATCCACCGCGAGCTCGCCTTCCGCAATGAACGCGCGCACATACTGCAGTTGTGGGTCAACCTGCCGGCTGACACAAAGATGGTCGACAGCCGCTACCAGGACCTGCTTGCCACCGGCCGGCCGGCCATCGACCACGACGGTGCCCACATCGACCTCATCTCCGGCGCCACCGGCGGCCTGACCGGCCCGGCGCTCACCCATTGGCCGATCTCCGGCTCGGTGATCACCGTGGAGCCCGGCCGGAGCCTCGATCACGTCCTGCCCGGCCAGGACCGGGCGTTCTTCACCGTGCTCGCCGGCGCCGTGAGCATCGCCGGCCGCACCGTGACCGCGGGGCAGACGGCCTGGTCCGATCCTCTGCCGGACGCGGACCTGTCCGTCATCGGCCTGCGGACCGATGACGGCGACGCCCCCAGCAAGGTCCTGACCTTCAGTGGTCCACCCATCCGACAGCCCGTCGCGATGGGCGGACCCATGGTCATGAACACCCGGGCCGAGATCGAGCAGGCGTTCCGCGACTTCCACACCGGCGGGTTCGGCGCCGTCCCGCGCCAGGCCCGGTTGCAGTACCGATGACGTCGCATCAGCGGGCGTTCAGAAGGCCGCCGCGGCGCTGTGCAGGTTCTTGGCGGCCAGGGCGAGCCCTTCGGTCTGGGAGTAGGCGGCGTCCTCGTGCTCGATGTTGACAGCCATGTCGGGATCGATCTCGGCGAGGGCGCGCAGGAACTCGGTCCAGAAGGGGATGTCGTTGCCGAGACCGACCGCGACGAACTTCCAGGCCGGGTTCTCCGGCCAGGCGTTGCACCAGAAGCCGTAACCGGTGGGCACCTTGCCGGGCGCGTCGGCCGGCACGCGGGTGAACGACGTGTCGAGCACGCCGCGGATGTCGGCGCCCGGGCAGAGCGTCGCGTCCTTGGCGGCGGCGTGGAAGACCAGCGGGCCGAGCCACTTGACGCAGGCGATGACGTCCATGCCCTGCCACATCAGGTGGGAGGGGTCCATCTCGGCGCCGATGTTCGTCGCGCCCGTCTCATCGACGAGCCGCTTCAGCGTGACGGGCGAGAAAACGAGATTGTGCGGGTGCATCTCGATGGCGACCCGGACGTCGTTCTCGCGGGCCAGCGTGTCGATCTCCTTCCAGAACTCGACGGCCACGCCCCACTGGTAGTCCAGTACGTCCATGTACACGCCGTCCCAGGGATTGACGACCCAGGAGGGGTACTTGGCATCCGGGTCCGAACCTGGCGTACCGGACATGGTCACGACGTGCTGCACGCCGAGCAGGCCCGCGAGACGGATGGTGCGGCGCAGGTCGTCGGCGTGCTTGGGGCCGACGCCGGGGAGCGGATTGAGCGGATTGCCGTTGCAGTTGAGGCCGGTGAGCTCCATCCCGCGGTCGGCGAAGGTGGCCAGGTACTCCTCCCGGGCGGTGGCCGAGGACAGCAGCAGGTCGACCGGGCAGTGCGGGGAAGGGATGAAGCCGCCGGTGTTGACCTCGACGGAGGTCAGACCGTTCCCCTTGAGGATGTCGAGCGCCTCGGTGAGGGTGCGGTCGTGCAGACAGGCGGTGTAGGCACCGAGCCTGAGGGCCATGTGCGTGCTCCGTGGATATGTGCGGAGGTCAGGCGGCGGGCGGGACGTCGACGGCGGCACCGCCGTTGCGCGAGGACTTGACGACGGCCCGGATGATCTCCATGGTCCGCAGCGCGTCGGCGAACGTGGCGCAGGCCGGCAACGGCTCGGCGACCCCCGCGACCTGGTCGAGGAAGGCCCGTGCCTGGTAGGTGAAGTTGTCGGCGTTGCTGACGCCCACGCCCGGCGCCTCCATCGGGACACCGCCCGCGAAATACGGCATTTGCGGTCCGGCGATGATCTGCCGTGCGCCCCGGGTACGGGCCTCGGGCTGCGCGTCGTCGAAGAGGTACTCGGCGGGCCGGAGCTGGTCGAACGCGGCGC
Source organism: Streptomyces scabichelini (assembly GCF_011045015.1). Taxonomy (GTDB): domain Bacteria; phylum Actinomycetota; class Actinomycetes; order Streptomycetales; family Streptomycetaceae; genus Streptomyces; species Streptomyces scabichelini. The sequence continues at coordinate 50,659 of NZ_JAAKZY010000046.1, read as the reverse complement.
GCCCGCCCACGCCCAGAACGTCGAAGGCGAGCCCGTTGGGCAGGCCGAAGCCGGTGCGCGTCACCGAGAAGGTGCCGACCAGACCGGACTCGAAGCGGGCGGTGAAGGACGCGGTGTCCTCGTTCTCGACCTCGCCCACCTCGTCCGAGACGGGAGCGGCGTTGTGCCCGACGACCGCGCCCAGCGGCAACGGCCGCTTGGTGATCTGCGTCGACAGCGAGGCACCGGAGACCGAGGTGATGGGCCCGGCAACGTACTCGGCGGCGTCGATCACGTGCGAGCCGACGTCGCCGAGCGCACCGGAACCGGGGCCGCCCTTGAACCGCCAGGTCAGCGGCCCGTTCGGGTCGGTCGCGTAGTCGCACCAGTAACGGCCGCTGAACAGCGTCGGATCGCCCAGCTCACCGGCACGCACATGCTCACGGATCGCGGCGATGCCGGGCGAACGCCGGAAGGAGTACCCAACGGCCGTCACCACCTCGGCACCCCGCTCCAACTCGGCCATGGCACGGGCGTCTTCGAGCGACCCGGCCAGCGGCTTCTCGCACAGCACATGCTTTCCGGCGGCGATCAGCGCCTCCGCGATCGGACGGTGCAGATCATTCCCTACGACGATGGAGACGGCGTCGATCGTCGGGTCCTCGGCGACGGCCTGCCAGCTCGGCAGCGCCTTCTCGTAGCCGTAGCGGCGGGCGGCGTCCGCACCGAGTTCGACGTTGACATCGGCGATCGCGGCCAGCCGGACCGGCGGCAGCCCGGCCCCGAAGACCGTGTTGACGTTGCGGTATCCCGCAGCGTGACTGCGACCGGCCATGCCGGCGCCGATCACCGCGACGGAGAGGGGTTTGGCGGACGTGGTCATGGCGATGCCCTTCAAGGAAGTAGTGATCAGGCGGCGAACTGCCGGTGCGGTCTCTCAGTTGGAGGTGGTCAGGTACTCGTCGATCTTCTTGCGCATGAACAGCGAGGACTCCTTGGCGCGTTCTTCCCAGGCGAACACGCAGGCGGTGAGGGTGCCGTCGAAGCCGTTCGCGCGCAGCTCACGGAAGAGCTCGTCGAAGTCCACCTCGCCCTGTCCCATGTCGAGGTGCTGGTGGATACGGGCCGGTGTGCCGGGCGGGTTGAGGATGTAGCGGTTGCCCGAGGACGCCGTGTGGTCGAGGGCGTCGGCCAGGTGGACGTGGGTGAGCAGGTCACCCGCGTACTTGATGATGCCGGGAGCGTCGTTGCCGATGTGGAAGGTGTGCGGGGCGCAGTAGAGGAACGTGACGTTGGGGTTGTTGATGCCTCGGATCAGGTTGATCGCGTCGTAGCCGTTCTCGATGAAGTCGTCCGGGTGCGGCTCCAGCGCCAGCTTGACGCCCTCGCGCTCGAACACCGGCAGCAGCTCGTCCAGCGACTTCCAGAACTGCGCCTCACTGCGGTCGGGGTCCTCCGGGCGGCCGTTGAACTCCGAGATCATGCTGTCCACGCCGAGGTCGACGGCGATCTGGATCGAGCGCTTCCAGTACCGTACGGCGGCCTGCCTGGCGTCCTCGTCCGGGCCGGACCAGCGGAACAGCGGCAGCAACGAGGAGAGGCCGACGCCCGCCGCGTCCAGCGCCTTACGGAACTTCCGGACCGTCGCGTCATCCACGCGCGGATGGCGGAAGAAGGGAATGAAGTCCTCCCGGGGAGACAATTCGATCCACTCGTAGCCCAACTCGGCCACCACAGAAGGCAGTTCGAGGAGAGGCACGTGACGGATCATGTACGGGTCGAGGGCGATCTTCATGGGGACATGCCTTCGGATCAGGGTGACGGGGGTGGAGTGTCGCTGTCGCCGTACGCATGCGGCGACGCCGTTGTCAGGAAGGTGAGACCTCGGACGAGGCCGCGACCGATGCGGTGAGGTCCTTCTCCTCGGGGAGTTTCTCGACGTCGACGCCGCGGACCTGTGCCAACTCGTGCTTGAGCGCGGCCAGTTCGGCGCCGCCGGCCATGTGGTTGGTGAGTTCTTCGAGGCTGACCTGGTCGCGGGAGGCGGAGAGTTCCATGGTGCCCAGGCGCAGGACGCTGAAGTGGTCGCCGACCATGTAGGCGTGGTGGGGGTTGTGGGTGATGAAGATGACGCCGAGGCCGCGGTCGCGGGCGGCGGCGATGTACTTGAGCACGACGCCGGACTGCTTGACGCCGAGGGCGGCGGTGGGCTCGTCCAGGATGAGGACGCGGGCGCCGAAGTAGACGGCGCGGGCGATGGCCACCGACTGGCGCTGGCCGCCCGACAGGGTGCCCAGGGGCTGTTCGAGGTCGTCGAGGACGATGCCCATGGCGCGCAGTTCCTCGTCCGCGGTCTTCTTCATGCGGTTGATGTCGAGGCGGCGGATCGGCCAGGGGCCCTTGGTCATCTCGGAGCCGAGGAAGAAGTTGCGCCACACCGGCATCAGCGGGACGGTCGCCAGGTCCTGGTAGACCGTGGCGATACCGGCGTCCAGGGCCTCGCGGGGAGTGGAGAAGCGCACCGCCTGGCCGTCGACGAGGAACTCGCCCTCGCTGTGTTGGTGCAGGCCGGAGATGATTTTGATGAGGGTGGACTTGCCGGCGCCGTTGTCGCCCAGCACGCAGGTGACCTTGCCGGGGTGGACTTCGAGGTCGACGCCGTGCAGGGCGCGGATGTTGCCGTACGACTTGCCCGCGGCCTTCAGTTCGACGACCGGGGCGTCGTCCGGGGCTTCCGTGTCCTTGGTGAGGGTGTTGTCGTGGGTCGTTGTCATGGGGTGGGTCACCTCCGGGTCGCCGCGTTGCGGACCCACAGATTGACGAGGGTGGCGCCGAGCAGCATCACGCCGAGGAAGGCCATGAACCAGTCGGGGTTCCAGCCGGCGTAGACGATGCCCTGCTGCACCATGCCGAACATGAAGGCGCCGAAGACCGGGCCGATCGCGGAGCCGGAACCGCCGGTCAGGAGACAGCCGCCGATGACGGCCGCGGCGATGTAGATCAGCTCCTGGCCGACGCCCTCGCCGGACTGCACGGTGCTGAAGGAGAACAGCTGGTGCATGCCGACGAACCAGGCACCGAAGCCCACCAGCATGAACAGGGAGATCTTGGTGAAGGTCACCGGCACACCGACCGCGCGGGCGGAGTCCTTGTTGCCGCCGACCGCGAAGATCCAGTTGCCGTACTTGGTGCGCAGCAGCACCCACGTGGCGAGGGCTGCGAAGGCCAGCCACCACACCACCGTGATCTTCACCTCGACGTCGCCGACGTCGAAGGTCGAGGAGAAGAGTGCCTTGGCCTGGTCGAAGCCGTCCATGTCGCTGATGCCGTCGGTCGCGACATTGCCGGTGACCAGCTTGGTCACCGCGAGGTTGGCGCCTTGCAGGATCAGGAATGTGCCGAGGGTGACCAGGAAGCTGGGGAGCCCGGTCCTGACCAGCAACCAGCCGTTGAAGAAGCCGATCCCCAGCGACACCAGGAGCGCGGCGATCACGCCCACCCAGACGTTCGTGGTCAGCTGGTAGCTGAGCATGGCCGCGGTGAGCGCCGAGGTGATCACCGCGACGCCGGACGACAGGTCGAACTCTCCGCCGATCATCAGCAGGGCCACCGGCAGGGCCACGATCCCGATCGTCGACGACTGGTAGAGGATGTTGGCCATCGAGCTGCCGTCGCGCACCGGCGGCGCCGCGACGAGGAAGAACACGAACACCGCGACGGCCCCGAGGAAGACGCCCACCTCGGGCCGGGCCAACAGCCGGACGGCCAGGGGACGTTGCGCGGTCCGGCCGTCGGTCTCCTTCGGGCCGGGAGCCGGCGGTGTGTCCACCGCCGGCTCAGCCTGTTGGGTCACGCTCATCACCGGGTGCCCTTCGCGGCGAACTTGGCGACGGTCTCGACGTTGGACTTGTCGACGAAGGCCGGGCCGGTCAGCACCGGCTGCTCACCGCCGCCGGGGAAGTTGCCGTTGTTCTTGTAGAGCCACATGGTGTCGATCGCGAGGTAGCCCTGGAGGTAGGGCTGCTGGTCGACGGCGAACTCGATGTCGCCCTTCTCGATGGCGCCGGTGAGGTCCTTGTTGAGGTCGAAGGTGGCGACCTTGGCCTCGCTGCCCGCGTCGGAGGCTGACTGTACGGCCGTCAGCGCGAAGGGGGCGCCGAGGGTGACCACCTGGTCGATGGAGGTGTCCTGCTTGAGCTTGGCGGTGATGGTCGACTTCACGGACGGCATGTCGTTGCCGTTGACGTACAGGTTCTCCGTCTTGCCCTTGAAGGTCTTCTTCACCCCGGCACAGCGCGCCTCCAGGCCCACGTGCCCCTGGACCTGGACCACACAGACGGCCTTCTTCGCGCCGGTCTCGTTCAGCTTCTCGCCGAAGGCCTCACCGGCGACTCCCTCGTCCTGGCCGAAGAACGACAGCAGGTTCTGTGCCTTCCACTGGTCCATGCCGGAGTTGAAGCCCACCACCGGGATGCCCGCCTTCACCGCCTTGGCCACCACGCTCTTCATGGCGTCCGGCTTGGCCAGGGTGACCGCGATGCCGTCGACCTTCTGGTCGATCGCGTTCTGCACGAGGTTGGCCTGGTTGGCGGCGTTCTCGTCGTTGGAGTAGATGAGCTTGACGTTGTCCTTGGCGGCGGCCGCCTGGGCGCCCTTGCGGATGATGTCCCAGAAGGTGTCGCCGGAGGGCGCGTGGGTGACCATCGCGATCGTCATGCGCGGTGTGGAGGCCTTGCCGGCGGAGATGTTGCCGGCGCTCTCCTCGGCCTTCTTCCCGCCCGAGTCGCTGGAACAGCCCGCGAGGGTCAGGGCGGCCACGGCGGCCACGGCCACTGCAGGGACGATTCTGCGCGAGCGGGGAAGCGGTGTGCGGGTCATGGGCGTGCACCTCACTGTGCATGGAGCTGGAGTGGAGAGGGGGATCCGCGGATTTCGGGTGGGCCGCTGGAGAGGAGTGGCGATCAAGGCGGCGATCAAGGCCTCGGGAGCGGGTGGCGGAGCGAGGAGGCCGATGTCCAGGCGCGAGGCCGTTGTAGGGCCTCGCGCTCACTGGCTGAGTTCATTAGAACAACAGGACAATTTAAAGCGCTTTAAGTCCTGGTACTATCAGCCTTGTTTCGCGATCGTGTCAAGGGCGTTGCACGAGGAGATTTGCCGCGCGGAGGAACAAGTGGACGACAGTGGTTTCATGCGTCACCGCAACAGCGGGAACAAGCGCCCTCGGCTGGAGGACGTGGCCGCGCAGGTGGGCGTGTCCACGGCGTCGGTGTCCCTGGTGCTGCGCGGCGTGCCCGGCCCCAGCGAGCGGACCCGGCAGCGTGTGCTCAAGGCGGCTGCCGACCTCGGCTACCAGGTGGACCGCACCGCCAGCACGCTGGCCAGCAGGCGCAGCCGGCTCCTCGGTGTCATGGTCGACATCCGCAGCCCGTTCCACGCCGAACTGGTCGAGCATCTGCACACCGCGGCCGAGGAGGTGGGCTACGACCTCGTCCTGAGCACGCTCACCCGCACCCGCGACGAACAGACCGCGGTGGAGACACTGCTGGCCTTCCGCAGCGAGGCACTGATCCTGCTCGGCCCGACCTCGCCCGCCGACATGCTCGCCACCCTCGACAACAAGGCCCCCGTCATCGCCGTCGGCCGCCGCATCGCCGACGCCACCCTGGACGTCGTACGCACCGCGGACGACGACGGCGTGGGCCAGATCGTCGACCATCTGGTGGGCCTCGGACACCGTGCGATCACGTACGTCGACGGCGGCAAGGGCGTCATCGCCACCGACCGGCGCCGCGGCTACCGCACTGCCATGCGCCGCCACGGACTGGGCGAGCACATTCGGGTTCTCACCGGAGACCAGACCGAGGCGGCCGGCGAGCACGCCGCCCGCCACCTCCTCCACGGTCCTCAACTGCCCACCGCGGTCGTCGCGTTCAACGATCAGTCCGCCATCGGAGTGCTGACCGCCCTGACCCGTGCCGGCGTCGCCGTCCCGGGCCGGGTCTCCGTCGTCGGCTACGACGACGACACGCTCTCCCGGCTGAGCTGCTTCAACCTGACCACCGTCAGCCAGAGCGCCCAGGAACAGGCCCGGCACGCGGTGACCGCCGCGGTCGAGCGCCTCGACCAGGACCGCACCGAACCTCGCGAGGTCGTCCTCACCCCACGCCTCGTCGTGCGGGGCACGACGGCCGAACCTGCGTGAAGGCAAGTGGCTCGCAGGAAGGCCTCGAAGTACGCCGTGTCCCGAAACTGTGGGGGCCTCCGCGACCACCTCGCGAAGGCCCCCGCAGTGTCACCGCTGCCGCCCGTCGGCTCAGCTGAACCGGTCCTTGGCTTTGTAGTAGGCGCCGCCGAACGGCAGGAACCAGGGCGTGCCGTTGTAGAAGGGGACGGGGACCTTGGGGAAGCCGAATCCGCGCAGCGGGTTGGCCTCGGGCTTGCCGTCCATCATCTCGGCGACCGCGCGGCCCATGTAGGTGGCCATCTGGACGCCGTGGCCGCAGTAACCCATGGAGTAGTACAGGCCGTTGACGTCACCGGCGTGCGGGATGCGGTCCCAGGAGAAGCCGACCATGCCGCCCCACACATAGTCGATCCGCACCCCGGCGAGCTGCGGGAAGATCTCCGTCATCTCCCGCTTCAGGATGTCTCCGCTCTTGATGTCGGAGGCCGGGTCGGAGGGGGCGAAGCGGGCTCGGCCGCCGAAGGCGAGGCGGTTGTCGGGGGTGAGGCGGACGTAGTGGCCGACGTTCTTGTGGGCGACCAGCAGGCGGCCGTTGGGGATGAGCTCCTTGGCTCGCTCGTCCCCCAGCGGCTCGGTGACGATGATGAAGCTGCCGACGTTGATCAGCCGCTTGCGGAACCACGGCATCGACTTGTCGGTGTAGGCGTCCGTCGCCGCCATGACCTGCTTGGCACGGATGGTGCCGTGCAGGGTCTCGACCAGGAAGCCTCCGCCGGGGAGGCGGGTGAGGCCGGTGGCCGCGTTGCGCTCGTGGATCACGGCGCCGGCACGCTCGGCGGCGTCTGCCAGGCCGCCGACGAACTTGCCCACGTGCAGACCCGCGCTGAGCGGGTCGAGCAGGGCACCGTGGTAGTAGTCGGTGCCGAGCTCGGCCCGCAGTTCGCTCTTGCTCAGGACGACCGTCTCGTGGCCGAAGTTGTCGGCCAGGTCGCGCTGCTTGGCCCGCAGGCCCTCGAAGTGCCCGGGCTTGCAGACCGCGCCGAGGCGCCCTGAGCGGTTGAAGTCGCAGTCGATGTTCTCGGTGCGGGTGAGCTCCTCGACGACGTCGACCGCCTCGCGGAAGGCGTCGTACAGCTCACGGGCCCGCTCCTGCCCGAAACGCTTGCGCGCCTCGGCGGGGCTGATGGTGATGCCCTGGGTGCACATGCTGCCGTTGCGCCCGGAGGCGCCCGAGCCCACCTTGTCCTTCTCGACCAGGACGACCCTGGCTCCCTTGCGGGCGGTGTGGTAGGCGGTGGACAGGCCGGTGAGGCCGCCGCCGATCACCACCACATCCGCCTCGTCGGGCAGGTCCTTTCCGGAACGGTCGGGCAGGGCGGGGGCTGTGTCCAGCCAGTAGGGGATCTGCTTCATGGCGTGCGTCCTCTGTGTTCTCGGTCTGTTTCGCCGGTGCGCTGTCGGTCAGCAGCCGAGGAGCTTCGGCAGACCCGACAGGTCGGGCAGCTCGTCGTACGGCTGGTAGTCGGCGCTGCCGAGGCGGCCGTAGCGGTTGATCCACACCCGGCGCTTCAGGCCGAGGTCGCGGGTCGGGATGTGGTCGTACTCCCAGCCCTGGGCGGTGTGGATGACCTGGGACGGCTCGACGCCCATGGTCTTGAAGGCGTACTCGAAGGTCTGGCGGTCCGGCTTGTAGGCGCCGGCCTGCTGGGCGGTGATGACGTAGTCGAACTCCACGCCGATGTTCTCGACGTTCCGCGCGATCATGTTGTCGTCGGTGTTGGAGATGATGGCGATCTCGTACTTGGTCTTCAGCCGACGCAGCGCGTCCGGGACCTCCGGCCAGGGACCGAAGGTGGGGACGGCCTCGACCAGGGCGTCACCGTCGGACTCGCGGTACTCCAGGCCGTGCAGACGCATGGCGTTGCGCAGACTGGAGTGCAGGATCTCGTGGTACGGGCGGTAGGCCTCCAGGACGGCCTGGAAGCGCATGACGCGGAAGTCGTCGAGGAACTCGTCGATGTCCAGGTTGTCCAGGTCCAGCCGGTCCTCGATGACCTTCAGGGTCGTGGGGCCGAGCTCGAAGTCGATCAGGGTCGCATAGGCGTCGAAGGTGACGATCTCTCGCATGGTGTTCGCCTCAGTCTCGCGGGTTTCCGGATTTTCCAGGGGGTGGAGTGGGGGGCTTCAGACGACGCGTTCGCCGGGGGTGACGATCGCGTCGAGTGCGGCCAGGTCGGCCGGGTCGGGGATCCAGCCGGCCGCCGCCGCGTTGGCGGTGACCTGTTCGGGGGTCATGGCGCCACAGATGACGGAGCCGACGGCGGGGAGCGCGGCCAGTGCGCCCACGGCGACCTGGAGGAGGGTGAGTCCTCGTTCGGCGCCGTACGCGGTGAGCGCCTCGGCCTTGTCGAGGGCCGCGTCGGTGAGCCAGCCCTGCCGCCAGGACAGGCGGCTGCCGGGCGGGGGCTGCTCGTCGCGCCGGTACTTGCCGCTGAGCAGGCCGTTGGCCAGCGGGTAGTAGGGCAGCAGTCCGACGCCGTGGCGCAGGCAGGCCGGGATCAGCTCCTGCTCCACGCCTCGGTCGAGCAGGTGGTAGCGGGCCTGGGTGGAGACGAAGGCGTCGGTGAGGTCCTCGGCCGGGAGGTTGGAGCAGCCGATGTACCGGATCTTGCCCTCGTCGACCAGTTCCCGGAGCGCGGCCACCGTCTCCTCCAGCGAGGTGACGCCGTCCGGCTCGTGGTACTGGTACAGGTCGATCCAGTCGGTCCCGAGCCGGCGCAGTGACGCCTCCACCGCGTGCCGGAGGTAGGCAGGTGCCCCGCGCGGCCCGTACAGGTCCGCGTCCCTGCCCATCTCCATACCGAACTTGGTGGCGAGCACGACCTCGTCGCGGCGCCCCTTGAGGGCGGCGCCGAGGAGCCGTTCGCCGTCACCGCGCCCGGTGCCGCTCTCCCCGCGCCCGCCGTACATGTCGGCGGTGTCGAAGAGGGTGATCCCGGCGTCGAGGGCGGCGTGGACGACGGCCTTCGTTCCGTCCTCGTCGAGGCGGGCGCCGAAGTTGTTGCCGCCCACCCCGACCACCGAGACGGCCGGGCCGCGTTCACCGAGCGTGCGGTATCTCATGACCGGTTCCCGAACCCGATGCAGACGTTCTTCGTCTGCAGGTAGCTGCCCAGGCCTTCGAGGCCCTTCTCCCGGCCCCAGCCGCTGTGCTTGTAGCCGCCGAAGGGGAGTTCCACGCCGGTGCCGACGCCGGTGGCGTTGACGTAGACCTGGCCGGCCCGGATGCCTTCGGCCAGGCGCATCGCCTTGTCGATGTCACGCGTCCAGACGTACGAAGCCAGGCCGTAGGGGCTGTCGTTGGCGATGTCCAGGGCCTCGTCGGCGTCGTCGAACTCGATGACGGTGACGACGGGGCCGAAGATCTCCTCGCGGGCGCACCGGGCGTCGTTGGTCAGGCCGGTGAGGACGGTCGGCTCGACGTAGTAGCCGTCGGCCAGGGCCGGGTCGGACGGCGCACCGCCGACGCGGACCGTCCCGCCCTCCTGCCGGGCCACGTCCAGGTAGCTCAGCACCCGGTCGCGCTGCCGGGCGGCGACGAGCGGCCCGACGTCCGGGTCGGTGAGGCCCGGGCCGACGCGCAGTGAGGCGGCGTGCGAGACCAGCTTGTCGAGGAACTCCTCGGCGCCGCGCTGGAGCAGCAGCCGGGTGCCGGCCGAGCAGGTCTGGCCGGCGTTGCCGAACGCCGAGGCGGCGACGGCAGCGAGCGCCAGGTCGAAGTCGGCGTCGGCGAAGACGACGACCGGGGACTTGCCGCCCAGCTCCGTGACGGAGGGCACCACGTTGGCGGCGGCCGCCTGGGCGACCTTGATGCCGGTGGGTACCGAGCCGGTGAAGGTGACCTGGTTGATGTCCGGGTGCCCGGCGAGGGCCGCGCCGGTCTCGCCGTCACCGGGGACGACGTTCAGGACGCCCGGCGGAAGACCGCACTCCAGGGCGATCCGGCCGATCTCCAGGGGGGTGAGCGGCGCCTCTGGGGAAGGCTTGAGCACCACCGTGCAGCCCGCCGCCAGTGCCGGAGCCGAGCCCCGAGCGGTGTTCTGCAGCGGGTAGTTGAACGGGATGATCTGGCCGGAGACACCGATCGGCTCACGGACGGTGTAGTCGATCAGGCCGGGGCCGAGCGGGATCGTCGTGCCGCCGAGCTTGTCGGCGGCGCCCGCGTAGAACTCGAAGTAGCGGGCCGCCGCTTCGACATCGGCCTTGGCCTGGCTGAGCGGCTTGCCGACGTCCTGGCTCTCCAGGCGGGCCAGCCGTTCGCCCTGGTAGCGGATGGCTTCGGCGATCCGGTACAGGATCCGCCCCCGGTCGGCGGCACGCATGCGGGCCCACTCGGGAGAGGCGAAGGCCGCTCTCGCCGCCGCCACCGCCTGGTCCACGTCCGCCTTGCCGGCCAGCGCCACCTGGGCGATGGCCGTCCCGTCGGAGGGGTCGAGGACCGTGAAGAAGCGGCCGTCGGCGGCGGGGACGTGCTTGCCGTCGATGAGCAGTTCGGTCACCTGCGGTTCGCCGGTCATGGCCGGATCTCCCCGAGGACCTCGCCGAAGATGACGACCTCGTCGCCGGGGCGGACGGTGCGGATCCGGCGGACCCAGAGCACGATGCCGTCCTGCGGGGCGGTGACCTCTTCCAGCTTGTTGCCGTAGTGGTCGACGATGGTGGCGATCAGATCGCCTTCCTTGCAGGTCTCCCCCGGCTCGGCGCGAGCGACGAAGAAGCCGCCGGAGGCGGAGCGCGCGAAGGTGCCGGAGACGGTGGTGTAGGTGTCTCGCAGCTCCGCCTCGCCGTCGATCAGGCCGAGGCTGCGCAGGACGTTGCGGATCGAGTTCATGTGCGTCTCGACGTTGGTCTCGCGGTACGTGCCGCCGCCGACCTCGATGGTGATGGCGGGCTTGCCGGCCGCGAGCGCGGGATGGCGGACCGTGCCGCCCCACTTGCCGCCCTTCCAGACCAGCTCGTGACCGGCGGCGAGGGCGAGGTCCGTCGCAAGGTCCTCGTAGCCGCCCTGGAGGATGACCAGCGGGGCGATCTCGCCGTAGGCGCCTCCGGTGTGCAGGTCGACCACGGCGTCGACGGCGGGGACGACCTGCTCGACGAAGGTGGCGGCCAGGCGCTGGGAGTACGAGCCCTCCGCGTCACCGGGGAAGATGCGGTTGAGGTTGAGGTGGTCGATGCCGCTGGCGCGGGCGGCGGCCTCGAAGGCCGGGGTGTTCAGGCAGGGGATGCCGACGACGGTGCCGCGCAGGGTCGCCGGGTCGATCTCGGCGAGGACCCGGCGGACGGCTTCCTGGCCGTCGTACTCGTCGCCGTGCACGCCCGCGTCCACACACAGGACCGGGCCGTCCTGCATGCCGTTGACGACGATCAGCGGAATACCGAGCTCCACGCCGTAGCTGCTGGTGCCGACCGGGATGAGGCCCTGGGCGCGCTCGCCTGGAGCGACGGTCAGCGGACCGATGGAGTACATGTGGTTCCTTTCGAAGAACATGGATCAGACGCGGGCGGACGCCTCGGCGAGGGTCTCCGCGAGGATGTCGGCGATACGGTCCAGGAGGGCGCGGTCGCTGATCAGCGGGGGCGCGATCTGGACCAGCGGCGCGGACCGGTTGTACACGCGGGCCAGCAGGCCGGCCTCACGCAGTCGGCGCGGGATCAGGTCGACGATCAGGCCGGCGCGGGCAAGGTCGCTGAAGCCGCCGTCGTCGAGGTCGCCGACGAGTTCGCAGGAGTAGAAGAACCCGGTGCCGCGGACGTCGCCGACGATCGGCAGGTCCGTGAGGGACTCCATGCGCTTCGCGAGGTGGTCCTGGAGGCCGCGGACGTTCTCCAGGATCCGGTCGCGCTCCATGATCTCCAGGTTGCGCAGGGCGATGGCCGCGCTCAGCGGGTGACCGGCGAAGGTGTAGCCGTGGTTGAGGACCGCGCCGGGCCTGTTGATGACGTCAACGACGCGGTTGCTGACGAGAGTTGCTCCCATGGGGGCGTATCCGGCGGTGATGCCCTTGGCGACGGTGACGATGTCCGGGCGGGCGCCGTAGCGGTCGCCGCCGAACCACTCGCCGACCCGGCCGAAGGCCGTGATCACCTCGTCGGCGACGAGCAGGAAGCCGTACCGGTCGGCCAGGGCCCGCAGACCCTGCCAGTACCCCTTGGGCGGGGTGATGCAGCCGCCGCGGTTCTGCACCGGCTCGGCGATGAGCATGGCGACGTTCTCCGGGCCCTCGGCCAGGATCGCGGCCTCCAGCTCGGCGAGCAGCCGGGCCGTGTACAGGTCGTCGTCCGCGTACTCCGGTGCGAGGCCGAGGCGGTTGGTGTTGGACACGAACCGGGTGTCGATCGCCGGCGGGCCGTACGGCTCCGTCAGGCCGGGGTCGTCGGTGAGCGACAGGGTGCCGATGGTCAGCCCGTGGTAGGCGCCGCGCCGGGCGATCGCCTTGGTGCGGCCCGGCTCGCCGCGCAGGGCGTGGTAGCGGCGGGCGATCTTCCAGGCGGTCTCGACGGCTTCGGCGCCGCCGCTCGAGAAGAAGGTGTGCTCGATGTCCACGGGGGCGATCCGGGACAGCCGCTCGGCGAGTTCGATCGCCGCCGGATGCGCGGAGCCGGTCCACAGCGGGCTGTAGCACAGCTCGCGCAGTTGCCGCTCGGCGGCCTCGGCGAACTCGGGGCCGTAGGAGTAGCCGAGCTGGCAGCAGTACAGCCCTGACAGGCCGTCGATGTAGCGCCTGCCGTCCGCGTCGTCGACGTACGGGCCCTCCCCTCGCCGGACGACGAGAAGGTCCTCGCCCTCGGGGCCGAGCGAGCCGTTGGCAGTCATGTTCAGCAGCAGGTGCCGCTGGGCGGTGGCGGCGGTCAGCTGAACGGTGGCGGCGGTCATACGGCCTCACCTCCCGGAGCTGCGACTCCGACCGTGTTCTCGACCGACAGCAGGGAGTCCTGCCGTCCGGAGCCGAGCCAGCGCACCAGGGCCACCAGGCCGAGGGCGAGGATCGCGAAGGCGATGAGGATCGCGCTGATCGCGGTGACGCTGGGGTCGATCTCGAAGGTGAGGGAGTTGTAGACCTGCACGGGCAGGGTGACGGTGTCGACGGAGGAGAGGAACTGGGAGATGTAGAACTCGTCGAAGCTGGTGATGAAGGAGAAGATCGCCGCGGCGATCATTCCGGGCGCGGCGAGGGGGAAGGTGATCCGCCGGGCTATGGTCAGGCGGCCGGCACCCATGCTGGCGGCGGCGTCCTCGAGGCGTTCGTCGATGCCGCGCAACGTCGCGATGAGGATGAGTACCGCGATCGGTGAGGCCAGCACGGTGTGGCCCAGCGCGATGGCGATCGGGCTGCCCAGCATCGCGGCGGGCTCGAAGAGCAGGAACAGGCCCAGCGCGGTGACGATCTGCGGGATGACCAGCGGTCCGAGGACCAGGGCGTAGACCGCGGAGCGCAGCGGGAGTTCGCTGCGTGTGAGGGCGGTCGCCGCGGTCACCCCGATGATCAGTGAGAAGACGGTGCTGATAGCGGCGACCAGGGCACTCAGGGAGAGCGCGGCCGGCCATTTGCTGCCGTCGGCGAACAGCGCCTTGTACCAGTTCAGCGTCCAGGTGTCGGGCGGGAAATCGGCGAAGGCGTTGTTGCTGAAGGAGGTGACGAGGATGACGACGATCGGCAGTGCCAGGAACAGCAGGATCACGGTGGCGACGGCGGTCAGGGCGATCCGCCCGGCGAGGGTTCTGCGCAGCTCCATCATGACGCGCTCCTCTTCTTACGGCTGGCGCCGAGGGAGCTGACGAGCTTGACCAGCAGCAGTCCGGCGAGGGTGAGCAGCAGCAGGATGACTCCCTGGGCGGCTGCCTGGTTCCACTGGTTTTCCTTGGTCACCTGCTGGTTGATGAGGGTGGCGATCATCGTCTGGTTGGGTCCGCCCATCAGGGCGGGGGTGATGTAGTAGCCCAGCGACAGGATGAAGCTGAGCAGTCCGGCGCTGGCCAGGCCGGGGGCGACCAGCGGCAGGTAGACGCGGCGGAAGATCGTCACGCGTCCGGCGCCCATGCTGGCCGCCGCGGCGAGCAGGCGGCGGTCCACGCCGCGCATCACCCCGTACAGCAGCAGCACCGTGTAGGGCAGCATCATGGAGGTGGTGCCGATGACCACGCCGAGCTCGTTGTAGAGCAGCTGGTGCGGCGTCCCCGGTACCGACAGGGCGGCCAGGGTCTCGTTCACCAGGCCCTTGTCGCCGAGCAGGATGATCCAGCCGTAGGTGCGCACCAGGGCGCTGATGAAGTGCGGGACGACCACGATCAGCATGGCCAGCGCGGCCCACATCGGTTTGAGCCGGGAGATCGCATTGGCCAGGAGGAACCCGAAGACCAGGCTGAGCAGTGCCGTCTCCGCCGAGATCCGCAGCGTGGTGAACAGGACGGACAGGTTGACCCCGGTCAGCGCCTCGGCGTACCAGTGCAGGGTGAGCGATCCGTCGGCGTTCTTCAGACTGAGGAACAGCGTGCTGAAGATCGGGTAGACGAACAGCACCAGCAGATAGACGACGACCGGCAGCGCGTAGAGGATCCCGACCCGGGTCTTGCGCGAAGCCAGCAGCTTGCGCGGACGGGCGGGGGCGGTGGCGGTGAGGGCGGCCATGGCTCACCCTCCCTGTTCGCCGGTGAAGAGGTTGACGTCCTCGGGGTCGGCGGTGATCCCGACCCGCTCGCCGGCGACGGGGCCCCGGCCGGCCGGTACCTCCAGGCGCAGCAGCGGCGTCTCCCCGCCGTCGACCCGCACGCCCGCGCGGACCAGAGTGCCCACATACGTGGCGGTCTCCACCGTGCCGGTACAGAAACCGTCGTCGGTGGCACAGGCCCGCAGCCGGCCCGGCTGCACGGCGGCCTTGACCGCCGCACCGGTGCCCAGCTGGTGGCGGCGCGCCTTCAGCAGGCCGCCACTTTCGTCGAGGCGGACCAGGGTGTGCTCGTCGGTGTGCTGCTCGATGCGGCCGGGCAGGAAGTTGGCCGCGCCGAGGAAGTCCGCGACGAAGGGAGTCCTCGGCCGCTCGAACAACTCCCTGGGGGTGTCGAACTGCTCGATCAATCCGTTGCGCATCACCGCGATGCGATCCGAGAGGACCAGCGCCTCTTCCTGATCGTGCGTCACATAGATGACGGTCAGGCCGAGTTCCTGCTGGATGGTCTTGATCTCGACCTGCAGCTGGTCACGCAGCTTCTTGTCCAGCGCGCCCAGCGGCTCGTCCATCAAGATCACCGGCGGGCGGTAGACCAGCGCCCGGCACAACGCGACACGCTGCTGCTGACCACCGGACAGCTCGCGCGGCTTACGGCCGCCGAACCCGGACAGACCGGCGATCTCCAGCGTCTCCCCGACCCGCCTGCGGATCTCGTCCTTCGACACGCCGCGCAGGGTGAGCGGGAAGGCGACGTTCTCGCTCACGGTCATGTGCGGGAACAGCAGGTACTGCTGGAAGACAAACCCGAGGCCGCGCTTCTGCGGCGCGAGCCGGGTCACGTCACGGTCCCCGACGGTGATGGTGCCGGAGTCCGGTTCGCAGAACCCGGCAATCATCATCAGGGTCGTGGTCTTGCCCGACCCCGAAGCGCCGAGGAAGGTGACGAACTCCCCGGCCGCGATCTCCATGGACGCCTCGTCGACCGCGACGACATCCCCGTACGTCTTGCGCAGGGCCACCACCGACAGCGCTTTGCCCGTCGCGGTGGCCGGCGTGCCGCCGGCCACCTTCACCGACGGTGTGACCACACCGAATTCAGTCACGAGCCCACTCCAACCAGCGCTCGGTGACGGCCGCTTCGTTCTTCAGCCACCAGTCGATGTCCGTGTCGAAGCCCTTGTCGTAGTACTTCGGCGCACCCGCGAGCGCGTTGCGCTCGTCCTCGGTGAGCTTGGCGTAGGCCAGCGGGGAAGCCGGGTTCAACGGGAAGGCCTTGGCCAGGCCGGCCTGGATCTCGGCGCGCAGCGCGAAGTCCATGAGCTGGTGGGCGGCGTCCGCGTTGGCCGCGCCCTTGGCGATGGCGTAGCCCGAGAACTGGCGGCGCATGCCGTTGAGCTGCCGTGCGACCGGCACGCCCTGCTTCTGCAGATCGGCGATCCGGCCGTCCCAGACGGTCGACATCGTCACCTCCTCACGGCTCAGCAGCACACCGGGCAGCGGGCCGCTGTCCCAGAACTTCTTGATGTCGGCCTGCAGCCGGGTCAGCACCTTGAAGGCGCGGTCCACATCGAGCGGGTACAGCTTGTCCATCGGGACGCCGTCGGCCAGCAGCGCGAACTCCAGCTCGGGCAGGTCACCGTCCGGGCTGACCATCGAACGGCCGCCCTTGAACGCCTTGGTGTCCCAGAAGTCCTCCCACGACTCGGGCTTGCGGCCACCGAAGGCATCGGTGCGGTACGCGATGCACTGGCCGTAGAAGCCGTAGCCGATGGCATGGTCGGTGATCTGGTTGTCGGGGATCTTCGCGCTCTTCAGGCTCTTGATCCGGTCGGGGTCCAGCGTCTCCAGGGCGTCCTGCTTCACGTACTTGTGGTGAGACATCATCGAGTTGTTGATGAGGTCGCACTGCGGGCGGCCCTGCTTGATCTGGGCGAGCAGCGGGGCGTCGTCCACGTTGAGCACCTTGACACTGATGCCGGTCTCCTGCGTGAACGGCGTGTAGATCGCCTTCTGCAGGGCCGCACCGAAGGAACCGCCGCTGTCACGGACGATCACCGTCTTGCCGCCCTTCCCACCGGTGCCGGTGGAAGCGCTGCGGCTGGTACCGGTGCCGCAGGCGCTGAGGGCGGTCGCGGCGGCGAGACCCGCCGTGGCTCCGCCTATTCCTCGCAGGAACAGTCTGCGGTCTATACGGGCATCTTTCATTGTGTGCCTCCCACGGGACGGCGAGTGCGGCGAGTTCGGTGCCGGGGGCGACGGTGAGGCCGTGCATGCCGTAGAAGATCCGGCCGCCGGCCGGGGCCTGGACCGTGTACTCCGTCCCGTCGGCCGGGTCGACGATGCGGCCGAGGACATCGCCCTCCGCCACTTCGCCGATGACGTCGGCGTCGAAGGAGAACTCCGGGTACCACAGGCCGGTGGCCTCGGCGGTGACACCGGCGGACCAGACCCACTCGCGGATCGGCGCCGGAGCGGAGCCGGCCTGGTCGAGGACGCCCAGATGGCGCAGTGCCCCCAGCAGACCGTCGACGCGGCGCAGGGCCGTGGGCTCGTCCCGCTGCCCGAGTGAGCCCACCTCGACGAGGACCGCCGAGATGCCCCGGCGGGCGGCGGCCGCGTGGCTGTTGCCGCCCTCGGGCGTCAGCCCGAGGATGACGTCCTCGATGCCGAAGGAGCCTGCCAGCCCGGCCGTCGCCTTGTCGAGGTCCGGGTCACCGGTGAGGCGGTAGCCGACGAAGTCCCGCAGGACCTGGTCGATGCCGCCACAGTGCAGGTCGACGTACACGTCGGCACCGTCGACCAGGTTCGCGAAGAGCCAGGCGGCCAGCCGCTCGGTGGGGCCGCCGTCCGGGTCGCCGGGAAAGACACGGTTGATGTTCACGCCGTCGACCGGGGAGACGTTGAGCCGGCCCTGGTACACCGCGTTGGGGTTGGCGACCGGACAGACGATGACCTGTCCGTGCACCTCGCCGGGTTCCAGCAGGTCTGCCAGGCGGACGGTGGCGTCGATCGGCGTGAACTCGCCGCCGTGCACTCCCGCGGTGATGACGACCCGCGGGCCGGGGCGGGTGCCGTTGACCAGGGTCAGCGGGATGTCCGCGGTGAGGGTGCCGAGGTCGGCCCGGACGGTGCCGCGCGCCTTGGTGCCGGGCCGGGCCTCCAGGGAGCCGACGGAGAGGGTGGCGTCGGTCATGGTCATGCCTCCGTGCGGCCGACGGTGGAGATGAAGTCGATGGGCTGGGGCGAGGTGCCGTCCAGCGCGAGGTCGGCGGCGATGTCGCCGAAGGCGGGCGAGAGCTTGAAGCCGTGGCCGGAGAAGCCGGCGAGCAAGATGACGTTCTCGGTGCCGGGCAGCGGGCCGACCAGCGGGCGGCTGCTCTCGGTGTAGCCCTCCATGTAGACGGAGAGCCGGGTCGGGTCCGGGTGCAGGTCAGGCATGTAACGCCCGATCAACTCGGAGAAGATCTCCAGCTCTTCCGGCCGCACCGTCCTGTCCAACTGGTTCGGGTCGCCCGCAGGGCGGTGCAGAGCGCGGGAGAGACCGAGCTTGACGGAGATGCCGTCCGGGGAGGGCAGGCCGTAGCAGTGGGTGGGTGCCGTACGGATGAAGGCGGGGCGCTCCTCGCCGAACCAGGCCTCGGGGGTCGTGGGCACGTACCAGGCGCTGACGAGGCGGCGGACGTCCACCTCCCACGGCAGGTCGGGCAGCAGGTCGTTGACCCAGGGGCCGGGGGTGACGACGGCGGTGTCGAAGCGCTCGCTGCCGGCGTCGGTGCGGATCTCGACGCCGTTCGCGACGGGGACGATCTCGCGGACCGCGCTGTAGCGGTGGATGACGGCGCCCAGTTGCTCGGCGCGGCGGGCGGCTGTCTGGATGGTCAGCTCCGGGCGGATGAATCCGGCGCGGCGGTCGAGCACGGCCGCATCGTCGTCTTCGACGCGGTATTGGGGGAATCGTTTCGCCAGAAGCTCGGCATCCAGCACTTCGTGTTCGAGGTCGTGCTCCGCGATGGACTGCAGGACGGTGGCCATCTGGTGGTGCTCGGTCGGCCCCATCAGCACACACCCGGTCAGCCGGCGCAGCTCGCGGCCGGTCTCCTGCTGAAGCTGCTCCCACAGGGCGTCGGCGTGCTTGAGCAGCGGGACGTAGCGGGAGTCCTCGAAGTGCGCGCTGCGGAAGATCCGGGTCTCACCGCCGGCGGCGCCGCGGTCGTGGCCGGGGGCGAAACGGTCGTATCCGACGACCTCGGCGCCTCGCGCCGCCAGCCGCCAGGCGGCCTGGCTGCCCATCGTTCCGACGCCGACGACGGCGACGCGCTTCCTGGCAGCTGACACTGGACTTTCCTTTCGTATCGCCGAGGCGCATGCTGGGCGCCCGACGTGAGGCTTTTCGATTTCCAGGTGGTTTGGACGGGGCCGGGCCCTTTCTTCGGACCCTCGGCTCACAGCCGCCGTGTCTCCGCGGTATCGGCCCGCTTCTTCGGGATTTCCTCCCGCCTAGGCCGTGCCACATTGTGGAACGCTGTGCTAGAATCTGGCACAGACAATGACAGTGGCTCGGACGGGAGTCAAGAGGGTGTTCATCGGAAATTCCGAGGATTAACAGGGGGAAATCGGATGGAAATGAAGAGCGTGACCAGGTCGCTGCGAATCCTGGAGGCGGTCGCCCAGCATCAGCCGGTCACCGTCGGGGAGTTGACGAAACTCTTCGGTCTCCCCAAGTCGACCGTGCAGCGCACCCTGGTCACACTGGCCGAGGCAGGCTGGCTGCGCGCGAACCGCAAGGACACCACCCGCTGGGAGATCGGCGCCCGGGTGCTGGCCGTACGACCCGCCGCCCTCCAGGGTTCCAGTCTGTTCGCCGCCGCCCGCGAACCCATGATCCGGCTCCGGGACGCGGTGAACGAGACCATCCACCTGTCGGTGCCCGACGCACTGCAGTGCATGGTCGTGGTGGACCGCGTCGACTGCGACCACCCCGTACGGACCTTCCACACCATCGGCGACACCTCTCCGCTGCACGCCACCGCCGTCGGGCGCGCCGTCCTCGCCCACGCCCCGCAGCGGGACGTCGACGAGCTCGTCACGCGGGGACTGGAGCGTTTCAGCGACACGACCCCCGCCGACCCCGACGAACTGGGCGCCGAGCTGGACCGGATCCGCACCGACGGCTACGCGATCAACCAGAACCAGTTCCGGCCGGGCGTCTGCGCCCTCGCCGCACCCGTGCTCGACGAAAGCGGGACACCGCTCGCCGCCGTGGCGGTCTCGATGCCCGACTCCCGGTACGACGCGGACCGGGTGCCCGAGTGGGGCGGCCTCGTCGCCGGCACAGCAGCGGAGATCAGCGGGCGCCTGCTGGGCCCCTGACGGAAGGCGGTGGCCCAGAAGGACCCCGGACCGGCAAGCACCGCCCATCTGTCCGGTCCTTGTCTCACGCCTACTTGATGAGGTCCTTGAACTTGTAGTAGGCGCCCGCGAAGGGCAGGAACCAGGGCGGGCCGAAGTGGCCCGGGATCCGTCGGAAGGGCAGGTCTCGCCAGGGGTTGGCGGTCGGCGTCCCGTTCATGTACTCGGCCATCTGCCTGCCCATGTGCGTCGCCATCTGCACGCCGTGGCCGGAGTAGCCGAGCGAGTAGAACAGTCCGTCCTGCTCGCCCGCGTGCACCATGCGGTCCATGCTCATGTCGACCAGGCCGCCCCAGCAGTAGTCGACGCGCGCGTTCGTGAGCTGCGGGAAGACCTCGGTCATTGCCTTGTGCAGGATGCGCCCGCTCTTCGCGTCCGACTGCTGGTTGGACATGGCGAACCGGGCGCGTCCACCGAACAGCAGCCGGTGGTCCGGAGTGATCCGGAAGTAGTTCAGCAGGTTCAACGTGTTCGATGCCATCCGCCGGTTCGGCAGCAGCATGTCGCAGACGTCCTTGCCGAGCGGCTCGGTCACGATGATGAAGCTGCCGACGGGCGCGATCCTGACCTGCTGCCAGCGGAACGGCCGGCGGGTGTGGCCGCTGGTCGCGACGAGCACCTGGTCGGCCTCGACGGCCCCGCGCGGAGTGACCAGCTCGTGCCGCGTGCCGCCCAGCCGCTCGACCCTCTCGACCGGTGCCTTCTCGTGAATGGTGACGCCGATCCTCGCGGCCGCCTCGGCGAGACCCTTGGTGAACTTGCCGACGTGCAGCCCCGCGCTCTTGGCGTCGACCATCCCGCCGTGGAAGCGGTCGGAGCCGATCTCGGAGTGGATCTCGCTCCTGGGGATCAGCCGGGTCTCGACCCCGAGCCGGCCGGACATGATCTCGTGGGTCTTGCGCAGGCCCCCGAAGTGAGCCGGTTTGGACGCCAGGACCAGCTTTCCCGTGCGGGCGAAGTCGCAGTCGATCCCCTCTTCGGCGATGAGCTTCTCAAGGGTGTCGACCGCGTCGTGATAGGTCATCAGATGCTGTTTGGCGGTGTCGAAGCCGTAGCGGGAGATCGCGTCGTGGAACCCGATCGACAAGCCCGTGGTGGCCATGCCTCCGTTGCGTCCGGATGCGCCGAATCCGACCGTTTCCTTCTCGAAGACATGCACGTGGGCGCCCTTGCGCGCCAGGTGCAGTGCCGTCGAGAGGCCGGTCAGGCCGGCACCGATGATCGCCACGTCGACGCGCCCACCGATCTCGGTCCGGGATCGGTCCGGCCCCTGGGGAGCGGTGTCGAGCCAGTAGGGAGTGAACTTCATGTCGCTGCTCTCTCCTGCCAGTGCCGTTCGCTGTGAACGCACATGGGTCAGGCCCTTTTGAGGTCCGCCGCCGGAAGGCTGCTCGCTGCCCCCTCGGACACCGGCAGAGCGGGCGAGGGGGGAGGTTCGGGGCCCGTTGACAGTTGTCGACCATACTCATATGGTCGACAATCGACAAGCGACAATCCCTGACTCTTTCGATCGGCAACTGGAGAGACCCATGGAGTTCGAGAGCAAGCCGAAGTTCGTCGCGTTCGACATGAACGGGACGCTGATCCGCTTCCGCATCAATGAGGTGATCCGCCGGGTCCTGGGCGACCGGCTCCCGGCCGAGATCGCCGACGAGTTCGTGCGGACCGGCAATCAGTACCGGATCGACGAGTGCCTCGGCGAGTACAAGCCGTTCCACCAGGTCGTGGCCCACTCGCTGGAGCGGACCTGCGCAAGGTTCGGCGTGGAGTACCGGGAGAGCGACGGTCCGGCGGTGTACGAGGAGATCCCCACGTGGGGCCCGTACCCCGGCGTCAGCGAGGCGCTGCGGCGCCTGGCCGAGGAGTACCCACTGGTGATCGTGACGAACTCCGACGACGTCCATGCGAAGCGCCTCGCGGAGAACCTCCAGGCCCCGGTCGAGGTCGTGATCAGCGCCGAGGAGATGCGGGTCTACAAGCCACGGCTCCGCTCCTTCGAGTACACGCTGGACAAGCTCGGCGTTACACCCGACGAAATCGTGTGGGTCTCGGCGAGCCCGAAGTACGACCTGCGCTCCGCGGCCGACATGGGCATCAAGAACAAGGTGTACATGGACCGCGGCTTCGAGCACGACGAGCACTGGCTCGGCTACAGGCGGATCACCGACATCGCCGACCTCCCCGTCCTTCTCGGCCTGCCGCGCCCTTGACGCCCACGTGCGGCTGTGGGTCACGGGAGCCGGTCTCCGGATCGCCGAGATCCGGAGAGGGGAAGCCGTCTCGTGACCCGCGTGGGACATGGTGCACGACCACCGGGCATGGCTCATCGATGGACCGGATCGCCCCTCACCGGACCCCACCCCGGTCGGCCGGGACCGCTCCCGAGGCATGGACGACTCGACACGCCGGAGAACCTTATATAGTCGACAAACGACCAAAGGAAGGCGAGGGATGGCCCACAAATTCGAGTGGCAGGAGCACCGGACGACGACGCCGGACGGCGTCTATCGCGTGCTGCGTGCCGCCATCCTCGACGGGACCGTACCTCCTGGTGGACAGCTGCGCGAGGCGCACATCGCCGCAGACCTCGGGATCAGCCGGTCCCCGCTGCGCGAGGCGCTGACCAAGCTGGAGGAGGAGGGGCTGATCGTGAAGATCCCCTTCCGCGGGGCGTTCGTCGTAGAGGTCAGCGCTCGCGATGTCGCCGAGATCGCCTCGGTCCGCCTACGTGTCGAGCCGTACGCCGCCGAGCTCGCGGCCGAAGCACTGCGCGGTCCTCAGCGGCCTCAGTTGCTGCAGACCGTCGAGGATCTCCACCGGGCCACCGAGAAGAACGACATCCCCGCCAGCATCGACGCGCACCTCCGCTTCCACAGGCTCTTCTACGATCTCTCGGGGCACAGCATTCTGCAGAGTCTCTGGAGTGGCTGGGAGACCAAGCTGCGCCTCTACCTCAGCGCCGATCACCGCAGTTACAGCGACCCGCACGAATTGGCCGTAGAGCACGAGAAGTTGGCCACGGTCGCGCTGGAAGGCGACATCGACGCGTTCCGCCAGGAACTGGCCGACCATTTCCAATCGGCGCTGCGAGCCCAGACGGCAGACCAAGGGGACGCGCACCCCGGCGTATGAGGTCATGCCGCCTGCGTGAAGCGTTCCGGGACGGCTGAGGGCTGTACCCGCGCGGACGGACCCTTTATTTCAATCGTCGCTCGACAGGAGCTTGTCTCGTATGGTCGACAAACGACAATCCTTCGCCTCGGCGCCGGATCGACTCGAGGCCCTCGGCCTGAACCTGCCCGTCCTCGCCAGTAGCCCGCACTACGTGAACCACCGGACGCTGGGATCCAGCATCTACATCTCGGGCCAACTGCCTTACAAAGACGGTGAGCTGCTGGGTCAGGGCACCGTCGGCCGGGAGGTCGAGCTGGAGACGGCGCGGGAGCTCGCGCGCCATGCCGCGCTCAACGCACTCGCTGCCGCCGTGCAGGCGGTGGGCAAGCTGGACCGTGTCCGGATCGTGCAGATGCTGGTCTTCGTGGCCAGTACGCCGGACTTCGGACTGCAGTCGCGGGTCGCCGACGCGGCCAGTGAACTACTCATCGAGGTGTTGGGCGAGAACGGACGGCACGCTCGCACCGCGATCGGTGTCGCCGGGTTGCCGCTCAACAGTCCGGTCGAGATCCAGATGGTCTGCACCGCGGTGTAGAGCGAGCACAACGGTGGTGTGGCGCGAGCGCGCGCGATGTCGCGCGCCGCGCACGTTCGGCATCCGCGGGCGTCGGCATTCGCGCCCCGATCATCCCCAGTCACAACCCCGAGGAGTGCAGCGTGAACCGGCTCCAGCGAGCACTCGACACCCTGGTCGAGCGAATCGACACCCCCGCGCCGATCATCCTTGTCGACGTCATGCAGGGCAACATCGACCGCATGCAGGGCTTCGCCGACCGGCACAACCTCGACGTCAGGCCGCACGTCAAGACGCACAAGTGTGTGGAGATCGGCCGACGCCAGATCGAGGCCGGCGCGGTGGGAATCACCGCGGGAAATGTCGGTGAGGCCGAGGTCTTCGCCGCGGCCGGGTTCGACGACATCTTCCTCGCCTACCCGATCTGGCCCTCGGGGACGAAAGGCGCCCGGATCCGCCGGCTCGCCGAGTCCGCCCGCCTGCGGGTCGGCGTCGACAACGTCGCGGCGATCGAGGCCATCGCCGACGCGATGGGAGATGAACCGGGCCGCCTGCAAGTCGTGATCGAGGTCGACTGCGGCGCCCGTCGTTCCGGGGCGCCGCCCGAGTTTGCGGGCGACCTCGCGCTCGCCGCCCGCAAACGCGGTCTGGTGCCGGTGGGCGTCTTCACCTATCCAGGTCACGGCAGTTCGGGTCGCGACGCTCGCAGGCGCGCCGCGCAGGACCAGGACGTAGCGCTCAGCACCGCGGTACGCAGCATGGAGGGCGTCGGAATCCCCGCAGAGGTGGTCAGCGCCGGCTCCACCCCCACCGTCGAGTTCTCGACCAGCAGCGTGATCACCGAAATCCGTCCCGGCGAGTACGTCTTCGGCGATCTGAACAACACCCGGCTCGGCGCCTGCACGGACGACCAGATCGCGCTGTTCGTCGCCGCCACCGTGGTCAGCGACTGGGTCCCCGACCAGGTCATCCTCGACGCGGGCACCAAAGCCCTCAGCCGCGAAGGCGACCTTGAGCGCGGCTACGGCCGTGTCGCCGGCACGAAGGCCTTCCTGGCCAAGCTCAACGAGTACCACGGATTCCTCGCGCTGCCCGCAGGCGAGTCCCGCCCCAGCGTCGGCACCGTAGTACCGGTGGTGCCGAACCACGTATGCCCGGTCGTCCTCGGTTTCGAGGAACTGATCGTCACCGACAGCACGGGCACGTCGCTGCAGCGATGGCCGGTCGACGCCCGCGGATTCCTCAGCTGACCTGGCCCAAGGACGAGCCCCCTGGCCGAGCACAACCCGACCGGCCTCTCCCCCTCTCCCCCCCGTAAAGGAATGTCTGACATGAGACTCAAGAACGTCGCGGCCCTGGTGACCGGCGCGAGCAGTGGCATCGGGCAGGCGGTGAGTTCCCACTTCCGCCGCGAGGGGGCGCGACTGCTGCTCACCGGCCGCAAGGAGCAACTCGACACCGCCCAGCCCGACGACCTGTACGTTCCCGGAGACCTCAATGACGAGGCATTCGTCGTGGACTTGGCCCACCAGGCCGCCGAGTCCCTCGGCACCGTCGACGTCGTCGTGCTCAACCACGGCCTCCAGGCCAGCAGCCCGCTCACCGAAATGCCCTACGCCGACGCGAAGAACGTGCTCGACAGCAACCTGCTCAGCGCGTTCCTGGTGATGAAGCACTTCGCGCCGCTGATGCCACCAGGAGGGGGCTCGTTCGTCTGCGTCAGTTCACGGCTCGGCATGGTCGGCAAGCCCGGGGAAGTCCTGTACTCCGCCGCCAAGGGAGGCCTCATCATGCTCGCCAAGGGCGCGGCGATCGAATGGGCCCCGCGCAACATCCGTGTCAACGTCGTCGCTCCAGGTCTGACCGCCACCCCGACCATCGAAGCATCGATCCAGCGCAGCCCCGACCCGGAGGCCTACCGCCGCGAGCGCGAGACCCAGATCCCGCTCCAACGCCTCGCCACACCCGAGGAGGTCGCCGACGCGGTCCTCTTCTTCGCATCGTCGGAGTCGTCGTACATCACCGGAGCGGTCCTCCCCGTCGACGGCGGGTACACCGCCTTCTGAACACCCCTGCGCCTGCGCGAACACCGACCGCCTCGTGCGCCAGGCCGTTCATCGCCGCGAAGACCATCGGACCCACTCCACCCCCATGCCATATCGTGGAACGCCGTGCTAGAATCCGGCACGGATCATGCTCATGACTCCATGACGAGAGTCAAGAGGTGACCATGACGAAGCAACGCGATTGACGGGGGCCCCGATGGAAATGAAGAGCGTCACCAGGTCACTGCGCATCCTGGAGGCGGTTGCCCGCCATCAGCCCGTGACCGTGGGGGAGCTGACGAAGCTCTTCGGCCTGCCCAAGTCGACGGTGCAACGGACCCTGGTCACGCTCAACGAGGCCGGCTGGCTGCGGGCGAACCGCAAGGACACCACGCGCTGGGAGATCGGCGCCCGCGTCCTGGCCGTACGGCCCGCGGCCCTTCAGGGCTCCAGCCTGTTCGCCGCCGCGCGGGACCCGATGATCCGGCTCCGCGACGCGCTCAACGAGACCATCCACCTGTCGGTACCCGACGCCCTGCACGGCATGGTCGTCGTCGACCGCGTCGACTGCGACCAGGCCGTACGGACCTTCCACACCATCGGCGACACCTCACCCCTGCACGCCACGGCCACCGGGCACGCGGTCCTCGCCCATCTTCCGAAGTCCGAGGTCGACGAGTTCGCGACGGGCACACTCGAGGGGTACGGCGAGGAGACCATCACCGACCCGGTTCAGCTGCGCGCGGAGCTGAACCGGGTCAGAGACCGTGGGTACGCCGTCAACCACAACCAGTACCTCCAGGGCATCTGCGCCATCGCGGCACCCGTCCTGGACGGTGAAGGCGTGCCGCTGGCCGCCGTGGCCGTCTCCCTGCCCGACTCCCGCTTCGAGCCCGGCCGACTCGCCGAGCTGGGGAAACTGGTGACCGACACCGCGGCGGAAATCACCACCCGCCACCTGCACTGAGGGGCGGCGGCCCCTGGCCGGGAGGACAGGCCACCACCGTCATCCCACGGGCATCGCGAGGTACTGGTACTCCAGGAACTCGTCGATCCCGACTCGGCCGCCCTCCCGACCGAGCCCGGACTGCTTGACGCCGCCGAAGGGGGCGGCCGGGTTGGAGACGAGGCCCGTGTTGAGGCCGACCATGCCCACCTCCAGGCGTTCGCTGACCCGCAGGGCGCGGTCCAGGCCGTCCGTGAAGACGTAGCCGACCAGGCCCCACGGGGTGTCGTTGGCGCGGCGTACGACCTCGTCCTCGTCGTCGAAGGTGAGGATCGCCGCCACGGGACCGAAGATCTCCGTGTCCATCAGGCGGCTCTCGGGATCGACATCCGCGAGCACGGTCGGCGGGTAGAAGCAGCCGGGGCCCTGAGGCGTACGGCCGCCGACGAGCACCTGCGCGCCGCGCTCCACCGCGTCGGCGACCAGCTCCTCGACCTTGGCCCGCCCGGTCGCGTCGATCAGCGGGCCGACGTCGACCCCGTCCCGGGTGCCGGGACCGACCACGAGCGCGCCCATGCGCTCGGCGAGCCGCCGCCCGAACTCCTCCGCCACCGACCGGTGCACGAAGAAGCGGTTCGCGGCCGTGCACGCCTCGCCCATGTTGCGCATCTTGGCGACCATCGCGCCGTCCACGGCCTTGTCCAGGTCGGCGTCTTCAAAGACGACGAACGGCGCGTTGCCACCCAGCTCCATCGACGTACGTACGACGGTGTCGGCGCACTGCGCGAGCAGCAGCCGCCCGACCTGCGTGGAGCCGGTGAAAGAAAGCTTGCGAACCCGCCCGCCGCGAAGGAGCGGTTCGCACACTTCCCCCGCACGGGAGGTGGGGACGACGTTCAGCACGCCGTCCGGCAGCCCGGCCTCCTTGAGGATCGCGGCGAGGGCCAGGCTGGAGAGCGGGGTCTGCGGGGCCGGCTTGAGGATCATCGTGCAGCCGGCGGCGATCGCCGGGCCGATCTTGCGAGTGCCCATGGCCAGCGGGAAGTTCCACGGGGTGATCAGCAGGCAGGGACCGACCGGGCGACGGGAGAGCAGCATGCGGTTGCGGCCGTCGGGCAGAACACCGGCACCGCCGTCGATGCGTACGGCCTCCTCGGAGAACCAGCGGAAGAACTC
The DNA here is from genome assembly GCF_011045015.1 of Streptomyces scabichelini. Taxonomy (GTDB): domain Bacteria; phylum Actinomycetota; class Actinomycetes; order Streptomycetales; family Streptomycetaceae; genus Streptomyces; species Streptomyces scabichelini. The sequence goes on along the minus strand of NZ_JAAKZY010000046.1, from coordinate 22,505 downwards.
CGCCGCGTACGCCACCTCTCCCCTGGCCTCGGCGAGCGGCTTGCCCATCTCGGCCGTCATCAAGTGAGCGAGCTCGTCGGTGCGCTCGATGATGATCTCGTAGGCGCGGCGCAGGATCTCGCTGCGCGCCCGCGGTGCCGTACGGGCCCACTCCTCCTGTGCCTGCACGGCCGCGTCCTCCGCGAGCCGGGCGTCCTTGGGGCCCGCGTCAGCGACGTGCGCGATGATCTCGCCGGTCGCCGGGTCGTCCACGGGCAGGGTGGCGCCGTCCGCGGCATCCACCCAGGCGCCGCCGATGAACAACTGCGTGAGTGTGTCGGTCATTTGGTCTCTCCTGGTTGATCGGATCGATCGGCGGCGGGGTCGAGCAGTTCCGCGAGGTGCAGGGCGCGGATGTCCCGGTCTCCGGCGAGGTGGTCGATCTGGGTGGCGCAGCTGAACCCATCGGCCACGACGACGGCCGGTGCGTCCGGGCCGACGCCGTCGAGGCGTGGCTTCAGAGCCAGTTCGGCGACGGCCATCGAGGTGTCGTAGTGCTGCTCCTCGAAGCCGAAGTTGCCGGCGAGTCCGCAGCAGCCCTCGGCCTCGTCGACCTTGCGTACGCCGAGTTTGCGCAGCAGATCGCGCGGGCGCCGGCCGGTGAAGGTGGCGTATTCGTGGCAGTGGGTCTGCAGGACGACGTTGCCCGGCAGGTCGGGAGGCGTCCAGCCGGGGGCGGCCAGGTCGGTCAGGGCGCCGGTGAGGGTGTGGACGCGGGCCGCGACGCGGCGGGCGGCGTCGGTATCGAGGAGTTCGGGTACGTCACGCTTCAACGCCGCCGCACAGCTGGGCTCGGCCACGATGACGGGGCGGTCGTCGCCGTTGTCCAGGCGGGCGACCGTACGGGCCATGATGCGGCGGGCGACGGACAGCTGGCCGGTGCTGACCCAGGTCAGTCCGCAGCACAGGTCGTCCCTGGTCGTGCAGGGGATTCCGGCGTCGGCGAGCACGCGGCTCGTGGCGCCCGCGACCTCGGGGCGGAATGCGCGTGTGAAGCTGTCGACGAAGAGCAGGGCCTTCGACTGTTCGTCGGTCTTCGTCGCGCGCAGGGCCTTGCGCAGGGCGCGGCGGGAGGCGAAGGCCGGGATGCTGCGCTTCGTGGTCACGCCTCCGAGCCGGGCGAGCGCCCTGCCGACCGGCCCGCGCAGCAGCGCGTTGACCGGCCGGGCGGCGTATCCGGCCAGGGCCGAGGTCAGGGGCAGCCAGCCCAGCGAGTAGTGGGAGCGGGGCCGGAGCCTGCCCTTGTAGTGGTGGTGCAGGAACTCCGCCTTGTACGTGGCCATGTCGACGCCGACCGGGCAGTCGCTGGAGCACGCCTTGCAGGACAGGCACAGGTCGAGGGCGTCCTTGACCTCGGTCGAGCGCCAGCCGTCCTGGACGGTCCCGCCCCGCACCATCTCCTGGAGCAGTCGTGCCCGGCCCCGCGTGGAGTGGTTCTCCTCCCCCGTCGCCCGGTAGCTGGGACACATCACACCGCCCGCGTCGCTGCGGCAACGGCCGACGCCGACACAGCGGCGCACGGCTCCCTCGAAGCCGTCCTCGTCGTGCGGGAAGGCGAAGAGGGTCTCGACGGGCACCACGACAGAGGGCGTGTGCAGGGCCAGATCGGCGTCCAGGGGAGCCGGGTCGACGATGACACCGGGGTTCAGAAGCCCCTGAGGGTCGAAGGTCTTCTTGAAGGCGCCGAACGTCCGGATCATCCGGTGGCTGTACATGACCTCAAGGAGCTCACCGCGCGCCCGCCCGTCGCCGTGCTCACCCGACAGCGTTCCGCCGTGCTCGACGACCAGAGCGGCCGCTTCGGAGAGGAACCTGCGGGTGGCGGCCCGCCCGGTGTCCGTGGCGAGATCGAAGTCGATGCGTACGTGGACACAGCCGGCGCCGAAGTGCCCGTACAGCACACCGGTGAGCCCATGGGCGGCCAGCAGGCCGCGGAAGTCCCTTAGGTAGGCGGCGAGTTGCTCCGGGGCGACCGCCGCGTCCTCCCAGCCGGGCCAGGACTCCCTGCCGTCGACGAGACGGGCGGCGAGCCCTGCCCCGTCCTCGCGGACCCGCCACAGCGAGCGCCGCTCGGCCGCGCTCTCAACGACCCGGCCGCCGGTCATCCGGCCCCGGGCCTTGAGCACGTCCAGCAGTTCGGCGGCGCGGGCGTTCACCGCTGCCTCCTCGTCGCCGTCGAGTTCGACGTACAGCCAGGCACGCCCCTCGGGCAGGCCGGTGACGGAGTCCGGCCCACGACGGGCGCGCATCGTCGCGACGATCGCCTCGTCCATGCCCTCCACCGCGGCGGGCGACCAGCGCAGGATCTCCGGCACGTCCTCGGCCGCGTCGACGACGTCGTCGTAGCCGAGGGTCAGCAGCGCCGAGGCCGGCGCGGTGGCGATCAGGCGGACCTTCGCGGCCGTCACGACCGCGCACGTGCCCTCGGTGCCTACCAGGGCGCGGGCCACGTCGAAGCCGTTCTCGGGCAGCAGGTGGTGCAGCTGGTAGCCGGAGACCTGGCGGGGGATGCGGCCCAGTTCGGTACGGATCAGCGCCAGATCGTCGCTGATCAGGCGCCGTACGTCCGCTTCGAGCCGGGCGACGCTCCGTACGGCGTCCGCGTCGCCCGGCTCGGCGGCATGCAGCCCGGAATGGTCGGCGACGGCCCGCACGCCGTCGGCCGTCACGATCTCCAGGGCCTCGATGTGGCCGCTGGTCCGCCCGTCCCGCACGGACCGATTGCCGCACGCGTCGTTGCCGATCATGCCGCCGAGGGTGCAGCGGCTGTGCGAGGAGGGGTCGGGCCCGAAGGTGAGCCCGTGCGGAGCGGTCGCGTCACGCAGCGCGTCGAGCACGACTCCGGCCTCGACGCGCGCGGTACGCGCCTGCGGGTCGATGTCCAGGATCCGGTTCAGGTAACGGGAGAACTCCAGGACGACGCCCGGTCCCACGGCGTTGCCCGCCATGCTGGTACCCCCGCCGCGCGCGGTGACCGGGACACCCGCATCGCGGCAGGCCCGCAGCACCGCGCAGACGTCGTCGGCGCTGCGGGGGAAGGCCACCGCCTGCGGCGGGACCCGGTAGTTCGAGGCGTCGTAGGCGTATGCGCCGGTCCCTCCCGCACCGGTCTCGATCCGCAGGCCGGGAGCAGTGCGGGCGAGCTCGTCGACCAGGCGCGCGAGGGAGTCCGTCATCGCTGCGACGCCCCTGCGGTACCGGCCTCCACCGCGGCCGTCCACGCCTGGAGGCCCTCGTCCACCGCCTTCTCGTCGATGACGAGAGCCGGGATCATCCGTACGGCCTGGTTCCAGGCGCCGCACAGGAGCAGGAGCAGGCCCTCGTCGATGGCGGCGCGCTGCACACGGGCGGCCGTCTCGGGGTCGGGGCTGCCGTCCTCGGTGACGAACTCGCTGGCCAGCATGAGCCCCAGGCCACGTACGTCGCCGATGCCGGGCGTACGGTCCGCGACCGCCTCCAGCCCCTGGCGCAGCCGCTTGCCCATCGCCTCCGCGTTCTCGACCAGCTTCTCGTCGCGTACGACGTCGAGGGTGGCGCAGGCCGCGGCGCAGGCGACGGCGTTGGCGCCGTACGTGCCGCCCTGCGAGCCCGGCCACGCCTTGGTCATCAGCTCTTCGGAGGCGGCGATGCCAGAGATCGGGAAGCCGCTGGCCAGGCCCTTCGCGGTGATCAGGATGTCCGGGGTGACGCCGAAGTGGTCATGGCCCCAGAACCGGCCGGTGCGTCCCACGCCGGTCTGCACCTCGTCGAGGATGAGCAGGAAGCCGTGCCGGTCCGCCCGTTCCCGCAGGCCCTCCATGAAGGCGCGGGTCGCGGGCACGTATCCGCCCTCGCCGAGCACCGGCTCGACGATGATCGCGGCCGTGTCGGCGGGCGAGGAGATCGTCTGGAGGGTGTAGTCGAGCTCCTGGAGGGCGAAGCGGGTGGCGGTGTCCTCGTCCCAGCCGTAGCGGTAGGCGCTCGGGAAGGGGGTGACGACCACGCCGCTCATCAGCGGGGAGAAGCCGGAGCGGAAACGGGTGCCGGAGGTGGTCATGGAGGCGGCGGCCACCGTACGGCCGTGGAAACCGCCGTGGCAGACAACGACGTTGGGGCGGCCGGTGGCCTGGCGGGCCAGCCGCAGCGCCGACTCGACGGCCTCGCTGCCGGAGTTGGTGAAGAACAGGCTGTCCAGGCCGGACGGCAGCACCTCGCCGAGCTTTTCGACCAGTCGCTGCAGCGGCTGGTGCATGACGGTCGTGTACTGGCCGTGGATCAGCGTGCCCACCTGCTCCTGGGCTGCCGCCACAACCCTGGGGTGGCAGTGCCCGGTGCTGGTGACGCCGATGCCGGCGGTGAAGTCGAGGTAACGGCGGCCGTCCTCGCCGTAGAGGTGGACGCCCTCGCCCCGGACCGCCGTCACGGGGGTGGCCTGGCGAAGGTGCGGCGACAGTGCGGTCATGTTCGTCTCCCGGCCGTACGTCGTGATCTGCGTGGTCTGCTTACTCCTGCATCCCGAGTATTTCCGCGGTCGGGGAGGGCTACAACGCGCGATCCGTCCGGCCGGAGCACGGTGATCGGACGTTGTGTCAACCGTGGAGCCGCCAGGCGCCGGGGCGTGCGCCGACGGACAGCTCTTGCGCAGGTCAGCGCCGCTTGCCACAGTGACCGGGCACTCCCCCGAGCGCTCGGCTCCGGTCGAGCAGGGGCCCCTACTGAGACACCGTGGACACCGTGAACGACAAGCACCCGACAGATCGTCCGCCGGCCACCGACGACCGGGACACCGCCGCGGCCGGCCGCGCGCCCACCGTCGCCGACGTCCTCGCCCTCCCCGTCATGGCCGCCGGACGACCTGAGGTGGTGACCGGTGTGACTCACCTCGACCGACCGGTGCGCTGGGTCCACATCACCGAGCTCACGGATCCCGCCTCCTTCCTCAAGGGCGGCGAACTCGTCCTGACCACCGGCATGCCCCTGCCCGAGGACCCGGCGGGCGTGCGCCGCTACGTCGACGAACTCGCCGGCGTCGAAGCCGCGGCCCTGGTCATCGAACTCGTACGGCGCTACCACCGCCCGCCCGACGCACTCGTCCAGGCCTGCCGGGCCCGCGGGCTTCCGCTGATCACCCTCGCCAAGGACGTCAACTTCCTGGAGGTCACCCAGGTCGTCCACGCACTCATCCTCGGCAGCCAGGCGGAGGCGATGCGCAGGACCCAGCGCATCCACGAGGCGTTCACCGCCCTGACGCTGCGCGGTGCGGGACCGGAGGACGTGGTGCGCGTGGCGGCGCAGCTGAGCGGCCACACGGTCGTACTGGAGAACCTGGTGCACCAGGCGCTGACGTACGAGGTCTCCGGCAGCACCCTGGAGGAGGCGCTCACCGACTGGGAACAGCGCTCCAGGGCCACGCCGACCGGTGACCACCCGGGCGTGGGCGGCCCGGAGGGCTGGCTCAGCGCACCCGTCGAGTACCGGGGCGAACGCTGGGGTCGCGTGGTCATGCTCCCGGTCCGGGCGGGCGAGCCGGCTTTCGGCCCGGAGCACATCACCGTGCTGGAGCGTACGGCGATGGCCCTGGCCGTGGCCCGTCTCATCCACCCCACGCCCTGGGAGCGCACAGCACACCGGGACGCCCTGCGGGACCTGGCCGAACAGCGCCACCACTCCCCCGAGGACGCCCGCGCCCGCTTCGCCGCGCTGGGCCTGCCCACCGAGGACAGCCGGTTCCTCGCGATCCTCATGGATCTCGGTACGGCGGACCTCCGTACATCGGACTCGGACGAGGCCGCGGTCCTGGAGGCCCGCCTCTCCCAGGAGGCGCGGACGACAGGGATCCCGGCACTCGTCGGTGAGCTGGCTCCCGGCCGTCTCGGCGTCCTCCTGGCCCTGCGCCCGGCCCAGCCCTGGCGACCAGTCGCCGAGCAGCTGAGCCGCGCCGCGCTGGACGTCGCCTCACCGGCGGTCGTGAGCGTCGGTTCGGAGGTCACGGACCTCCGCGACACCGCCCGCTCGTTCCGTGCGGCGGCCCGCGTCGCCGAGGCGACACCGCCCGGCCAGCCCCTCCCCCCGGACCGTTCCTTCCACGAACTGCCCGACATCGGACTGCGCCGCCTGTTGTACGCGTTCCGCGAGGACCCCCGCATCCAGGAGTACGCCGAACGCCGGCTCAGCCCGCTCATCGACCACGACACCCGCCACGGCACCGACCTGCTGACGACCCTGCGGCACTACCTCGACGCGGCCGGCAACAAGACCACCACCGCACGCCGCGGCGGACTGTCCCGGGAAACCGTCTACCAACGCCTGCGCACCATCGGGCGCCTGCTGGCCTGCGACCTCGAGTCCGGCGAAGAGCGCACCGAACTCCATGTGGCGCTGACGGCACTCGACATCTTGCGGAGGCGTCCGTGAACCAGATCCTGCGCCCAGGAGCTACTCCCCCAGGGGACCGCTCGGCTCACCGCTCGCCTCGCCACGGTGGCGCGGTGGCGCGGTGGCGCGGTGGCGCGGTGGCGCGGTGGCGAGCGCGCGTATCAGTTGGTCAGGACGGGTCTTCGTCCAGTTTCGCCACCACACGACTGGAGATCTCGCCCAGCATCCGCAGCTCGGCCGGCGTGACATGGTCCAGGAACAACTGCCGCACCGCCTCCACATGGAGCGGAGCCGCCGCCTCGATCGCCTCCCGCCCCGCCGGGGTGATCACCACGAACGCCCCCCGCGCGTCGTCAAGGGCTTCCTCCCGCACCACAAGACCCCGGCCGGCCATCCGCGCGATGTGATGGGACATCCGGCTCTTCTCCCACTCCAGAGCACGGCACAGGTCCTGATAACGCTGTCGCCCCTCCGGCACGTCCGTCAGATGGACCAGGACCGCGAAGTCCGGGCCCGACAGCTTTGACTCGGCCTGCAACGTACGCGACAGCCGACCCATGAGCCGCTCATGCAACCGCACAAAGCTCCGCCACGCGTGCTGCTCTTCCGGGGTCAACCACCGCACCGTCTCCTTCATGGAGACGAGTGTAAGTGGCCGTTGACGGGTCACCTGCCAGGATGCCGAGTGACCCGTCGACGCCCAGTGCGTGCGTGACAGCTGCGGCCGGCCGTACGCGCCGCCGATGTCAGCCGGCGGCGACCAGTCAGCCCAGCTGCGCCTCCAGCCACCGCACGACTTCAGGGGTCACGGGATCGGTGATGTCGGCGAACTCGTCATGCCTCTTCAGGAACTTGGCCACGTACGGGCAGGCGGGCACGATCCGCTTCCCGGAGGCACGCGTGTCGGTGAGCGCCTGCTGCACCAGCTGTGCGGCCAGGCCCTGCCCGGCGTAGGCGTCGCCGACCTCGGTATGGAAGAACACGCGCTGCGCACCGTGGTCGCGGTACTCCGTCACGCCGGCGCGCTTGCCGTCGACCACGATCTCGTACCGATGGTGTGCGTCCGCCCGCTCGACGACCGGGGCGGCGGAAGGCTGGCTCATGGGGGGCCTTTCTGAGTGAGGTCAGCGACGCGGAGGGTTGCGGCGCGGCCTGATGGTGGCGTTGGGCAGGGCGGGCGCGGGAATCCGGCCCCCGGGAAAGTCCCCGATGGTGCCGAAGCGCTCGGAGGAGGTCTCCCAGTCCTCGCGGGCCTTGACGATGTCCTGGTGCGTGCGGCCGATGAAGTTCCACCACATGACGATCTCCTCCTCGAAGGGGGTGCCGCCGAGCAGAATCGTCCGCGCCGGACCGTCCGACTCGTTCGTCAGCGTCAACGCGTCGGCACCCGGCGGGACATAGCCCAGCTCCGCCCGGTGCAGCAGGGTGTCGGCCACGCGGACGTCCCCGCTGTCCACGAGAAGGCCGTGCTCGAAGCCGGTGTCCAGGGAGAGGGCGACCGTCATACGCGGCTGGAGGACGATCTCGGCACCGAGCAGCGGCGTGAACGTCCGTACCGGAGAGACGTCACCGGCCAGCGAGCCGAGGAACACCCTGATCTCGGCCCCTTCCATCCGCACGGGCTGGGGAGCGTGGTGCTGGAAGTCCCGTTCGGCGTTGCGGTGTTCCTCCGGCAGCGCCACCCACAGCTGGACGCCGTGGACGACGGTCGTGCGCGGGGTGGAGACCTCCGAGTGGGCGATGCCGTACCCACCCGTCATGAGGTTGATCTCCCCGGGGCGTACGAAGGCGTGCGTGCCGAGTGTGTCGCGGTGCTCGACCTCCCCGCTGAACAGCCAGGTCACCGTCTGCAGTCCGGTGTGCGGATGCGGGCCCAGCGCCATGCCGCCCCTGTCGGCGACCTCGTCGGGACCGTAGTGGTCGGCGAAGCACCAGGCGCCGATCAGCGTCCTGTCCCGCTGCGGCAGCGTCCGCCGCACCGTCATCGAACGCGGCCCGCCCAGAGGTACGTCCCGCGCGGGCAGCACGTCGACCCGTGGCGCGCCGGCAGGGCGCACGTCGTCGACCGGCGACCCGCATCTCATCACTGCCGGCTCGGCTTCGACATTGCTCACCGAGACCACCTCTCATGGAACCTAGTTGTTACATCAACTATGATGCCATGCTCATAGAGCGAAGGCCACAGCAAGCAGACAACGAGCAGACAACGAGCGGGAGACATGCGGATCTTCATCGACAAACAGAGCCCCACGGCCTTCCACGCCCTGGTGCAGACATCGGCAGCGGTGCGCGCGGTCGCCGCCGAGGCGGGGCTCGACCGCACCGTCGTGGAACTGATCAACCTCCGCGTGTCGCAGATCAACGGCTGCGCCAGCTGCCTCGACACCCACACCAAGGCGGCCGTACGCGCGGGTGAGTCGGCGCGGCGGCTGGGAGTACTGGCCGCCTGGCGGGACACCGAGGTGTTCACTCCCGTGGAGCGTGCGGCCCTCGCACTGGCCGAGGCCACGGCCGACCCCACCGATGCCATCGCACAGGAATCCGCCTACGAGGCCGCCCGGCAGATACTCACCGATGACCAGATCTCCGCTGCGATCTGGGTGGCGGTCACCATCGACGCGTTCAACCGGGTCTCCATCATGAGCAAGCACCCGGTACGGGCGAATCGGAGTACGTGAGACGGTGTCTTGCTGTCCGGCGAGCCTGACTCTTCCGGGTGGGCTTCGCGCAGGCGCTGGACCGGAGTTGGCCGGCCTCACCGCGACGGCGTCGTTCTGCGGCGGATTCCTCCAGCCGCCGTTCCCGCTGTTCCCGCTGTTCCGAGGCTTCTGCGTTGTGCCGGTTACGGGGGTTGGCGGCTTCGGCCTCGTCTTTGCGTTGCCGCAGCGAGTTGTGCGCGGTGTTGGCCCTCTTGCGCCAGTGCTTCGCGTCCGGATCGTCCTTGTTCTGCGCGAACTGGCGGGACGCGTGGCCTGAAGTCCTTCAACGACATGGCTTGTCGTCGGCATTTTCGCCGGACTGCCCTTGGCGTAGCGTGGCCGCGTGTCAGAGCCGCCGCTGTCGCCCGCCGCGCCCCGCATTCCTCCGCAGCCCGCGGATGAATGGGCTGAATCCGTGCGGGAGACGTTGTCCGCCGACATCGGTTCACTGGGCCTCGGCGTGTCTTCGCTCGGTGAGGCACATGTGTTTACGACGCTTGCTCGCCATCCGGAGTTGTTCGCCGCCTGGCTTCCCTTCAGCAGCCAGTTGCTGCTTGCGGGCGATCTGCCCTTCGCTGAACGCGAGTTGGTGATCCTTCGAGTGGCGCGCAATTGCGAGTCGCCCTACGAGTGGGGCCAACACGTGAGGATCGCCGCGAAGGCCGGTCTGTCATCGGACGACATGGCGCGGGTCGCTGCGGGTCCCGACGCGCCGGGTTGGACGGAACGGCAGTCGCTGCTGCTGCGGGCCACGGACGAGTTGCACTCCGGCGCCCGGATCGGCCAGTCGACGTGGGAAGGGCTGGCCCAGCACCTGACGGAACGCCAGTTGATCGAACTGCCGATGCTGGTGGGCCACTACCATCTGCTGGCCTTCACCCTGAACTCCCTGCAGGTGCTGCCGGAAGCCGGACTGCCTCCCATGAGCTGACGGGATGTCTCGGGCAGCAGCCAGGTCCGCTTTTCCCGGACCCGGTTGTCTTCTGATCTATTCGGAGGGCCATGTCCGCCGACGCATCAGCGACTCCTACCCGGGATCCATGGATCCCGCTTCTTCGAGCTGAGCACACCCGCCGCTGGTTGCAGTTCCCGCAGGGAACCGACCCGATCTGGCAGTCGTACTGGAACGGCGGCGAGCCTCGCGAGGGTCCAGTGGTACGCGTCGTCCAGGAATGCCTGCAGGCCGTGCTGTGGAACGGCACGGTCGGCCTGGCCCCGCTCAGCCACGACCTGCCCGCAGAGCTGGCCGCGGTGCCACTGATCGACATGGCGCCAAGCCCAGTGGTGGCGGTGTGGAACGAGGGTGACACCAACCCGTTGATCCGATCGTTCGTCGAGATCGCGACAGCCGCGTATCGCGACTGAGTACCTGATAGGACTCCGTCAGCTCTTCCCGTCGGTCCTGGTCGACAGCATGTACTGCCCGCCGGTTCGAAACCGCCAGATCACGTCCTCGAACTGCTGGCGCAGCCGCTCGGGATACGGACCGTACCTGCCGATCGGCAGTTACGGCTCGACGAATTGCCACGCATCATCGGTCAGTTGTGCCCGCCTCATGCACGACGATCCACCACATGTCCTGTGACGACGAGCCCGGTGCGTGTGCCATCGATGGTCGGGCGATACTCCTACCGCTTGGAGCGCGGCATCCGTACGACCGCCATCCCTGCGGCCAGGTCCACCGTCGTCCTGTTCGGCGGGGCCCCGTCATCCTCGTTGTCCGGCATGACCAGTGACGACTGCCGCTCCTTCAGCTCGTTCTGCTTGCCTGGGGAAAGGCTCGCATGCAGTTGTTCGAATCCGGTCGCCGATATCTGCCCCTGGTGTGCGCTGTTCCGCCACGGCAGCACTCCGGCCCGCCCCGCTCGCAACAGCAGCTGGTCGACGAAGGCCAGCAGGGTCAGCGCGATGACCAGCCCGGGCAGGGTCATGAAGAAGATGAATTGCATGTCCCCAGTATCCGGGCCGCAGCCTGCGGACAGCACCCTGCGACGGCACATGCTCAAGGTTCCTTGCCACGGGACGCCACACCGTCACGTTGCGTCAACCCGCGGGCGATCAGCGCCCCCGCGACACGGTCCGGCCTCCGTGTCGAGTTCGCGGAAGTCATCGTCCGCGTCGAGGTCACCAGTGCGGGATTGTTCCCGAAGCGTGCTGCGGCCTGGGGCAGGATCGCCTCGGGCCAGATGACGTCGTCCTGTGGATCTCCCTTGTTTACTGTCAGGCCGGGACCACGGGCAGGACGATGTGGGAGGGGCGGGCGGCGTCGTGGAAGACCTGCTGCCGGGCCACTCGGGCCGTGGTCGCGCTCTCCTACGGCTCACCGGTGTTGAGATTGCGGTCCCAGCGCGGGAAGTTGCTGGAGGTGACCTGGACCCGTATCCGGTGCCCCGCCCGGAAGACGATGCTGGTCGACCACAGGTCCACGACGTGCTCGGCTGCCTCGCCCGGTGTCGCCGCGCGCACCCGCACGATGCCGTCGGTCACATTGCGGGAGACACCGTTCTCGTCGACGTCGCACAGGCGGGCCACCCAGTCGGTCGAGGGTCCGTCCGTGGCCGCGAAGAGCACCGCCCGGACGCGGCCGGTCACTTCTACGTCCTCGGTGAGCGGTTCGGTGGTGAAGACCAGGACGTCCTCGCGCGCCTCCACGGCCGTCTGGTCGAGCGGCCCGGGACGGAAGTCGTCGGTCATGAGGAGTGCGCCGCCGGTGGTGGGCACCGGGTCCATCGGGTTGTAGGTGAACTCCTCGGCCTGCTCGGCGGTGGACGGCGGCTCCTGCGTCAGGCGTCCGTCCGCGCGCAGGTGGAAGTCGGTGTCCACGGCCTGCGACAGGGGCCATTCCGTTTCCTCGCGCCACTGGTTGATGCCCATGACGAACAGCAGCACCTTGCCCGTGTCCGGCTCCAGAGCCGCACCGTCGCCTTCGCCGAGGGTGCGCGCGAACCAGTCGAACTGCATGTCGTGCACACGTCCCCGCATGCCCATGAACTCGGAGTGCGCGGCGAACCCGAAGTTGACGTCACCGACCACGTGCTGCCAGTTGGTGTGGGCCCACGGGCCCATGACCAGCGTGGCGGACCGGCCCGCGCGGCGCATGGCGGTGAAGTTGTCGAGCGTGCCCTGGCTGAAGATGTCGTACCAGCCGCCGAGTTGGAAGGTGGGCAGGTCGACCTCATCGTGCCGGCCCGCGACGCGGCAGGACCGTGCCCACTCCGGTTCCCGCCGGGAACGCTCGTACCCCACCTCGGGCAGGTCGTGCCGGGCGAACGCGGGAAACCGCCCGGCGGGCAGCTCGCCGTAGCCACCGCTCGCCAGGCCGTCCACATCCTGTACGAGCCCGGTGATGCTGCTCACGAGTCCGTCGAGGTCGGTGCGGTGACGGCGCATCAGGGTGTCGGCGCCCTGCATGAGCGACCACGGCACGGTGATGCCGAGCTCGATCGCACCGCCGCGCGAGAACAGCCCGTCGTCCGGATCGGACCACGTGATCAACGGGGCGATCGCCTTCAGCTCCGGCGGCTTCGACAGCGCCGCCATCCACTGGGTGTTGCCGAGGTAGCTGCCGCCGATCATGCCGACGGAGCCGTTGGAGCCGGGCAGGGCGGCGGCCCACCGTACGGTGTCGTAACCGTCGCTCTCCTCGTACGTCCACGGCTCCCACTCCCCGTCGGAGGCGAACCGGCCCCGGGTGTCCTGGAGGACGACCATGAAGCCGCGCCTAACCGCCGCCAGGGGATCGAGTCGGACGGCCATCATGGGCGTCTGCTTGCCGTACGGCAGCCGGCTCAGCAGCACCGGCCACGGGCCGGTACCGCCGGGCCGGTAGACATCCGCGCGCAGCACCGTGCCGTCACGCATCTCCGCCGGGACATCGAACTCGATCTGGATCTCCGCCATGTGCTGCTCCTTTGCCTGCCACGACGTCATGCGGACGACATGGTGGAGTCGATCTCCATCAGGCACCACACCCAAACGGGTGTGGCAGCGGCGGTCTCGGAGCGATCACGCCGCCGACTTCAAGCCGATTTCAACGGGGATCCGCCCGCTTGCCCGGCTACCCGGCTACCCGGCTACCCGGGGTAGCGCGAGCGGGCCGCGATGAGGCTGGGCATGTTTCGGTATACGGCCCCGGCAAAGGTACGGCCTGGCAGTGAGGGTGGTGACGCCTGTGGCCCGCGGTCGACGGCCCTCGATCCGTCCTCGGTCCTACTTCGACAGCTGGGGGTACAGCCCTGCCAAGTCTCCGGCCAGGCCCAACTTGACCTCGCGCGAGACGTCGTCGGCGAGCACCTCGTGCGCTCCCGCCTCGATGCCGTCGAGGGCGAGTGCGGCGACGTCACGAGGGTCGGACTTGGGTGCGTCGACGCCGGTCGCCAAGTCCGTGTCCACGTACCCCACGTGCAGTCCGGTGACAGTGATGCCGCGCGGCTGCAGTTCCAGGCGCAGGGAGTTGGTCTGCGACCACAGGGCGGCCTTGGAGGCGCTGTAGGAGCCGCCGAGGGCCAACCAGGAGAGTACGGAGTGCACGTTGAGGATGTGGCCTCCGCCGTTGCGCTCGATGACCGGCACGAAGGCCCGGGCGACCAGGAGCGGGCCGTAGAAGTTGGTCTCGAACTCCCGGCGTACGTCGTCGACCGGGGACTCGAGGAAGGACGCGCCGACCGCGGCGCCGGCGTTGTTGATCAGTACGGTGACGTCTTCCGCCTGTGCGACGGCGGCCGCCACGGAAGCCGGGTCGGTAACTTCCAGCGCCACCGGGACGGCGTCGGGATGCGTCACGCTGCGCGGGTCGCGGGCCGTGGCGTACACCTTGCCTGCGCCGCGCGCATAGAGCTCTTCCACCAGGGCCTTGCCTATCCCGCGGCTGCCGCCGGTGACGAAGATGTTTGCGCCCTGTAGTGCGGTCATGACTGCCTCCACCATGAGAAACTGATCGGTTTCCACCACAGTAAACCGATCAGTTTCCATGCGCAAGTCCAGACGACGATGCGTCAGCGCATGCCTGCCGCATCGAGCAGGGTGGTCACCGTGGGCGCGATGAGCCCTGTCAGCTTGTCGGCCCCGATCCCCGCGCGGGCGCTGGCGCCGTCGAAGACCAGGCTGAGCTGGCGGGCCAGCAGGTCCGGATCGCTCGCCTCGCCCTGTTCGGCCTCGGCACGGAAAAAGGCCGTCAGACTCTCTTTGACCCGGTGCGCCACCCGACTCGCGGGATGCCCCTGGTCCTTGAGCTCGATCTGCACAGCCAGGTACGGGCAGCCTCGGAACTCGGGCCCACCCGCCTGCGATTCCACCTGCTCGAAGACGTGCAGGATCCGCTCGCGGGGCGAACGGCCATCACCCGCCGCAGGCAGGAACCGGACCGCGTAGGAATCGGCTTGTCGCTCCAGACTCGCCGCCAGCAGTTCGTCCTTGCTCTCGAACAGCTGGTACATCGAACGCTTGGACACTCCCGCCGCCCTGCACAACGCCTCGACGCCGATACTGACGCCCTCGCGGTAGGCGAGCGTGGCCGCTGCATCCAGCAGCCGCTCTCGGGAGGTCGGCTTCGCCTGTGTGGTCATAATGCGAGGCTAACTCGGTTTTCCCGAAATTGAAACCGATCGGTTTACCGGTGGCGGCGACGTGTCCACTACACCGCGACGGCAGTCCCCTCGGGCTTCTTCTCGGTCGGGATGCGGTGCAGTCCCTTGCGGTCGTACCAGCCCGTCACGCCGAACCCGAACAGTGCGGCCGCCGCGAGACCGACGGCCATCATCACCCAGCCCCGGGCCAGACCCGCGTCGGCCTGCGCGTCGTAGTACAGGATCGAGCGGAGACCGCCGGTGAGCTGCCGCAGCGGCTCGAACTCCGCGAGGAAGCGGTAGAAGCCGGGCAGCGCCTCGATCGGCGTGGTGGCACCGGCCGTCGGCACCGCCATCCCGATATAGACCAGCGTGGCCACCAGCATGCCGGGCGTGCCGAAGACGGCAAGGAGGGAGAGCGCACCGATCCCGGAGACCGCGATGGCGGCCACCGAGTACAGCCACAGCAGCGGCAGGTGCGAGGCGTCCATCCCCATGATGCCGACCGCGCCCGCCATGACCAGGGTGCCCATCAGCAGGGACAGACCGGCCATCAGAGTGCTGCTGATGGCGAGGGTCTGCACCCGGGTGGCCCGGATGAGCGGGCGGTGCAGGCGCAGCGGACCCATGTCGTTGTGGGTGTAGCCGAGGGCGTGGTCCACCTGGCCGCTGATGACGTTGGCGGAGAGCATGCCGCAGACCACCAGGACGAGGGCGTAGTAGAACGCCGTCAGGCCCAGGCCGCTGTGCGAGTCGAGCGGATGTCCGTCCTTGACCGTGACGGTGGCCGGATCGGCGAGCAGGACGCGCGCGGCGGCGGGCTGCTTCGCCTGCCCGGTCCCACCCTGCACGGTCAGTTGCCTGCCCACCTGGAGCGAGGCGTTCTCGGCCGCCTGCGTCGTCGCCGCCCGAGCCAGATTGGATCCCATGCTGCCGGCGGACTGGTTGGTCAGCACCGTCAGCGTCGGGCGGGCCGGGGTCCCGGTGGCCGAGGTGTCGGCCAGTGCGGTAACAGAGGAGGTGAAGTCGGCAGGGACGACGAGCGCGCCGAACAGCTTCCCCTCGCCGAGTTCCTCCTTCACCTCCTTCTCGTCCATCACCTTCCAGTCGATCTTGTCCCCGCCTGCGGTGGACTTCCTGATCGACTCGGCAATCTGCGCCCCAAGGTCGGCCTGCTTGCCATCGACGGCGGCCCCCTTGTCGGCGTTGACCAGACCGACGGGCAGCTTCTTCATGTGATCGACGGGATCGATGCTGGCGCCGACATAGAACACGGTGAACAACAGCGCCAGGACCCCCGTGATGACACCGTTGGCGATCCACAGGGGTTTCGCGCGCAGGACGCGGAAGGGGTGAATTTGGTGCACGGCTTGCTCCGATCTCGACACACGACTGCATCAGGAGAAGACCGGACGGCACCGTTGCAGGCCGAGCTCCGCCGTCAAGTCCCGAACGGCATCGAATTGACTCCACCCGCGATGCCGACGACGTCCTCGGATCGCGGTCACGGCTCCCCCAAGGCGAAACCGATCGGTTTCAGTCGCATCGTAAACGGATCGGTTTCCCAGGTCAAAGTCGAGACGGCTCCCGAAGACCCAAGCGCGGACCCGCCGCCACCATAGGCAGGGGCAGCAGGCCGACCGCGCCGTTGCCGACGACGGCGACCGTCGGTGGATTGATCCGCTGCGCGCGGCGCAGCGGTTCGGGATTCCCCGACCACAGGTCCTTGACCTGCGAAACCAGCACCCAAGCCTTCTGCCCGGACCGCCCCTCCTGCCCGGCGCCTCTCCCGCCGGGCCGTCGTTGCGCCACGCCTCGGCGTGCCGCGCCTCGGTGCGCCGCGCCTCGGTGCGCCGCCCCCTCGATGTACCGGCGGTCAGCTGCTCTTGCCCCGCGGGGATCCGGGACCGCCCACCGCGCTGGCGCGGAGCATGGCCTGGTAGAGGGCATCGTGCCCGGCCGGGTCCGGCAGGGGGCCGTGGGAGGGAGCCTTGAGGGACTGGATCAGCAGGGCGACGACGCGGCGCCAGGCGTCGGGCGTCGCGTCGCCAGTGGCGTTGACGACCCCGGCGTTGGCCATGTGGATCAGAACCAGGTCCGAGGGGTCGAAGTCCTCGCGCAGCCGGCCCGTCGCCTTGGCGCGGCCGATGAGCTCGACCATGCCCTCGTACGCCTCTTTCCGGCGCCGCTCCACAGCCTTGGCGGTCGGGAAAGTCATGGCCAGGAGGTCGGCGAAGCCGTAGTCGGCGGCCTGCATCGCGCAGGCGGTCTCGATGTAGCCTACGAACCCGCGCCAGGGGTCGGGGTCGTCGAGGCCTGCGGAAACGGCATTTGCGAAGGCGTCCATCCGGTCGAAGAAGACGGCGTCGACCAGCTCGTCCTTGCTCGGGAAGCGACGGAACATGGTGGCGATGCCCACCCCGGCCTCACGGGCCACGGAGGCCATCGAGGCGCCCAGACCGTCACGCGCGAACACCGTTCGCGCGGCAGCGATCGCAGGCGGGGCCTGAGCGACGAGCAGCTCATCGAACGCCACCCGGTTCTGCTGGCCCTGCTGCCTCCGACGCTCGGCGACCGCCCGCCGCTGCCCCAGCAAACCGGGTGGACCACGGCACCGCGCGGGGTGGGCGCGCTGCCCGTACGGGAAGGACTGCGGCTGCGCATCCGCTGGGTGCAGGAAATGCAGGCGCAGATGGTGCGGGAACTCGCCCAGCGCGTCGACGCCGGTGAGTGCGGGTTCGGACCCTCCCGTCTGGTGCTGCTGCGCTGGGACGAACTGGTCAAGGCTGCGGACGGCGGCGGACTGCCGGCCGATCTCGCCGAGCGGCTGCCCCGGCCGGACACCGGTCCGCTGCCCGCCGTCTTCCGTCTGGCGGAGGGCCGACCGGTCGCCCAACTCCCGCCCGGACACCGGGCCTTGGGCGAGGCGCAGGGTGCCGGTGGCGGCTTCGGCACGGCCTGGGACGGCCACGGCGAGCGCCCCGAGCAGCCCGTGCTCGTGGTCCGCTCCCTCGACCCCGCCCTGGCACCGCTGCTGCCGGGCCTGGCCGGACTCGTCGCGGAGACCGGCAGTGCCCTGTCCCACCTCGCCGTGCTGGCCCGCGAATACCGGGTGCCCACCGCGGTCGGCGTACCGAAGGCGGTCGACCGCTTCCCCTCCGGAACGCCGCTGACCGTGGACGGCGGGACAGGCGAGGTCACCGTGGGAGACATGGCCGACACCTCCGGCGCGGCGCCGGAACCCACATCGATACCTGAGGAGTCGGCGGCATGAAGGCCATCAGACTGGTCGGCTACACCTTCGGCGGACTGTCCGCCGCCTACGCCGGCTACTACACCGTGCTCTACCTGACCCGCTGGGAATGGCAGCGAGCCCTGATCTCCGCCGCCCTGCTCATCGTCATCGAGGTCTTCCTCGCCACCGTCCTGCTGTTCACCCGCCTGACCCGCCTCGAGGACCGGCTGGAGCAGTCCGACGCCCGCGTCGAGGAGGTGCGCAAGCGCCTCGAACAGACCCGTGACCCGGTGCCGAACCACTTCAACTGGCTTGCCGCCGTGGACCGGACGGAGCTGAACGGCACCCACCGGACGTTCGTCTTCGTCCCCGTACTCATGGTGGCCGGCGCGGCGCTCTCCGGGCTCGCCCTGGTCATCCAGAAGGTGGCCGGAGCCACCACGCGACCGGGCGCGGAGCGCCGGCTGGCCGGACGCCTCGCTTCCCTGACCGCCCCGCCGCTCACCGCGACCGCTCCCTTGGAGAGCCGCCCGCCCCTACCGCCTGCCCGCACCGGCCGCAAGGCGCTCGCCGCCGCGGCGGCCGTCGGCGGGCTGCTCCTGGTGCCCTTGCTGTGGTCCGCCCTGGCGGACGCGACCCAGACCCGGACCGAGCAGGCCCCGGACGCGGCAAGCACCACCATGGTCTTCCGCGTCGAGACGTACGGCGACCAGAGCGCCCAGGCCGTCCAGCTCGCCGCGACCGACCTGTGGGAGACCTGCCGCCGCTCCACCCCGGCCGCCAACGACAACGCCACACTGAACCGCATGAACGACGGCGTCTACACCGGCGTCATCCGCCCCGCCCTGCCGTCGCACGACGTGATGCGCCTGCGCGGTTGCCTTCAGGACGCCAACACCAACCGCACCAGCGCCGTCGTCCTGGGCGAAGGACAGGCCGAACGCGACAGCTGAATGTTCCGTCATGAGCCGAGTGCCAGGCGCTCTCAGGCGCGGCCCCGTCCGCGGGACGGTGGTCCGCCGGCGACAGGAGTGCGGAAGCGTGCGAACGCCGGGACACGAGCCGCTGATGTGCCGAGACCGGTGGGACCGGTGGGCAGGCTGGTTCCCCTGCCCACCGGGCGGCGCAGCTCGGCCTCCTCGTATCTGTGGCACTGCCGGTGCCAGATGAGGATTCCGGCTAGCCAGTGCTTGAGCTCCTGTACGTACCCGGTGAGCGTGGCCCGTGCGTCGGAGTCGAGATCCAGCTCGTCGAACATCTCCGGCAGCTCGGTGGACACCACGCGTTCGAACTCCCGCATCCGTGAGGTCATCAGATCGGCGACGATGCCGAGCGCTTCGGTGAGGCCGCAGTCGAAGAAGTCCTGGACGACGAGGACGGCGTTGTGGATCTCACCCTCGAACTCGATCTCCTTCTGGTACGAGTGCAGGTCGTTGATCAGGGCCGCGTAGTCCGCCGCCGAGTTCTGCATCGCCTGGACGGGACGGCTTCGGTACGCCTCCGGCGGTACCGTGCGCCGGTGGGACAGGCGGCACAGACTCATCGTGAGGTCCGCCCCGAAGGTCTTGCGCCGCATCTCGATGTAGTCGACCGGGTCGGGGATGCGGTTCTCCGCCGCGTTGCACAGTTCCCACACCCAACTGCCGGTCATGTCCTCGATGGTGTCGCGGAACGCGCGGCGTGCGGCGGTCGTCATCGGGCCCGCCGTACGGGACCACAGGTCCGCGAGCCCGCGTTCCAGCGCGTTCGCCGGAGTGGGAACCGCCGTGGAGTCCACCGGCATGAACGCGGACAGCCGCTCGTTGCACAGCTTGGCGCCGGTGATGTCGGACCTGGGCCGGAACACGGCGGGGTAGTAGTCGTCGCCGTACGTTCCCCAGGTGAGCCACTGCGACGTCAGGTCCAGCTCCTCGGGGGACGCGTCCGGATGGATGCCCGCCGCGCACAGGGCGAAGTCGAAGGCCCGCAGCTTGTGTTCGTCCCAGAGGCCGGGACCGGGCACGCCGGGCAGCGGTTCCAGCATGCCCATCGTGCGGGCCCAGCCGACGACGTGCTCGCGTGAGCCGTCCAGATGAGGGCTCAGCTGTGTGGTGAACGGCATGTACAGCTCGGGGACGGGCACCGGCCCGACCCGCTGGAACGGCACATGCGCGTGGCTGCGCAGCCGCTTCGGCATCGTCGCCGCCACCGAGGCCGTGATGCGGGCCGCGGAGGTGCCCAGACCGGTCGGACCGTGCAGGACACCCGCCAGGCCGCCCGGGATGGCTGATGCGCCCTCCGTGACCGATGAGCCTGCGGCCGCTGAGCCCCCGGCCGCGCCGTTCATATAGCGGCTGGAGCGCATGTGCCATTCGTGGCCGCCGGCCTGCCAGTCCTGGAGTCCCTTGACGTAGGCCAGGACGTCGGCGCAGGACTGCGGGGGCAGGCCGTGCTCGGCGAACAGCGGTGCCAGCTCGGTCAGCGCGGTGTGCTCGAACTGCTGGAGCCGAGAGGTGAGCAGCTCGTTGACGGCGTCGGCGGCCTGCTGGGTGTCGCAGCCCAGGAACCGTTCGAAGACCAGCACGCCGTTGGCGAGTTCGCCCTCGTCCTCGGTCTCTCGCTGGTAGGAGAACAGGTCGTTCCGCAGGTGCACCGCGTCGGAGAAGGTGTCGCGGAGCACGAGCATGGGACGGCTGGCCGCGATCGGCTCCGGCACCTCGGCGCCCGCGGCGTACTCGACGAGACCCGCGGACCAGGGGGCACCGCCCACCTTGCGCCGCATCTCGATGTACTCCAGCGGATTGGCGACACGGCCGTCGGAGATGTTTCGCAGCTCCCACAGGGATTCCTCGAGCAGGGCTTTGGTGCTCGTCGCGAACCGGCGGCGCCAGTCCTGGGACATGGCCGGCACGGTGCGGGCCCACAGGTCGGCCAGGCCGCGCTCGACCGCGCTTTCCGGCTCCGCGGGCGTACCCCCGGGCTCCATCGGCATGAAGGCCGGCAACCGGTCGAGGTAGGCGCGGGCTCCGGGAAGGTCCTGGCTGCGCTTGAAACGCCGCAGGAAGTCGTCGTCGAAGAAGAACACCCACACGTACCACTCGGTGACCAAGGACAGCTCGGCGGCCGGGGCATCGGGATGGGTGTACGAGCACAACAGGGCGTAGTCGTGGGAGTCGAAGTCACTGCTGTCCCAGACCTCCGATCCCTCGATCATCCCCATCCTGCGGGCCCAGGTCTTGGAGTCCTTCCGCACCGTCTCCAGGTGAGGGCTGAGCCGTGCCGGGTACGGCTCGTAGAACTCCGGAAGCTTGAAGGGCTGTGACATGGTCTGCCTCTCGTTCCTCTCTGTGGAGGTGCTGCTTTCCGGATGCGTCGCTCTTTCGCACGACGGGCTGTCCGGAACGGCGTCGCCGCCGACGGCGGTCAGGGTGCGGCTGAGTCGACGGCGGGGAAGAGGTCGAGGAAGGGACCGACCGCCGTGCCGGCGTCCCGGCTGAAGGGGGAGTCGAATTCCCAGACCAAGAAGAGCAGGAAGGCGATCAGGGCGCTGAACAGGCCGGCGAGCAGCAACTCCGGTGGAGAGCTGCGGATCTGCAGGGTGAAGATCATGCCGATCGTCACCAGCGCCCCCGCGATGAGACCGAACCAGACCACGCCCGGCATCGCCCCACCCGCGCTGTCGCCCCGCGAACCCCGGGCGTCATCGGCAACGGCGACCTGGTCGACCATCGGCTGGTAGGCCCGGTCCTCCTGGTCGGTCCGCGGTTCGTAGCCCGCGACGTCCTTGCGTACCTGCTTGAACAGTTCGGTTCCCCGGTCGGACAGTTCGCCGTGATCGGCCATGACCTGCCACTCCTCGTCGACCACGTGGTGCACGTAGGCGTCGATGTCCTTCTTGATGCGGTCCCGTACGGCCGCCGGGTACGCCTGAGCACGCTCGTTGACCTCGTGCAGGGCCTGGGCCTCGACGCGTACGCTGTCCTGCGCGGCACTGCGAGCCTCCCAGCCACCGGCGATGGCCAGTCCGAGCACGATCGCGTAGACAACACCGATCATCATGGTCATGTACTCGATGACGTCGGGGGTCTCGCTGGGATCGTCGTCGTCACCGATACGCCGGTGCCTGAACACGGTGATGGCCACAACCACCACGCAGGCCGAGGCCATCACCAGAACCAGGACCAGCCATTGCGACATGGAGCCTCCGTAAAGCGGCAGGGTCGGTGGAACTTTGGGACTTTGGGGCTTTGGGGCTTTGGGGGTTTGGGACTTGCAGTCGGGGCCTGGTCCGGTCGCTGCGTCTCAATCCGTGGCGGTGGTGAGGGGGCGCGACCCGGGTGGGCGTCTAACGGCCGGACCCGCCGCCCCGGGACGAGGAACGTGTGCGCAGGGCCGCCGCGGCCAGTACCGCCGGAGCCATGAGGAGCAGGGCCAGGGTCATCAACGGCATCCCGTCGCGTTTCGCTCTGCGCGGCGGGGCCTGGTACGCCCGGTGCGTGACGGGCTGCGGGGTCTGCGCCGCCCGCTTCAACACTTTCGGCTTCCGGCTCGGCGTACCGGCCGCCTTCGAGGGGTGCGGCCGGGTCGGCACGGGAAGCGCGGTCTGCGGAGCTGTGACCCTCGGTGAAGAGGGCG
>NZ_JAAKZY010000469.1 GCF_011045015.1 Streptomyces scabichelini | reverse complement strand
CTTCCCGCCCTTCCCGGCTGGAACTCGATCCGTGGGCGCATGGCCATCGTGCTGGCCGTGCCTACCTGCCTGCTGCTCGTTCTGACGGGGCTAGGCGTCGCCGACCGCGCCGCCGACTGGTCCGACGCGCGCGGCACCGAGGCGCAGGTCGGCGTGCTGCTGCGGGTGCAGGATCTGGTACGGGAACTCCAGCGCGAACGCGGGCTCACCAACGGGCTGCTGGGCGGCGCGCAGGAGTACCGGGACGACGTACGGACGCAGCGGGACCGTACCGACGACGCCCGCTCCGCATTGCGAGCGGTGCTCTCGGAGGAGAGCGGTGATCTGCCGGGCGCCGCTGCCTCCGCCCTCGACGAGGCCCAGGTTCCCCTCGCCGACCTTCCCGTCACCCGTGCCGAGGTCGACACCGGCACCGCCGACCGCGCCGGCACCCTGACCTACTACACGAAGGCCGTCACCGCGCTCATCGACGCCGAGTCCGCGGGCGCGGCCCACGGTGAGCGCCGTATCACCGAGGGCGTCCAGTCGCTGCAGGCCCTGGCCCGCGCCACCGAGGCCGTGGCCCTGGAACGCGGCTCGCTCAACGGGGTGTTCGCGGCCGGGCGCTTCCGGGGCGGCGAGTACCTCGACTTCACCGAGATCCGCGCCACCCGCCTCGCCGCGCTCGACCAGTTCCGCGAACTCGCCACACCCGCCCAGCAGTCCGACCTCGACGCCGCCTTCAAGACGTCCGCAGCCCGGCGCGTCAGCGGCTACGAGACGCAGGCCGAGCGCGGCGCCGACGGCTCGCGGCTGAACGTCGCCCCCGCCCGCTGGTGGCGGGACATGACGGCCCTCGTCGACGACCTGCACGGCGTGCAGCGCACCGTCGGCGACGACGTACGCGCCCATGCCGAGGACAGCGGCGCCGCAGCCACCCGTCAGCTCGGCGGCTTCCTCGGACTCGGCGCGCTGATCGTCGCCGTGGCCGCCGCGCTCGCCGTGATCTCCGCCCGCTCCATCACCCGCCCCCTCGGCGCCCTCGCCGACGAGGCCGACGCGGTCGCGGGCACCCGGCTGCCCACCGCCGTCAAACGCATCCAGGAGGCCGACCCGGACACCCCCCGCCCCGACGACACCGG
>NZ_JAAKZY010000468.1 GCF_011045015.1 Streptomyces scabichelini | reverse complement strand
TGAACGGGTCGCTGGTGAACGCCGGGTCCGCGACGACCGCCCGGTGGAAGGGGATGGCGGTGGCCATGCCCTCGACCTGGAATTCGGCCAGTGCGCGGGCGGCCCGCTGCAGCGCCTGCTCACGGCTGGCACCGGTGACGATCAGCTTGGCGAGCAGCGAGTCCCAGGCCGGACCGATCACCGAGCCGGACTCCACCCCGGCGTCCAGGCGCACCCCCGGACCCGACGGCGGGGCGAAGGTGGTGACCGTGCCGGGCGCGGGCAAAAAGCCCCGGCCCGGGTCCTCGCCGTTGATGCGGAACTCGAAGGAATGGCCGCGGACCGGCGGGTCGTCGTAGCCCAGCGGCTCGCCGTCGGCGATGCGGAACATCTCCCGCACCAGGTCGATGCCGGTGACCTCCTCGGTCACCGGGTGCTCCACCTGCAGACGGGTGTTGACCTCCAGGAAGGAGATCGTGCCGTCCACCCCGACCAAAAACTCCACGGTGCCGGCGCCGACGTACCCGGCCTCCTTCAAGATCGCCTTGGAGGCCGCGTACAGCTGCTGGTTCTGCTCCTCGGTGAGGAACGGCGCCGGGGCCTCCTCGACCAGCTTCTGGTGGCGGCGCTGCAGCGAGCAGTCCCGGGTGGAGACGACCACGACATGGCCGTGCCGGTCGGCCAGGCACTGGGTCTCCACATGCCGCGGCTTGTCCAGGTAGCGCTCCACGAAGCACTCGCCGCGCCCGAAGGCCGCCACCGCCTCACGGACCGCCGAGTCGTACAGCTCGGGCACCTCCTCCAGGGTGCGGGCCACCTTCAGACCCCGGCCGCCGCCGCCGAAGGCCGCCTTGATGGCGATGGGCAGGCCGTGCTCCTGGGCGAAGGCCACCACCTCCTCCGCGCCGCCCACCGGGTCCGGGGTGCCCGCCACCAGCGGGGCGCCCGCGCGCTGCGCGATGTGCCGGGCGGCCACCTTGTCACCCAGGTCGCGGATCGCCTGCGGCGGCGGGCCGATCCAGGTCAGGCCCGCGTCCCCCACCGCCTGCGCGAACTCCGCGTTCTCCGAGAGGAAGCCGTAGCCGGGATGGATGGCATCCGCCCCCGAGTCCGCGGCCGCCTGCAGCACCTTGGCCATGTCCAGGTAGCTGGAGGCCGG
>NZ_JAAKZY010000467.1 GCF_011045015.1 Streptomyces scabichelini | reverse complement strand
AGGAAGGCGAGGACCGCGGAGGCGACGAGGGAGTAGGCGAGGACTGCGAAGACGCCGGCGCACTGCTTCCAGAACTGGTCCAGGCCGCCGCCGTAGAAGAGGCCCTGGACGTCGGACTGGCCGCCGCCGGTGGCGAGGAAGCCGATGAGCAGGGAGCCGACGACACCGCCGACGAGGTGGACGCCGACGACGTCGAGGGAGTCGTCGTAGCCGAACTTGTACTTCAGGCCGACAGCCATGGCGCACAGCAGACCGGCCACGACGCCGACGGCGATCGCGCCGAGCGGGGACACCGCGCCACCGGACGGGGTGATCGCGACCAGACCGGCGACCGCACCGGAGGCAGCACCGAGAGTGGTGAACGCGCCGTGGCGGATCTTCTCGTAGGCGAGCCAGGCGAGTACGGCGGCGGCGGTGGCGATCTGCGTGTTGAGGAACATCAGCGCGCCGACGCCGTCATCGTTGCCGAGCCAGGAGCCGGCGTTGAAGCCGAACCAGCCGAACCACAGCAGGCCGGCGCCGAGCATGACCAGCGGCAGGCTGTGCGGGCGCATCGGGTCCTTCTTGAAGCCGACGCGCTTGCCGATGACCAGGATCACGCCGAGGGCCGCGGCACCGGCGTTGATGTGGACCGCCGTACCACCGGCGAAGTCGATCACACCGAGCTCGAAGGCCCAGCCGCCGGCACCCCAGACCCAGTGCGCGACCGGGAAGTAGACGACCGTGGCCCACAGGGCGACGAACAAGGCCCACGCCGAGAACTTCACACGGTCCGCGAGGGCGCCGCTGATCAGGGCGGGCGTGATGATGGCGAACATCAACTGGAAGACGGCGAAGACGTAGATCGGGATCGTGTAGCCGTCCCACAGCTGCGTGATGCCGATGCCGCTGAGCCCGACGTAGTCCGAGGACCAGCCGATGATGCTGCCGGAGTCGGTACCAAATGCCATGGAGAAGCCGTACAGCACCCACAGGATGGTGACGATCCCCAGGCTGATGAAGCTCATCATCAGCATGTTCAGGGTGCTCTTGACGCGGACCATGCCTCCGTAGAAGAAGGCCAGGCCCGGTGTCATGAGCATCACCAGGGCAGAACAGATGAGCATGAACCCGGTGTTGGCGGCAGACAGCGTGGGAGCTTCTGCGGCCAGGGTGATGGC
>NZ_JAAKZY010000466.1 GCF_011045015.1 Streptomyces scabichelini | reverse complement strand
CCCGCAGACGGTCGTCCTCGCCGACGACCTGACCCGCGAGGCGATCCAGGAGGGCCTGAAGGCGGGCCGCTCCTACGTCGCCGAGTCCAAGTCGGTGTCGCTGTCCTTCACCGCCTCGGGCCCCAAGGGCGAACACGCGGGTATCGGCGGCCGGTTGAAGGTGGACCGCGACGCCCCGGTCACGGTCCGCCTTGAGGTCACGGGCGCCCCCCGCTGCACGACCCGCTTCGTCACGGACCAGGGCGTCCTGCACACGAGCCCCGTCCTCCCCGTCTCCGGCTCGGGCACGGTGGAGTGGCGTACGACGGCTCAGTACGCGGCGTACGTACGGGCGGAACTGCGCCACGAGGCGGCGGTCGCACCGCTTCCGGGGGCGTTGGCGGCGTTCACGAACCCGATCTTCCTCGGACGTGACTGACGCTCCGCTGTAGCGTGCGCTTCCCGTCCTTGCCACGTCATGCTTGGCCCGTCTTCGTTCTCGCGGTCGCGGTGTGCTGCGGGCCCGGTGTCCCTTCGATGCGGCTCTGCTGGCGGGAGGAAAGCCGTCTCACGTAGCAGATGGCCAGCACGGCGGCCACGGTGCCGATGGCGTTGGCCGTCTGCGAGGTGAGGATGGTGTCGGTCGCGGCGCCGACGTAGTCCCTGTCGTACCAGCTGACCAGCGAGTCGTTCGCATACGCCAAGAAGTAGGCGAGCCAGCACCACCACCACGTGTGCAGCAGCCACCGTCCGGCGCCCGCCGACCGGCCGGTGGTCGCCGTCCAGATGTCGTTGCCGATCCGCTTGGGCAGGTAGAGGTTGACGACAGGGATGAACCAGGAGCCGGCCGCCAGCCAGGACGCGTGACGGATGCGTCCCGGCGCGAAGGCCTCGGCGTTGATCCGGGTGCGATGGAACCAGACAGCCCACACGTTCACCACGGCGGTGCCCACGATCGCAGTGAGTAGCTCGGCCGCCAACGACGCGGCCATCAGGTAATCGAAGCCCGCGATGAGCTCGGTGGTGGACGCGCCGTCCGTGGTGGAGAGCTCGGATTGAACAATCGAGAGGACCGCGGTCCGCAGCAGCAGCGCCAGTACATACACGGCGAGCAGGACGGCCAGAGCGATCGAGAGCCCACGGATCGAGCGGAGGGTGGGGGTGGTGGTGGGAGGCGGAGAGACGTGGAC
>NZ_JAAKZY010000465.1 GCF_011045015.1 Streptomyces scabichelini | reverse complement strand
GCCCACCGTCCCACCGCCGCCCGACTCCCCCGACGGGCCCGGATGGCTGCCGCGGCCCGGCCGGTACGCCGTCGCGCCCGGCCGCTCGCTCGTCGAACTCACCGCGCGGTACGGCCCGTTGACGACGTGGCGCCGTCGCGTCACCCTCGCCGGGGCGTCGCTCACGGTCCCGGAGCCGACGGTCCCGGAGGACGGCGACCTCCAACCCGTCCTCCGCCCCGTCTTCCGCTTCGATCTCCGAGGCAGCCTCAAGGCCTCCCTCACCTCCGAACACGTCGAGCCCCTCGACGGCGGACGGAAGATGCAACTGACCGCCGACCTCGACATACGCGGAGTCAGGTTCCCCGTGCTCCTGCCGCTGCGCGTGGTCTCATGCGCCGACGACCGGTTGCTGGTGGTGGGCGCGGCCCGCCTCCCGTACCGCCTGCTTCGGCGCGCCACCGGCTTCCGGCTTCCGCTTCTGCGTCCGGCCACGCGGCTGCGGCTGCTGCTTGCCGCGGAGTTCGCGTGAAGGCGGGGCGGCGGGCGGCACTCGGTGCCGTACTCGCCCTGCTCGTGCTGCTGTTGGGCGTGCCGGGGTCGTCGGCGGCGGCCACGTACCGGGTGGCGATGAAGGGCTACGCGTACGGGCCCGCGGCCCTCACCGTCCCGGTCGGCTCCACGGTGACCTGGACCAACCAGGACACGGCGCCGCACGACGTGAAGACCACGTCCGGTCCGGTGTCGATCCACTCGCCGATGCTGAACAAGGGGCAGAGCTGGAGCTTCACGTTCACCACGCCCGGGTCGTACGGGTACTACTGCACCGTGCACCCGGACATGACGGCGCGGATCGTGGTGCGGGCCGCGGCGACGTCGGCGGCGCCTAGCCATGCGCATTCGGGGGCGGCCGGGCGTCACGAGACGGACAGCGGGCAACGGCCCGCGCCGTCACCGCGAGTGCCATCGACCCGGCCGGTGACCAAGTCCCCGTCCCCCGCCAAGTCCGCGCCCCCGTCCGCCTCGCCGACCTCATCGGCTGCGGCTGCCGTCCCCGCGGCCCCGCAGTCCGTCGAACCTGCCTCATCGGCCCGCCCCCTCAACGGCCTCCTCGTCCTGACCGGAGTCGTGGCCGGCGTGGCGGTGCTGTGCCTGCTCCTGGTGGGTTCCCGCTCCGCACGGTAGGCCTCCAGCGGTTGGGTGGGTGTCTACGGGGGTGGTG
>NZ_JAAKZY010000464.1 GCF_011045015.1 Streptomyces scabichelini | reverse complement strand
GGCGTCATGGGGGTGCGGGGGAGGCTTGCGCCGGAGCCGAGGTCCAGGCCGGATTCGGCGGCGGGAGAGCCGGAGACAACGCGGTCGTCTATTTCGACTCGGGGGCGTCGGCGGGGGCGGCTCGGACGGCTGCGGTTCCGGCGGTTGGGCCGACTGCGGCGCGGCCTGCTTGCCGCGCTGGTCACGGCCGCTGTCGTCGTCCCCGTCTCCGCCGCGGCCGCCCACCCGGAGATCCCGGCCCCCGAGCCGGCCCGCGTCACGGCGGTGAGTGCGGCGGCGCTGGACGAGGCGTATGCCGCGAACCGCGCGAACGCCGCCGAGGCGGCCCGCATGGCCGCCGATCACGGCGACCACGGCCGCGCATCCGCGGTTCGCTCCATGGCGGACCCCGGTCGGCACTTTCTCTCCTTCGACGCCCGCGGCTCCGGCCGGGCCGTCGAGGTCTTCGGCGACCTGGCGAAGGCCGAGCGCGTGGCCGTACTCGTGCCCGGCTCTGACACGAACCTGGACACGTACGAGCGCTTCCGCGCGGGGGCCGACGCCCTGCAAGAGCGGCTCGGCATACGTGGCGCGGTCGTCGCCTGGCTCGGCTATGAGACGCCGGGCACCATAAGCCCCGAGGTCCTCACCACGGGGCGGGCGAAGGACGCCGCACCTGAACTGCAGGAATTCATACGGGAGTTGGAGACCCTGAACCCGCACGCCCGGGTCTCCCTCCTGTGCCACTCGTACGGGACCGTCGTGTGCGCGGAGGCGGCCGAGAGCGCCGCCCGGACTGCCGGCGACCGGACTGCCGGCGACTCCCGGGCCGTCAGTGGCTCCCGGGACGTCGGTGACTCGCGGGCCTCCCGTGCCTCAATCGGCGGGAGCGGCCTCGGCGTCTCCGACATCGCGCTCTTCGGCAGCCCCGGGACCGGTGCGGACTCCGTCGCCGGTCTGCACACGGACGCCCGCGTCTGGGCGGGCCGGGGTGCCGACGACTGGATCGCGGACGTACCGCACGCCAAGGCCGACCTCTTCGGCACCACCGTCGGCTTCGGCACCGACCCCGTGTCGCCGGGCTTCGGAGCGCGCGTCTTCGCGGCGGGCGACGGCGGCCACAGCGACTACCTCAAGCCGGGCTCGGTGTCGCTGAACAACCTTGCCCGGATCGTCCTCGGCGAGACTTCGGAGGTGACCCGTGCGTGACGTGAAGTTGAAGGGGAGGGTGGGGGAG
>NZ_JAAKZY010000463.1 GCF_011045015.1 Streptomyces scabichelini | reverse complement strand
CCCGCAGGCACCATGGACCCCGCCGCCCTCGACAAAACCCTCAGCGAGCTGCCCGGCCCACTCCTCGTGGCAGCCACCGCAGGCACCACCGACGCCGGACTCATCGACCCGCTGCCCGCCATCGCCGACCTGTGCCACACCCACGGCGCCCGTCTGCACATCGACGCCGCCTACGGCGGAGCCCTCCTCTTCAGCGACCGCCACCGCAGCAAACTCCACGGCCTCGCCCGCGCCCACACCGTCACCCTCGACCTGCACAAACTCGGCTGGCAGCCCATCGCCGCAGGCCTGATCGCCGTCCAGGACCCCGACGACCTCCGCGTACTGGCACACCACACCGACTACCTCAACGCCGACGACGACACCGAGGCCGGCCTCCCCGACCTCCTCGGCCGCTCCCTGCGCACGACAAGACGCCCCGACATCCTCAAAATCGCCGTCACCCTCAAAACACTCGGACGACAAGGACTTGGCGCGCTCGTCGACCAGGTCTGCGCCCACGCACACGAGCTCGCCCACCTCGTCCAGGCACACCCCGGCTTCGAGCTCTACGCACCGCCCACCATCAGCACCGTCCTGTTCCGGCCCACCCACGCGACCGACGACGCCGTCGCCGACGTACGACGAAAACTCCTCACCCAAGGCCACGCCGTCCTCGGCCGCGCCCGCCCCGACGACCGCCTCTGGCTCAAAGCCACCCTGCTCAACCCGCACACCGCACCCGGCGACCTCGCCGCGCTCCTGAAACTGGTGGAAGGACACACCCCCCGATGAGCCCGACGTCGGCCCACGCACACCACGAGCCCGAAGCACCCCGCGACCTGGTGGGCATCGGCATCGGACCCTTCAACCTCTCCCTCGCCGCCCTCGCCCACCCCCTCACCGAACTCGACACCGCCTTCTACGACCGACACCCCGCCTTCGACTGGCACCCCGGCCTCCTCATCGACGGCGCCACCCTCCAAGTCCCCTTCCTCGCCGACCTGGTGACCCTCGCCGACCCCGCCAACCCCTGGACCTTCCTCAACTACCTCAAAACCCGCGACCGCCTCTTCCCCTTCTACTTCGCCGAACGCTTCCACATCCACCGCGCCGAATACGCCGCCTACTGCCGCTGGGTCAGCGAAAACCTCCCCGGACTCCACTTCGCCCACCAAGTCGACGCCGTCCGCTGGAACCCCGAACGCGACCTCTTCGAAATCGACTACACCCACCTCGACCCCGACGGCGAAACCCACGGCCGCACCCACGCCAAGAACATCGTCCTCGGCATCGGCACCGCCCCCCACGTCCCCGAACCACTC
>NZ_JAAKZY010000462.1 GCF_011045015.1 Streptomyces scabichelini | reverse complement strand
GATGCGGGTGGTCGGGGTCGGGCCTCGGGCCGGGTTTCATCGGCCTGATGTGGTGGTGCCGGACCTTACGCAGGTGCGGGTTTCGGCTTTGGGGGATGGGGCGATTCGGGTGCGCGTCGGCGAATGAGCGCGTTAGCGCTCCGCTGGGGGGCGGTTTGAAGCCTGCGGGTTCGTTGTGGCTGGTCGCGCAGTTCCCCGCGCCCCTATAGGGCGCGGGGCTGGTCGTGGCTTTTTACGGTTCCTGCGTTTCTGACTCCAGGCGTTCGCGTGTTTCCTCGCCGTATATGCCCAGTTGGTCGTCGATGTCGCGGGACGTCTGGAAGGCGCGTACGGAGTTTTCGGTCTGGTCGTCGTACGTGTTGGTCGTGGGGCCTGCGTAGAGGACCGCCTGGCGTAGGCGGAGTTGGAGTTCGGTGACCTCTGGGCCGCTGTCGCCGGGGCGTAGTACCTGCGAGTTGTCCCTCTCGCGTCCTCCGCCGGAATCCGGGGGCGCCGAGTCGGACGGAGGCGCGGTGGACGGTGGGGGTGTCGAAGGCGCCGAGCGGGACGGGGCGGCCTGAGCCGTCGACTCGGGTGCCGACGGTGTGGTGCTCGGGCTGCTCGGTGCGGACGTCTCGGGCGGCGGAGCCGACGGCGAGTGTGCGGACGGCGCGGTCTTCGACGGTGTCGGCGACGACGGTGTCGGTTCGGGCGCGTCCGGCACGCTCGCGCGCATGTCGCTCGGAGCCGCGCTGTCCCGCGACGGCGTCTCGTACGAGAACAGTCCGCTCGCGAACCCGGCCGCGGCCATCACAGCGGCCCCGGCTCCGACGCCGACGAGGGCGAGCCGCCGCCGACGGCCGCCCCTGCGGGCGCGCTCCCCGGGCTCGGGTGCGTGCGGATGGGGCATGGGCCCGGTCACGGGTTCTGGACCGGGTTCCTGAGCCTCGAACAGGCGGAACTCGGCCGTGTGCGGCGCGCCGACCGGCGGGGCCTCGGCCGGCGGCGCCTCGGCCGGCGGCGCCTCGGCCGGCGGCGCCTCAGCCCCCGGAGACGGGCTCGGCGTCGCGGGGTCCTCGGGCGAGTGCGGTGCCTCGGGTGAGCGTGGTGTCACGGGCGCGTGCGGTGCCTGGGGTGCGTGCGACTGCTCGGGCATGTACGGCTGAGCGGGTGCTGCCGGTCCGGCAAGGTCGGCTGGTGTCGTGAATGCCTGCGTATCCCCAGGTCCTTGCAGTCCTTGAACTCCCTGAGCTCCCTGAGTTCCTTCAGGATGTTCAGGGCCTTCAGGGGCTTGGGGGTCTTCAGGTCGTTCCGGGGTCCCGAACTCGCCTAACAACCCCGGTGGGTTCACGTCCCCGGCCCCGGC
>NZ_JAAKZY010000461.1 GCF_011045015.1 Streptomyces scabichelini | reverse complement strand
GCGGAGGCTGTGTGCCGGTCACTGGCGGCTGGTGGTGCGCGCGCCGAGGTGGAGGTGCTGGAGCTGCACCGGCTGGCGGCCGACCTCGCCCAGCACTCCACCCACGACCGCGTCAGCCTCGACCTGCGGGAGGCGATCGCGGCGGCCGTGGCGGCCGACGGGCTCGTGGTGGCGGCCCCGGTGCTCGCCGCATCCCCGAGCGAGGTGCTCGACTTGTTCTTCGCCGTCCTCGGGGACGGTGTCCTCTCCGGCATGCCGGTGCTGCTGGCGCTCAACAGCGGCTCCCGCTGGCAGCCGCCCGACCTCGCGCAGGTGCTACGCAGGCGCCTGGCCAGCGTGCACGCCGACCCCGTGCCCACGGTCGTCGTCGCCGGCCCCGCCGACTGGCCGGCCACGGCTCACAGCGACGCGGCACGACTGCGCGCCTGCATCGACCAGGCCGCCGCCGAACTCGCCGTGGCGATGCGCTTGCACCGGCAGTGACCGACAACACTTGCTTCGAATTCGAAGCAGAGGTACCGTCATCACAGTTGCTTCGAATTCGAAGTAACATCGGCCGCAGTGAAGGTGAGAACCGAAATGAAGGCAGTACGTTTCCACGAGTACGGCGACCCCGACGTCCTGCGCTACGAGGACGTGGAGCAGCCCGTCCCCGGGGCCGGTGAGGTCCGGATCCGCGTCGCCGCGACGTCGTTCAACTCCGTCGACGGCAACATCCGCGGCGGCTTCATGCGCGGCCCCATCCCGGTGGTGCTGCCGCACACTCCCGGCCTCGACGTCGCCGGCACCATCGACGCGCTGGGCGAGGGCGTGGACGGCATCGCGGTCGGTGACGACGTCATCGGCTTCCTGCCGATGGACGGGAACGGCGCCGCCGCGGAGTACGTCCTCGCGCCGGCCGAGGTCCTGACGCCGGCGCCCAAGAGCATCCCCCTGCCCGACGCCGCCGCACTGCCACTCGTGGGCCTCACCGCGTGGCAGGCGCTGTTCGACCACGGCAAGCTGACGGCCGGGCAACGCGTGCTGATCAACGGCGCCGGCGGAGCGGTCGGCGGCTACGCCGTGCAGCTGGCCAAGGGAGCCGATGCCCACGTGATCGCCACGGCCAGCCCGCGCAGCAGCGAGGCGGTCACGTCGGCCGGCGCCGATGAGGTCATCGACCACACCACCACCGGCGTGAGCGCGGCGGTGACCGAGCCGGTCGACGTCGTGCTCAACCTCGCGCCGGTCGACCCGGCCGAGCTGGCCGCACTCGTCACACTGGTCCGTCCGGGCGGGGTCGTGGTGAACACGACGGTATGGATGCCCGCGCCCTCCGACCAGGAGCGCGGCGTACGCGGCATCGACCTGTTCGTCCGCAGCGACGCCGACCAGCTGTCGCAGCTGG
>NZ_JAAKZY010000460.1 GCF_011045015.1 Streptomyces scabichelini | reverse complement strand
TCGCGCAGTTCCCCGCGCCCCTGGGTTCGTTGGGGGTCGGGGCCGTGGGCCGGTGCGTCAGCCCGTCGCAGGGTGGGCATACGGCCCGGTGTCGGTACACAGTGCGGGTGGCCTGAGACCGAACCTACGCGACGGGCGTACGACGCACCGGCCCACGACCCCTCCCGCCGGTGGGCAAGTTGCGGTGCGTAGTGGCTGAGGGCTCGTCTTTTGGTCTTTTGGGGGCGCGGGGAACTGCGCGACCAGCCACGACGGACCCGCAGTCGCCCACGAACCGAACCCACCACCCCCGTAGGCGCCCCGCTGAACCGCCGGAGGCACACGGCGTTAGATTGATCCCGTGTTCTCTCGCCTCTCACGCCCCCGGGCCGTTGCCCTATTCGCTCTGCCGGTCGTGGCCCTGTTGGCCACAACGGCCTTCGCGCCGTTGCCGTTCGCGGTGGCGCAGCCCGGGATGACGGCGAATGTTCTGGGCGAGAACCAGGGAGAGCCGGTCATCACCATCATCGGCACGGAGACCCACAAGACGCGCGGGCAGCTGCGGATGACGACCATCGTGGCGACCGGACCCGACGCGGACGTGCGTCTGAGCGATGTGATCGACGGCTGGTTCGCCACGGACCGGGCCGTGATGCCGCGCGACTCCGTCTACCCGAGCGGCGACACCGTCAAGGAGATCGAGGAGTACAACGCCGAGGAGATGCGGAAGTCCCAGAACACGGCCACCGAGGCTGCCCTGAACTATCTCGGCGAGGACCCGGACGACATCAAGGTCACCCTTGAGCTCGCCGACGTCGGCGGACCCAGCGCCGGACTCCTCTTCTCGCTCGGCATCGTCGACAAGCTGGACGGCGACGGCAGCGGCGGCGATCTGACCGGCGGCCGTACGATCGCGGGCACCGGAACCATCGACGCCAACGGCACGGTCGGCGCGGTCGGCGGTGTCGCCCTCAAGACCCAGGCCGCCAAACGCGACGGCGCGACCGTCTTTCTCGTACCGAAGGCCGAGTGCTCGGACGCGGAGTCGGAGCTGCCGAAGGGGCTGCGGCTGATTCCGGTGACGACGTTGAAGGGCACGGTCGACGCCCTCCGCGCGCTGGAGACGGGCACCGGCTCGGTCCCCAGCTGCTGAAGCCGCCTCGGCTGA
This sequence comes from Streptomyces scabichelini, assembly GCF_011045015.1. GTDB lineage: Bacteria > Actinomycetota > Actinomycetes > Streptomycetales > Streptomycetaceae > Streptomyces > Streptomyces scabichelini. The sequence continues at coordinate 274 of NZ_JAAKZY010000460.1, read as the reverse complement.
ACCCACGCCCAGCGCCCACCGGTGCCCCGGGAGGCCGGGGCTGAAGGTCGTGCACATGCCGATCAGGGACGGGCAGACGCCCACCAACCAACAGGTCGACCGCTTCCTGCGGACTGTGGCGTCGTCGACCGGTCCGGTGTTCGTGCACTGCGGAGCCGGTGTCCGGTGTCGGGCGGACCGGCTCCATGGCCGCGGCCTACGTGGTGCGTACCGGCGCGGCGACCTCGATCCAGGCGGCGCTGCGGACCCTCGCGGTCGGCCCGCCCCCCCCCGC
>NZ_JAAKZY010000045.1 GCF_011045015.1 Streptomyces scabichelini | reverse complement strand
GTGTCCGTCCTCGGACCGGCGCGCGAGCTGTCGGCTGGTAGAAGGTGCTCGGGTTGGCGCGCCGGCCGCTGCGGGCGGACACCCCCGCCCCGTCCCCTGCCCGCCGTGGGCGGCTGCGGGTGGGTTGGGGCGCGCGGCGCGCCCCGTTCTCCGTCCACACGTGGGCGACGGCAGGAGCGCCCCTTTAGGGGCGCGGGGAACTGCGCGACCAGCCATAAACGACCCGCAGTCGACGTACGACCTTTGCAGGGGGCCGGGGCTCTGCCCCAGGGAAGAGCCAACCCGAGCCGCACAGTTCCGCCCGGAGAGAAGCTTTCCGCAAGCATTTGATGGAGCGTACACATGACTGTGGCAGTCTCGGACGTATGCGCTACATCATCATCGGAGCAGGGGCGGTGGGCGGAGCGATCGGCGGCCGCCTCGCCGAGTCGGACCACGAGGTCGTGCTGGTCGCGCGCGGTGCGCAGTACGAGGCGCTGCGGGAGCGCGGGCTGCGCCTGATCACGCCCGACGGACCGCGTACGCATCGGCCCACCACCGTCGACGGGCCGCAGTCGCTCGGTGAGTTGCGGGCGGACGACGTCCTCGTACTCGCCGTCAAGACGCAGGACAGCGCGGCGGCCCTGGAGGCCTGGGCGCCGGCCCCGGTGGCGGGCGGCGGGACGGCGGCCGAGAGGCTGCCCGTGGTCTGCGCGCAGAACGGGGTGGAGAGCCAACGGCTCGCGCTGCGCCGTTTCCGCCACGTGTACGGCATGTGCGTCTGGCTGCCCGCGACCTTCGTCGAGCCGGGCGTCGTGTCCGCCGCCGGTACGCCGCTGACCGGCATCCTGCACCTCGGCCGCTACCCGTCCGGCACGGACGAGACGGCCCGCCGTATCGCCGCCGACCTGGAGAAGTCCCGGTTCGAGGCGCCGGTCGTGCCCGAGGTGACGCGCTGGCAGTACGCCAAACTCCTCGGCAACCTCGCGAACGCGATCGAGGCGGTCAGCGGCGTGCTCACCAGCGAGGAGGGCATCGCGCTCTACGAACGCGTCCGCGCGGAGGGCGAGGCCGTGCTCACCGCGGCGGGCATCGCGTACGCCGGTGACGAGGAGCAGAAGCAGGCCCGCGCGGACAAGATCCGCTTCGAGCCCTTCGACGGCTCCGCCCGCGGCGCCGGCTCCTCCTGGCAGTCCCTCCACCGCGGCACCGGCACGATCGAGGCCGACTACCTCAACGGCGAGATCACGCTCCTGGGCCGCCTGCACGGCATCCCGACCCCGCTGAACGACCTGCTGCAACACCTCGCCAACGACTTCGCCCGCGAGCACAGGGAGGCCGGTTCGATGCCGGTACCCGAACTGGTGAGACTCGCGAACGAGGCGGCCGAGTCCGCTGAGGAGAGCCAAGCAGCGCGTCCCTAGCGCGGGGGGGGAGAGAGAGACGTCGAGCGGGACGCGCTGCTGGCGCGGGCCGCGTCGAACACGCCCTTCAGGGGCGCGGGGAACTGCGCGACAAGCCACATCGAACCCGCAGCTTCGAACCCGCCCCCAGCGGAGCGCTCACGCTCCGAGCGCCGCGTCCCTAGCGCGGGACGCGTCGAGCGCGCCCTTTCAGGGGCGCGGGGAACTGCGCGACAAGCCACAACGAACCCGCAGCTTCGAACCGCCCCTAGCAGCGGAGCGCTCAGGCGCCCAGCGCCGCCAGCGCAGGCACCCGAGCCGAGTCGTACCGCTCCAACAACACCCGCGCCACCTCAGGCGCCGCCCCCAGCACATCCGCGAGTACGTCCGCCTCGGCGGCCCCGCGCGCGATCCGGTCCGGCAGGAAGCCGGGCGCGAGGACGTACGGAGCGACCGCCACGCGGGCGCAGCCGAGGGCGCGCAGTTCCCGGACGGCGTCCTCGGTGCGGGGGAGCGACGCGGAGGCGAACGCAGGCCGCACGGCGCACCAACCGGTGTGCCGCCACTCCCGCGCGATTTCTGCGATCACTGCGATCGCCTCCGGGTCCGTGGACCCCGCCGAGGCCAGCACGACCCCGGTCGAGGACTTGGCGGCCGGGCTCAGCCCGGCCTCGTACAACCGCCGTTCGAGCGCGGCGGTCAGCAGCGGCGACGGGCCGAGCACCTCGGACTGCCGGATCCGCAGCCGCGACGGTGCCTCCCGCAGCACCGCCGGGATGTCGGCCTTCGCATGGAAGGCCCTGTTCAGGAGGAGCGGAAGGGCCACGACATCGCGTACTCCTCGTGTCGCCAGCGACTCCAGCACCCCGCCCACGGACGGGACGTTGAAGTCCAGGAACCCGGTCTCCACGCGCAGCCCCGGCCGCATGGCCCGCACCCGGCGTACCAGGGCGTGCACGGTCGCGGCATGCCGCGGGTCGCGGCTGCCGTGGGCGATGACGAGGAGGACCGGATTGCGCATGGGAGTTCAGCTCCTCACGAGGAGACCGCGGCTGCGCAGGACCCACCGCTCCAGCGGACTGAAGATCAGCAGGTCGATGGCGATGCCGACGATCAGGATGAGGAAGATGGCGAGGAACACCATCGACATGGAACTGGTGTTGCGGCCGTTCTCCAGCAACTGGCCGAGGCCCACCCCGAGTTCGGGCGAGGACGCGATGATCTCCGCGGCCATCAGCGAGCGCCAGGAGAACGCCCAGCCCTGCTTCAGCCCCGCCACATAGCCGGGCAGCGCCGCCGGCATGACGATGTGCCAGGTCCCGCGCAGGCCCGTCGCGCCGAGGGTGCGGCCCGCCCGCAGGAACAGCGGCGGCACCTGGTCGACGCCGGAGACGAGACCGTTGGCGATCGACGGGACGGCGCCGAGCAGGATCACCGCGTACATCATCTCGGGTTTCAGGCCCAGCCAGATCACGGCGGGCGGCACCCAGGCCACCGACGGCAGTGACTGCAGGCCGGACAGGATGGGGCCGATCGCCGCCCGCACGAACCTCACCCGGGCGACCAGCAGTCCCAGCGGGGTGCCGATCGCAAGCGCCATCACGAAGCCGAACAGACCGCGCGAGACGCTGGTCCAGATGAAGTCGAGCAGCGTGCCCTGCAGCCACGCCTCGCGGACCTCCCCCCACACGTCGGACGGCGAGGGCAGCTTGGCCGGGTCGTCGACGACCTTGAAGGTGATCAGCGCCTGCCAGACCACCAGGACCAGTGCGACGGCGACGATCGGCGGCAGGATCTTCTGGACGAGGGTCTGGCGGAACGGAGTCCGGCTCGTCTGGACCGTCTCCAGCGCGTCGAGGCCCGCCTCGAGACCGGCGAGATCGCTGGTGTGCCCGCTGTCCTTGGCGTTCCCGTCGGCCTTGGTCTCAGTGCTGGCCATGGCGGCGGATCTCCCCACGCAGTTGTTCGGTGATCTCGACGGACAGTTCCGCGACGGCGGTGTCCTCGATACGGCGCGGCTGCGGAAGGTCCACCGTCCACTCACGTGCGATCCGCCCGGGACGCGAGGAGAGGAGTACGACGCGCTGCGCGAGCCGTGCCGCCTCTCGCACGTTGTGCGTCACGAACAGGACGGACAGCTTCGTCTCGCGCCAGATACGGGTCAGCTCGTCGTGCAGCACGTCCCGTGTGATGGCGTCGAGGGCCGCGAACGGCTCGTCCATCAGCAGCAGCTGGCTGTCCTGGGCGAGCGCGCGGGCCAGCGCGACCCGCTGCCGCATACCGCCGGACAGCTCGTGCACCCGCTTCCCGTACGCGCCCTTCAGCCGGACGAGTTCCAGCAGCTCGTCCGCCTTGTCGCGGCGCTCGGACTTCGGAACTCCCCTGAGCTTGAGGGCGAGTTCGATGTTCTTGCCCGCGGTCAGCCACGGAAAGAGCGCGTGCTCCTGGAACATCAGGGCGGGCCTGCCGTCCGTCGTGATGCTGCCCGCGGTGGGGGCGTCGAGACCCGCGACCAGGTTCAGCAACGTCGACTTGCCGCAGCCTGAGGCCCCCAGCAGGGTGACGAACTCGCCCGGCGCGACATCGAGCGTGATGTCGTCGAGGACGAGCTGGTGTCCGGCGGGTCCGGCGAAGGACTTCGAGACGTGCTCGATCCGCGCGGCGTACTCCACCGACGTCGTGGCGTCGGCGGCCTTGGCGAGGGCGGTTGCCATGGTCGTCACCTCCTGGGAACTCATCAGTGTCGGCTTGTGGACTTGCTCGGCCTGCGGGCTCACTTGGCCTGCTCGACGCCGAGACCGGAGTCGTCGACGGTGCTCTTGCCCTCGGCTGCGAGGACCTTGTTCAGGAGCGTGAGGTCGTAGATGCCGCTCAGATCGGGCTTCTCCAGCAGGCCCGCCTTCACCGCGTGCTCCGCCTCGGTGTTGAGGGTCGAGGCCAGCGGGTCGTCGGTCATCCGGATGGACTTCCAGGCCGGGTCGAGCACCTCCGCCGGAAGCGCCTTGCCGGTGTCGGTCTTCAGCTGCGCGTTCGCCGCCGTCTTCGCCTCGTCCGGGTTGGCGCTGATCCACGCGTTCGTCTTCACCGAGCCGCGGAGCACGGCCTCGACGACCTTCGGGTGCTCCTTGAGGAAGCTCTGCGACACGATGATGTTCGTGATCACGAACTTCTTGTCCGGCCACAGATCGGCCTCGTCGAGCAGTACCTTGCCGCCCTCGGCGACCAGCTTGGACGCGGTCGGCTCCGGCACCCAGGCGCCGTCGATCGAGCCCGACTTGTAGGCGTCCGGGGTGACCTTGTTGTCCGTGCGGACCACTGAGACGTCGCCCTGGCCGCTCTCCGCGTCGACCTTCCAGCCCTGCTCGCCGATCCAGTTGAGGAACGCGACGTCCTGGGTGTTGCCGAGCTGCGGCGTGGCGATCTTCTTGCCCTTGACGTCGTCCAAGGTCTTGATCTTGTCCGGGTCGACGACGAGCTTCACACCGCCGGAGGCCGAACCGCCGATGATGCGCAGGTTCTTGCCGTTCGACTTGGTGTAGCCGTTGATCGCCGGGGAGGGGCCGATCCAGCCGATGTCGATGGACTTCGAGTTGAGGGCCTCGATCTCGGAGGGCCCCGCGTTGAAGGTCGCGTACTGGGCCTGCGTACCGCCCAGCTCCTTCTGGACGAAGCCCTTCTGGTTGCCCACGAGAGCGGTGGCGTGCGTGAGATTTCCGAAGTAGCCGATCTTGACGGTGTCGAGGCCGTCGATCTTCGCGCCCTTGGCGGCGACGTTCGCCGTGTCGTCCTTCGCCTGAGAGCCGTAGCCGCAGGCCGTCGCGGCGAGCGCGAGGAGCGGAAGCGCGGCAAGGGCGGCGAGGCCACGGCGCGCGGTACTTCGGGTGCTGGCAGGCACGGGAGGAGTTCCTCTCGTCGGCCCGGCGGTCACGTCTCTCAGGTCGTGGCCGGGTAGGCGGCGGGTTTTCGTCTGGCGCGCAGGCAGTGCGCGTACGTCATCGCGCACATCGCGCCACCCCGCCTTCCCCGCTGCCGAGGGCGCCGCTGCCGACGCGGCCGCCCTCCTTCGCGAAGGTCGAGAAGATGTCGGTGGTCATGGCTAGAAGTCCCACCCGTCGTCGTCCGCGTCGGCCTTCACCGGCTCCGGCGAGGCGAAGGACTCGCCGACCATGCCCGCGGTCAGCGTGGTGCCGTCGGCCGGGTCGATCAGGATGAACGAGCCGGTGCGCCGGGAGTCGGCGTACGCGTCGACCGGCAGCGGCTCCGCGGTACGGATCTTGACGCGGCCGATGTCGTTGGCGACCAGGTGGCCCGGGTGCGGGTGCAGGGAGAGGTCGTCGAGGGTCAGCCGGGAGGGGATGTCCTTGACGATCGCCTTGACCGTGCGGGTGCCGTGCTTGAGCAGCACACGGTGCCCGATGGTCAGCGCCGCGTCGGCGACATGGCACACGGTCGCCTCGATGTCCTGCGTGGTCGCGGGCGCGTCCTTGCGCGGCACGATCAGGTCGCCGCGCGAGATGTCGATGTCGTCCTCCAGGAGGACCGTCACCGACTGCGTCGTCCAGGCCACGTCGACCGGCACGCCCAGCAGGTCGATTCCGGAGATCTTCGACGTACGGCCGGAGGGCAGCACGGTGATCTCCTCGCCGATGCGGAACGCACCGGCCGCGATCTGACCCGCGTACCCCCGGTAGTCCGGGTGCTCGGCGGTCTGCGGGCGGATCACGTACTGCACGGGCAGCCGGGCGTGGCAGGTGGCCAGGTCGTGGGCGACCGGGACCGTCTCCAGGTGCTCCAGGAAGGTCGGGCCGCCGTACCAGTCCATGTTCGCGGACGGGTCCACCACGTTGTCACCGGCGAGTGCCGAGATCGGGATCGAGGTGATCTCGGGGACGCCCAGCTCGGAGGCGTACGCCGTGAACTCCTCGGCGATCGCGGCGAACACGGACTCCTGGTAGTCGACCAGGTCCATCTTGTTGACGGCCAGCACCACGTGCGGGACACGCAGCAGCGCGGCGATCGCGGCGTGCCGGCGGGTCTGCTCGACGACGCCGTTGCGCGCGTCCACGAGGATGACCGTCAGCTCGGCCGTGGAGGCGCCGGTGACCATGTTCCGCGTGTACTGCACATGGCCGGGCGTGTCGGCGAGGATGAACCGGCGGCGGGGTGTGGCGAAGTAGCGGTACGCCACGTCGATGGTGATGCCCTGCTCGCGCTCGGCGCGCAGACCGTCGGTGAGCAGCGCGAGGTCGGGTGCGTCCTGGCCGCGGCTCGCGGAGGCGCGCTCCACGGCTTCCAGCTGGTCGGTGAGGACCGACTTGGAGTCGTGCAGCAGCCTGCCGACGAGCGTGGACTTGCCGTCGTCGACGGACCCTGCGGTCGCGAACCGCAGCAGGGTCGTCTCCGACAGCTGCTCGACCGACAGCGGCTCGATGGGATCGGTGGTGCTGGTCATCTTTAGAAGTACCCCTCGCGCTTGCGGTCTTCCATCGCGGCCTCGGACAGCTTGTCGTCCGCGCGGGTCGCGCCCCGCTCGGTGAGCCGGGAGGCGGCGATCTCGGCGATCACCGCGTCCAGCGTGGTGGCGTCGGAGTCGACGGCGCCGGTGCAGGACATGTCGCCGACGGTGCGGTAGCGGACGAGGCGCTTCTCGACGGTCTCGGCGTCCTTCGGGCCGCCCCACTCGCCGGCGGTCAGCCACATGCCGGCCCGCTGGAAGACCTCGCGCTGGTGGGCGAAGTAGATCTGCGGCAGTTCGATCTTCTCGCGGGCGATGTACTGCCAGACGTCCAGCTCGGTCCAGTTGGACAGCGGGAACACGCGGACATGCTCGCCGGGTGCGTGCCGGCCGTTGTAGAGGTTCCACAGCTCGGGCCGCTGACGGCGCGGGTCCCACTGCGAGAACTCGTCCCGCAGGCTGAAGACGCGCTCCTTGGCGCGGGCCTTCTCCTCGTCCCGGCGCCCGCCGCCGAACACCGCGTCGAACCGCTCGGACTGGATCTTCTCCGTGAGCGGAACGGTCTGCAGCGGATTGCGCGTGCCATCAGGCCGCTCCCGCAGCTTGCCGGCGTCGATGTAGTCCTGCACGGAGGCGACATGCAGCCGCAGACCGTGCTCGGCCACCACGCGGTCGCGGTACTCGATGACCTCGGGGAAGTTGTGCCCGGTGTCCACGTGCAGCAGCGAGAACGGGACCGCCGCCGGGGCGAACGCCTTCAGCGCCAGATGCAGCATGACGATCGAGTCCTTGCCACCGGAGAACAGGATCACCGGCCGCTCGAACTCACCCGCCACCTCACGGAAGATGTGCACGCCCTCGGACTCCAGAGCGTCCAGGTGCGACAGCGTGTACGGGCTGGCCGCCTCCTCGGAGACAGTGGCGACGGTCGTCATGCGAGACCCCTTTCGGTGAGCAGCGCATGCAGCGCGGCCGCGGACTCCTGCACGGTCTGGTTGTGCGACTCGATGCGCAGATCGGGCGACTCGGGCTCCTCGTACGGATCGTCGACCCCGGTGAGTCCGGAGATCTCGCCCGCCGCCTGCTTGGCGTACAGCCCCTTCACATCACGCTCGGAGCACACCTCGACCGGAGTGGCGACATGCACCTCGAGGTACGCGGTCCCGCCGGCCATGTGGCGCTTGCGCACCGCCTCACGGCTGTCCGAGTACGGCGCGATCACCGGCACCAGCGTCTTGACGCCGTTACGGGAGAGCAGGTCGGCGAGGAAGCCGATGCGCTGCACGTTCGTGTGCCGGTCCTCGCGGCTGAAGCCGAGGCCCGCCGTCAGGAACGTACGGATCTCGTCGCCGTCGAGCACCTCGACGCGGTGGCCCTCCGCACGCAGCCGGTCGGCCAGTTCGTACGCGATCGTGGTCTTGCCGGCGCTCGGCAGACCCGTGAGCCAGATGGTGGCTCCGGTCACTTGGTTCTCCTGGTTCATCGGAGTCGTCGAAAACGTCGGAGTCGTCGAGGGCACGGCCATGGTCAGTCGTGCAGCCCGCACTCGGTCTTGGCGCGGCCTGCCCAGCGGCCGGCGCGCGCGTCCTCGCCCTCGAGTACTCGGCGGGTGCAGGGGGCGCAGCCCACGGAGGGGTAACCGTCCATGAGCAGCGGGTTGGTGAGGACCCCGTGCTCGGCGACGTACTCGTCGACGTCGTCCTGCGTCCAGCGGGCGATCGGCGAGATCTTGACCTTGCGGCGCTTCTCGTCCCAGCCGACGACCGGGGTGTTGGCCCGGGTCGGGGATTCGTCGCGGCGCAGGCCCGTGGCCCAGGCGCTGTACTTCGTCAGCCCCTCTTCCAGAGGCTTGATCTTCCGCAGCGCGCAGCACAGGTCGGGGTTGCGGTCGTGCAGCTTCGGCCCGTACTCGGCGTCCTGCTCGGCCACGGTCTGGCGCGGGGTGAGCGTGATGACGTTGACGTCCATCACGGCCTCGACCGCGTCCCGGGTGCCGATGGTCTCGGGGAAGTGGTAGCCGGTGTCGAGGAACACGACGTCCACGCCGGGCATGGCGCGGGCGGCGAGGTGGGCGACGACCGCGTCCTCCATGGAGGACGTCACACAGAACTTCTTGCCGAAGGTCTTGGCGGCCCACTGGAGGATCTCCAGCGCGGACGCGTCCTCGAGGTCGCGGCCCGCCTGCTCGGCGAGCGCCCTCAGCGCTGCGTCCGGATCGTTCTGATCACTCTCGATGTCCGGTTCTGCCTGAACCGTCGTCATATCTCGTCCCCTCCACCGTTTGTGGGCTGAAGCCCCCGGGACAGCAGCCCGAGGAACTTCAACTGGAAGGCTCGATTGCACGCTCCGCATTCCCAGGCCCCGTGGCCCTGCTCGCTCGGACGCAGGTCCTCGTCGCCGCAGTACGGGCAGTAGAACGGCGCCGCGCGCTCACTCATGACAGCGACTCCTCGGAGGCCCGCGCGGCCCACGTGGCGAATCGCTCGCCGTCCTCGCGCTCCTCCTGGAAGCGCTTGAGGACCCGCTCGACATAGTCCGGCAGTTCCTCCGAAGTGACCTTCAGGCCACGGACCTTGCGGCCGAAACCGGCCTCAAGACCGAGTGCGCCGCCGAGGTGCACCTGGAAGCCCTCGACCTGGTTGCCCTCGTCGTCCAGGACCAACTGGCCCTTGAGACCGATGTCCGCGACCTGGATACGGGCGCAGGCGTTCGGGCAGCCGTTGATGTTGATGGTGATCGGCTCGTCGAACTCGGGGATGCGGCGCTCGAGTTCGTCGATCAGCGAGGACCCGCGCGCCTTGGTCTCGACGATCGCGAGCTTGCAGTACTCGATGCCGGTGCAGGCCATCGTGCCGCGCCGGAACGGCGAGGGCTTGGTGGTCAGGTCGAGCGCCTCCAGGCCCTCGACGAGCGAGGCGACCTTCGACTCGTCCACGTCGAGCACGATCATCTTCTGCTCGACGGTGGTGCGCAGCCGGCCCGAGCCGTGTGCCTCGGCCAGCTCGGAGATCTTCGTGAGGGTCGTGCCGTCCACCCGGCCCACGCGCGGCGCGAAACCGACGTAGAAGCGGCCGTCCTGCTGCCGGTGCACTCCGACGTGGTCGCGCCAGCGCTCCACGGGCTGGTCGGGCGCAGGGCCGTCGACGAGCTTCCGCTTCAGGTACTCGTCCTCCAGCACCTGGCGGAACTTCTCGACGCCCCAGTCGGCGACCAGGAACTTCAGCCGGGCCCTCGTACGAAGGCGCCGGTAGCCGTAGTCGCGGAAGATCGAGAGGACGCCGATGTGGACGTCCGCGACCTCGTCCAGCGGGACCCAAGTGCCAAGCCGCTGGCCGATCTTGGGGTTGGTGGAGAGGCCACCGCCGACCCAGAGGTCGAAGCCGGGGCCGTGCTCCGGGTGGTTCACGCCGACGAAGGCGACGTCGTTGATCTCGTGCGCCACGTCGAGCAGGGGCGAGCCGGAGATCGCGGTCTTGAACTTGCGGGGCAGGTTCGAGAAGTCCTTGTTGCCGATGACCCGGCGGTGGATCTCGTCGATGGCCGGGGTGCCGTCGATGATCTCGTCCTCGGCGATCCCGGCGACGGGCGAGCCGAGGATGACGCGGGGCGTGTCACCGCAGGCCTCGGTCGTCGAAAGACCCACGGCCTCCAGCCGCTCCCAGATCTCCGGGACGTCCTCGATACGGATCCAGTGGTACTGGACGTTCTGCCGGTCGGTGAGGTCGGCGGTGCCGCGCGCGAACTCCTGCGAGATCTCGCCGATCACCCGCAGCTGCTCGGTGGTGAGCCGGCCGCCGTCGATCCGCACCCGCAGCATGAAGTACTTGTCGTCCAGCTCCTCCGGCTCCAGGATCGCGGTCTTGCCGCCGTCGATCCCGGGCTTGCGCTGGGTGTAGAGACCCCACCAGCGCATCCGGCCGCGCAGGTCGTTGGGGTCGATCGAGTCGAAGCCCCGCTTGGAGTAGATCGTCTCAATACGTGTCCGTACGTTGAGACCGTCGTCGTCCTTCTTGAACTGTTCGTTGCCGTTGAGCGGGGTGTAGTGACCCACGGCCCACTGGCCCTCGCCGCGGTGACGGCTCACCTTGCGGCGGGGCGCGGCGGCAGCAGGCTTCTGTGGGGTGGCGGCCATGATTACGTCCTTCGGGACAGGCGGGGGAAAGCTACTCTGACCTGCGCACAGGGCGCATGCGGGCATACGCGCGCATCTTTGCGCAGGCGAGGCAAAAGGGAGAATGTCGGCGGTGCTGGAGAGTGCTCAGCTCGCCGGACAGATGGCGCTGGACATGCGGCCGAGGTCGACGTGCCGTCGACTCACCAAGGCGATTCCAGTTCCAGACATGACGGAAGCGTGTCACGTCGATCTGGACTCAGTCCAGCTTTGTCCAAGATGCGGACACCCTTGTCCCGTACTGTGAGACAAGGGTGTTGTTGGTCACAAGACCGGACCCCGGCCTTGCGTTTTTCTCATCTCACCAGGTCAGACAGCCAGCGCCCCGGGCCAGGGGCCGGCGGTGGGGATGTCCGGCTCCTCCTCCACCTTGGTGTCGAAGAGCTTGAAGCCGCGACGCAGGTAGTTGTCCATCGCATGCTCCCCGTCCTTGCTGCATGTATGCAGCCAGACCCGCTTGGTCGGCGGCCTGCCCGGCCAGCGTTCGGCCAGGTCCCAGGCGCGCGCGACCCCGTACGAGAGGAGGTGTCCGCCGATCCGCCGGCCCCGGAAGGCCGGGATCAGCCCGAAGTAGAGGATCTCGACGACGCCCTCGTCCTGCGGGTCCAGCTGTACGTATCCCGCGGGCGTCCCGCGCTCGTACGCGACCCAGGTCTCGACTCCCGGCCTGTCGAGGTCCTTCTGCCACTGGGCGTACGTCCAGCCGAGCCGGTCCGTCCAGCGGATGTCGCCGCCGACCGAGCTGTACAGGAAGCGGCTGAACTCTGGTGAGGGCACCTCGGAGCGCACGATCCGGACGTCGTCGGCCGGCTCGGCGGCGGGCCGCAGGTCGGCCGGAGAGGTCTGCTCCAGTGACCAAGTGGTGACAGGGATGCTCATAAGGGCAAGCGAACCACGAAGGGGAGCCGCGCTTCAAAAGAACGGCTCACTCCAATGAGCGGTCGACCGAGGACAGCGGCACCGCGTACAACACCCGTTCGGCGGCGGCGTTCGACTGTCCCCCGTTGCCGTGGTTCGGCGTCCGTCCGGTCAGCGTCCACAACTCGCCGGTCTCCTGCCAGTACGACATCGACTCCGTGTGCTGCCCCCAGCAGGCGTACGACTCGCCCGCACCGCACTTCGCGGCCTTGGCCGTGCTCTCGTTCTGCCGCCAGAGCGTGCCGTGCTTGCCATGGGCGTCCGGTGCGTGACCGCCGTACCAGTTCGGCTCGCTCGCGCCGCCCGGTCGGTGCGAGAGCACGCCCCGCAGACCGACGGCCTCGGTCTCGTACGCCTCGTCGGCGTTGACGCGCCCGCCGCTGTCGACGGCGAGCAGGCCCGTGCGGTCGCTCGCGGTGCTGTAGTCGTAGCGCCACACGCGGGCCGGTTCGCCGCTGTCCGAGCGGAACCACTCGTTCGCGACCAGGCTGTCCGGCGTCGACGTGCGGTCGAGTGAGACGGAGGCGAGGCAGGGGACCTCGTCGTTCGTGGTGGCGTCGCACGCGCCGCCGGTGAGGCTGTACGAGCCCATGGCCGGCATGACGTACCGGTAGCGGTGTGCGGACCAGCCGTCCTTCACCTTGCCGACCTCGTCGCTGACGACGTCGGCGCGCAGGATGCGGTTCATGTCGAAGACGAACAGGGCGTTGTCGCCGGCGGCGCCGTTCTTCGCGGTGACGATCAGCTTGTCCTGGTACCAGACCATGCCGCCGATGCGGGAGCGGACGGCCTCGAAGTCCTTGCCGCCGTCCAGCGGGGCGACCAGCAGGACCCAGCGGTACTTGAGGTTGTCCGGGTCGTTCGCGTCGATGAAGGCGACGCGGGCGAGGCCCTTGTCCTCCTCGGGTGTGTCCGCCATCCGGTCGTTGTGCGTCCAGCCGGACAGGATCACGCGGTTGGAGCCCCACCTGCCGTCCTCGTCGGAGTCCCCGGAGGTGGTCACGGACCGGGGCAGCCACTTCTGGGTCTGCGCGTCGCCGTCCTCCCAGCAGTACGCGCGCGTGGCGGCCGGCTCGGCGGGCAGCGCGGCCTTCTCGGTGGCGGCGCAGCCGGCCTTGTCGCGCATCGAGTGGTTGGCGTCCTTCAGAACGCCGTCCACGCCGACGTTCCCGCCCATCCCGTTCTCGAGGGTGCCGAGCGTGTCGGCGTCGGCCAGGTTCTCCCGCAGCTGGAGCTTGTCCGTCTCGGCCGACGAGGTGATTGCGGTGAGGCCGCCCGGGTTGTCGCTGCTCGCGGCCTGCGACGTACTGATGAAGCCCGCGGCGACGGTGAGCGCGAGGGCGGTCCCGGCCAGGCTCGCCCGCAGTGCGCGCCCCTTCCTCCGACGGCGGTGCCTGCCTCGATACGCCATTGTTCCTCCCGCGTTGGCGGCCAACTGCCTCTCGCGATCAGTGCGTTGAACCGAGGGAGACAGTGTGGGGGAGCCGTGGGAAGGATGGTACGTCAGGTGTGGCCGGGCCTGGTCGAATACGCCGGAATACGTGGTACGAGAGGGAGGGTCTGGTACGGCCCCCGGTACGGCCCGCTCAGGAGACGGGTCGAGCCCGCTCCACCACCGAGGCCAGGTCCAGGCTGTGCGGCAGGGTCCCGAACGCCGTTCCCCAGTCCCCGCCGAGGCGTGACGCGCAGAACGCGTCGGCGACCTCCGGGGGCGCGTACTGGACCAGCAGAGCACCCTGGAGCACCAGGGCGATCCGCTCGGCCAGGCGCCGGGCGCGGCCCTCGATGCCCTCCAGGTCGGCGAGTTCGGCGAGCAGGTTCTTGATCGCGCCGTCCAGCCGGTGGTCGGCGCCGCGTGCCCGGCCGATCTCCTCCAGGTAGGCGTTCAGGGCGTGCGGCTCGCGCTGTATGGCCCGCAGGATGTCCAGCGCCTGGACGTTGCCCGCGCCCTCCCAGATGGAGTTGAGCGGCGACTCACGCAGCAGCCTCGGCATGCCGGACTCCTCCACGTACCCGTTGCCGCCCAGGCACTCCGACGCCTCGACCACGACCGGAGTGCAGCGCTTGGTCACCCAGTACTTCGCGGCGGGCACCGCGAGCCGCAGGAACGCCCGCTCCCGCTCGCTCCCGTCGTCGTACGCCGCGGCCAGCCGCAGCGACAGCGTCGTCGCGGCCTCGGACTCCAGTGCCAGATCGGCCAGTACGTTGCGCATCAGCGGCTTGTCGATCAGCCTGCCGCCGAAGGCCTCGCGGTAGGTGCAGTGGTGCACGGCCTGCGCGACCGCCTGCCGCATCAGGGAGGCGGCGCCCAGCGCGCAGTCAAGGCGGGTCACCGCGACCATCTCGATGATCGTGCGCACCCCACGCCCCTCGTCCCCGACCCGGCGCGCCCAGGTCCCGTCGAACTCGACCTCGCTCGACGCGTTCGACCGGTTGCCCAGCTTGTCCTTGAGCCGCTGGATGCGGAACACGTTCCGCGTGCCGTCCTCCAGCACGCGCGGCACCAGGAAGCACGTCAACCCGTCCGGTGCCTGCGCCAGCACGAGAAAACCGTCCGACATCGGGGCCGAGCAGAACCATTTGTGGCCCGTCAGCTCGTACGTCCCGTCCTCGGCGAGCGGTCGCGCCTGAGTCGTGTTCGCCCGTACGTCGCTGCCGCCCTGCTTCTCCGTCATGCCCATGCCGAAGAGCGCGCCGGCCTTCTGGGACGCGGGCCGCAGCTCCTGGTCGTAGACGGTGGACGTGAGCCGCGGCTCCCACTCGGCCGCCAGCTCCGGGTCCGTGCGCAGCGCGGGCACCGCCGCGTGCGTCATCGACAGCGGGCAGCCGTTGCCCGCCTCGACCTGCGTCCAGATCAGGAACCCGGCCGCACGCCGCACATGCCCGCCAGGGCGCACCCACGCCGCCGTCAGGCCCGCCGCGACGCCCTTGCCGAGCAGCCGGTGCCAGGACGGATGGAAGTCGACCTCGTCGATGCGGTGACCGTAGCGGTCGTGCGTGCGCAGCCTGGGCGGATTCTCGTTCGCCAGCACACCCCACTCCTGGACCTGCGCGGAACCAGCCGTACGCCCCAGGGACGACAGCTCCTCGCGCGCCTCGTCGAGCAGCCCGGGGGCGAGATGCCGCTCGACCGCTTCCGTCAGGACCCGGTCGGCGCCGAAGACGTCATAGCCGAGCAGAGGCGGAGCCTGGTTGGTCACTTCGTGGGTGCCGGTTGCCATGTGAGGAAAACTACCCCCGGGTAGGGCGGCAGTCACCTTCGAGTGCGGAGGGTGAGAAAGGCACGTCGCGGCAGATACGGTTAGGAGCGTGCAGCCAGCAAGTGAAACGCCAGAGAGCCCGTCCGGTCGGCTTCACCGGGCACGTGCTCTCTACCGGAATGTCTCCAAACGGAGGACCGCCTGGCTGCTGCTCAAGGACACCGTCAACTCCTGCATCGAGTACCGGATCCTGGGTCTGGCGGCCGAAGCCGCCTTCTTCACGCTCCTTTCCGTGCCGCCGCTGCTGCTGAGCATGATCGGCCTGCTCGGCTACGTCGACGACTGGACCGGCGCCGACACCATCGCCAGCCTGGAGACCAACATCCTGGAGGCCTCCCGCACCGTCCTGTCCGACAAGGGCGTCTCGCAGATCGCCGAGCCGATCCTGCACGACGTGATGAAGGGCGGCAGGCCCGACGTCATCTCCATCGGCTTCCTGTTCGCCCTGTGGTCGGGCTCGCGCGCGGTGAACGTCTTCATCGACACCATCACCGTCATGTACGGCCTCGACGGGGTGCGCGGCATCGTCAAGACCCGGCTGATGGCGTTCCTGCTGTTCCTCGTGGCGCTGCTGATCGGCTCGATCGCGCTGCCGCTGATGGTCGCGGGCCCGGACGCCGTGGTGAACATCGTGTCGTGGTCGACGACCGTCGTGCAGGTCCTGTACTGGCCCGTCGTCATCGTTCTGTCCATCGTCTTCCTGACGACCCTCTACCACGTGTCCGTGCCGGTGCGGTCCCCGTGGATCGAGGATGTGCCCGGCGCCCTGGTCGCGCTCGGCATGTGGGTCCTCGGCAGCTTCCTGCTGCGTTTCTACCTGGCCAACACGGTCGAAGGGCCCACGATCTACGGCTCGTTGGCCGCACCCGTCGCTGTGCTGCTGTGGATCGGCGTCTCGGCCTTCGCCGTGCTCGTCGGGGCGGCCGTCAACGCGGCCATCGACCGGGTCTGGCCGGCCGCCGCCACGGCCGCCGCGCGCGCCGTCAACGAACAGCTGCGCGCCGCGCAGGCCGCCGACTTCGTGGCCCGCGCGGCCGCGGCTCGGAGCGCCGACCCCGACGACCCTCCGGACATGCCCTCCGAGTTCCCGGAGCGCTGGTCCCGCTTCCTCCCCCCGGAGGACGTCACCTCACGACTGCGCACGCACGCCAAGAGCTCTCCCAAGAACGGGGACGAACCGCCGGCGCCGCACTGACCCTCGCCGGTCCTAGACCTTCCACACCCCCTGCGCCGCGTGCTCCCGCGCGAAGTCCGTGAAGTCGCGCGGGGCGCGGCCCAGGATCTGCTCGACCCCGTCGGTGGTCTGCGCGTTGCTGCCGTCGAGCAGCGTCTCGAAGACCTCCAGCAGGGAGGCGGCCTCCTCGGCCGGCAGCCCGAAGTCGGTCAGCATGGCGCCGTACTCCTTGAAGGACACCGGCACGTAGCGGATTTCCCGGCCCGCCGCGGCGGAGATCTCCGCCATGGCCTCACGGAAGGACAGCAGCCGCGCCCCGGTGATCTCCAGGGTCCGCCCCACGTACGAGGAGTCGGTGAGCGCCTTCACCACGATGTCCGCGATGTCCCGCGCGTCGATGAACGGCACCTGCACCTCGCCCGCCGGGAACACGAACTCACCACCGCGCACCCCCTCCAGCAGCAGCCCCTCACTGAAGTTCTGCATGAACCAGTCCGCCTGCACGACCGTCCACTCGGCACCCGACTCGCGCACCGCCCGCTCGGTCGGCTCCGCCTGCGGCTCACCGCGCGCCGACAGCAGCACCAGCCGCCGTACGCCGAGCGCCAGCGCCCGCCGTGCCAGGGCAGCGATGCTCTCGTCCGCGCCGGGCGCACCGACGTCCCCCGGATACGCCAGATACGCCGCGTCGGCGCCGCGCAGCGCCTCGTCCCACGTGGAGGAGTCGGCCCAGTCGAAGCGCACCGCGCCACCGCGCGACGCGGCCCGTACGTCGAATCCCGCGGCCTGCGCGGCCTCCGCCACCCTGCGCCCCGTCTTGCCCGAGGCTCCCGTCACCAACAGCGTCTTGTTCCGCGTGTTCTCTGTCATGAAATCCAGTGAACTGCCCTGCGCGAAAAGGGAACATCGCTGAACCTCTCGTTCCTATAAGCGCGCGTCTACTCTGAGGTCATGGACGCACTCGCAGGTCTTCTGGAGGGCCCACGCGCGCGCGGCGCCTTCATGATCCGAGCGTGTTTCGATCCACCGTGGTGCCTACGAATCGAGGACCGGGCCCCGCTCACGGTGATGCTCATGGTCCGCGGCGACGCCTGGATCACGCCGGACAAGGGGGAGCGGCTGCGGCTGAGGGCCGGTGACCTGGCCATCGCGCGCGGCCCGGACCCGTACACCTGCGCCGACGACCCCTCGACCGTGCCGCAGGCGCTGATCCTGCCGGGCGCCGAGTGCTTCTATCCCGACGGCCGCTCCCTGAACGGGGTCATGGACCTCGGCGTCCGCACCTGGGGCGACCGGCTCGACGGCTCCACGGTCATCCTGATCGGGACGTACACCATGCAGGGCGAGATCAGCGGGCGGCTGCTCGACGCCCTGCCACCCCTGCTCAGCCTGACCTCCGACGAGTGGGAGTGCCCGCTCACCCCGCTGATCCTCGAGGAGATCGTGCGCGACGAGCCCGGCCAGGAGGTCGTCCTCGACCGGCTGCTCGACCTGCTGGTCATCGCCGCGCTACGGGTCTGGTTCTCGCGCCCGGAGGCCGAGGCGCCGGCCTGGTACCAGGCTCTCGCGGACCCCGTCGTGGGCCGGGTGCTGCGCCTCCTCCAGGACGATCCGGCGCATCCCTGGACGGTCGCCTCGCTCGCCGTGAAGGCGGGCGTCTCCCGGGCCGCGCTCGCCCGCCGCTTCAGCGAGCTCGTGGGCGAGCCCCCGATGACGTATCTGACCGGCTGGCGCCTCGCCCTCGCCGCGGACCGGCTGCGGGACACCGACGAGACCATCGGCGCGATCGCCCGCCAGATCGGCTACGGCAGCGCGTTCGCCCTGTCCAGCGCCTTCAAGCGGGTGTACGGG
Organism: Streptomyces scabichelini; assembly: GCF_011045015.1. Taxonomy (GTDB): domain Bacteria; phylum Actinomycetota; class Actinomycetes; order Streptomycetales; family Streptomycetaceae; genus Streptomyces; species Streptomyces scabichelini. The sequence continues at coordinate 38,176 of NZ_JAAKZY010000045.1, read as the reverse complement.
GTCAGCCCGCAGGAACACCGGACCCGGGCCGGGCTGCGCGCGTAACCTTTTGTAGGTGCACGCAGAGCGGTCCCGGTACGCCGAGTGGGCGTCCCGGCTGCCGGGTGCGGTCGTGTGGACCCGCACCACAGCGCCGGGTGACGCCGCACCGGTGCTGCCCGACGGCTGCATGGACCTGCTGTGGACGGAGGGCCGGCTCTTCGTCGCGGGACCCGACACACACGCGCACGGAGGGCAGGAACCCGTGGCCGTCCGCTATGCGGGCGTCCGGTTCTTCCCCGGCACCGCGCCCGCCTATCTCGGCGTACCGGCCCATGAACTGCGCGACCAGCGCGTGGACCTGGCGAACCTGTGGCCCTCCGGGGAGGTGCGGCGGCTGACCGAGCGGGTCGACTCGGCGGACGATCCCGCCGCCGCGCTCGAAGCGGTGGCCCTTGGCCGCGCGGCCGACGCCGAGCCGCCCGATCCACGGCTGCGGGAGATCGTGACGGCCGTGTCCGCGGGCTACTCCGTCGCCCTGACCGCGGGCGCGCTGGGCTGGAGCGAACGGCAACTGCACCGCCGTTCCCTGTCCGCGTTCGGCTACGGCCCCAAGACGCTGGCCCGGGTACTGCGCCTGCAACGCGCGCTCACCCTCGCCCGGGACGGAGTCCCCCTGGCGGACACCGCGGCCCGCGCCGGCTTCGCCGACCAGGCCCATCTCGCCCGCGACGTACGGGACTTGGCGGGCGCGCCCCTGGGTGAGCTACTCGGACGCTAGCCGGGCGAACAGGTCCACGCCGTTGCCGTCCGGGTCGTGCACGATGGCGTACCGCATGCCCCAGGGGGCGTCCCACGGCTTGAGTTCCGTCCGGTAGCCGGCGTTCACCAGGTCGTCGTACGTGGTGTCGACGTCGGCCGGGCTGTCGCACAGGAAGGCCAGCCCGATCCGGCCGCCGCCCGCCGGCGGCTGCCAGTCGGCGTGGAACGCGCGGACGCTCTCCTCGGTGTCGAGCGCGAAGCGCAGCCCGCCGGGCAACTGGGCCTCGACGTGCGGCTGCTCCTCGGCGCCCTCCGGGAAGACGAGGCCGAGGCGGCGGTAGAAGGCGAGCGATGCGGACAGGTCGGAGACGACGATGCCGATGAGGTCGAATCGTGGAGTCATGCGACCACCGTAGGAAGGCCGTTGGCGCACGGTCTTGTAGGAATCGGACGTGTCCTGGTCCAGAACCTTGCACGGCCCTCCACCCACCTGTACACGGATAGAAAGCCCGTATGTGGGCGAAAGCGGGCGGATCTGTTCCGCCCCTGGGGGGAGATGAACGGCATGTCCGACGTGACCACCGCGCTCGGGGACCGCCCGAAGAGTGCGGTCACCCTGAAGAGTCCGGTCACCCTGGAAACGGTGTACGACGCCGGCCCGTCCCGCTGGTTATGGCTGGTGAAGTGGCTGCTGGCGATCCCGCACTACGTCGTCCTCGCCTTCCTCTGGATCGCCTTCCTGGTCGTCACCGTGATCGCCTTCTTCGCGATCCTGATCACCGGTGGCTATCCGCGCGCCCTGTTCGACTTCAACGTCGGGGTGCTGCGCTGGAGTTGGCGGGTGTCGTACTACGCGTACGGAACCCTCGGCACGGACCGCTACCCGCCCTTCACGCTGGCGGACGTGCCCGACTATCCGGCCCACCTGGAGATCACCCATCCCGAACAGCTCTCCCGCGGCCTCGTTCTCGTCAAGTGGTGGCTCCTGGTGCTGCCACAGGTGTTCGTGGTCGCCGTCTTCGCGGGCGGCGGCGGCCTCGCGGGCGGCCTCGTGGGCCTGCTGACCTTCTACGCGGGCGTCGCGCTGCTGTTCACCGGCCGCTATCCGCGCGGCATGTACGACCTCAACGTGGGGCTGCACCGCTGGGTGATGCGGGTGGTGGCGTACGCGACGCTGCTGACGGACGTCTATCCGCCGTACCGCCTGGATCAGGGGCCGCGTGAACCGTGAGTCTTTGAAGGACGAGGGGAACATCTGTGCGGCAGGATGACGTGCATGATCCGTACCGTGCGCGCCCTGCCGCACTCGCCACCCGCGCAAGGGCGTTGAGCGTCGCGCCGGAGCATGTGTACGTCACCGTGGCTCCCGACTTCACGCCGGCCGAGCGGTCGGTGGGGGTGTACGGGGGCGACGGTTTCTCCAGCGTGTACGTGGGGTCGAAGACCGGCGCGCAGCTCCAGCTCACTGTGGACCGCGGCACCATCACCGCCGCGACCTGTCCGGATCAGCAACCCGGCGACATCGCGGGCGAGCCAGTCGCATGCGAGCGGGACGGCGATCTCTGGTATCGCAGCACCACCGGAGCCCATGAGTACGCCGTAACCGGGAAGGGGCATGTCGTCCGGCTCAGCGGCGCACCGAGCGCGATCGGCCGCGACGTCCTGCGTGCGGCCGCCCAGTCCGTCCGCCGCCCGAACGCGGCAGAACTGGAGGTTCTCCTTCCGCCGGCCCCGTCGGCCACCGCCACCGAGCCGGTCGAACGCGGAGACCTGCCACCGGTCGGCGACGGGGCGCCGAACAACGAGGTGGGCGCGACGGGCTGAGCCGAGGGCCACCGGTTCTCACGAGCCGCTGATCCGAAATTTTCGGCCCCTTGCCTCGCTGGGGCCCGCCCCGCTCGGCACATAAAGTCGGATGCCATGGCAGCAGCGCACCTCGAGCCCCGCGTACTCCTCTACACCCGCACCACGGCCTACCGGCACGAGTCGATCCCGGACGGCATCGCGGCCGTACGCTCCCTCGGCGCCGCGCACGGCTTCACGGTGTACGCCACGGAGGACCCCGGCTTCTTCGACGCGCCCCTCGGCCCGTACGCGGCTGTCGTCTTCCTCTCCACCAGCGGTGACGTCCTGTGGCCCGCGGGACGTGAGTACCTCGCCGCGTACGTCGAGGCGGGCGGCGGCTTCGTCGGGGTGCACGCGGCGGCCTGCACCGAGTACGACTGGCCGTACTACGGCGAACTGCTCGGCGCCCGCTTCGCCCGCCATCCCGACCACCAGCCGGGCAAGCTCCTCGTCGAGGACCGCGAGCACCCGGCGACCCGACACCTGCCCGCCGCCTGGGAGTTCACCGACGAGTGGTACGACTTCCGGTCGAACCCGCGGGGATCGGTGCGGGTGCTCGCCTCGGCCGACGAGTCCTCGTACGACGGAGGCGCGATGGGCGACGACCATCCGCTGGTGTGGTGCCGGGAGCAGGGGGCCGGGCGGGTCTTCTACACCGCGCTCGGGCATGCCTCGGAGGCGTACGAGGACCCGGATTTCCGGGCGCATCTGCTCGGCGGCATCAGGTGGGCGGCGGGGCTGGCGTAGGTCCTTCAGCCCTCAGACGGACGCCGGAAGCCCTCAGACGGACCCCGGGAGTCCCCGGGAACCCTCAGTCGGACCCCGGGAGCCCTAAGGCGGACCCCGGTGGTTTCCCCGTGCTCTCCCGCACCACCAGCCGGGTGGACAGCTCCGTCCGTGTGCCCTCCGGCCGCTCGCCCGCCATGATCCGGACCAGCAGGCGCAGCGCGGTCGCGGCCATCTCCGACAGGGGCTGGCGGATCGTGGTCAGCGGGGGTGCGGCCCAGTGGGCCTCGGGCAGATCGTCGAAGCCGACCACGCTCATGTCGTCGGGGACGCTCAACTTCCGTTCGGCCAGGGCCCGGTAGCTGCCGAGGGCCATCTTGTCCGAGCAGACGAAGACGGCTGTGGGCGGCTCGGGGAGGTCGAGGAGTTCCAGCATGCGGCGGTGGGCGGTGATCTCGTTGAAGCCGGCGTAACGGACGTACTCGGGACGGTGGCGGATGCCGGCCGCCGCGAGCGCCGAGCGGTAACCGGCGACACGGGCGCTGCTGCACATCTTGCGCCGGTATCCGGCGATGACCGCGATCCGCTCGTGGCCGAGGGCGAGCAGGTGCTCGGTGGCCGTCACGCCGCCCTGCCAGTTGGCGGCGCCCACCGAGACAACGCCGGGCGGCGGATCGATCACCGGGTCGATCAGGACGAACGGGATGCGGTGCTGGTCCAGCCAGGCGTACTGGGACTGGGTCAGCTCCGCCAGGTTGAACAGCACTCCGGCGGAGCCGCGTGTGGAGAGCTTGTCCAGCCAGCCGCGCTCGGGGCGGCCGCCGCGCGTCCGGGTCAGACCCGCAGACACCACCACCTCCAGGCCCGCATCGTGCGCCGCCTCCTCCACGCCGTGCAGGACCGCGCCCGACCAGGAGGAGTCCAGCGAGTGCACGACGAGATCGACAAGGCCCGGCGACTTCGCCGCGTCGAACCGCGGTCTGCGTACGTAACCAAGGCGGTCGAGCGCCTCGGTGACCCGGCGGCGGGTCTCCGGCGCCACGTCCTCCCGGCCGTTGACCACCTTCGACGCCGTCGGCACGGACACGCCGGCCTCGCGGGCGACGACCGCGAGTGTCGGCCCGGCCACGCTCCCGGTACGCACCATGGAAGCCCCACCTCTCCGGCCCCGTCCCGAGGGCCAGCGAAAGTTTTCGAATCACCACGGTCTGGCACGCGGGAGGGCGTCGACCGCTTAGAAAGCGCTTCCTACATTAAGGCCGTCGGAACTCTTCGTGGAAGGGGCGGTGTTCAGTGGGAATCCCTGAGAACCGAAACTTTCGAAATGTCGAACAGGCGGGGCTTGGTGTGTCCGAGAGGGCCCGGGAGGGTCCGGGAGGGTCCGGGAGGCAAGTCTCTGAATCGCCCCGCAGGCTGCGTTAACGTCGTTGCATGGCTCGTATGGAACAGCGCATCAGTCTGGTCACGCTGGGAGTTTCTGATGTGGCGCGCTCCCGGGCCTTCTATGAAGCCCTGGGCTGGCGGGGGCAAGAGGTCGAAGAGACCGTCTTCTTCCAGGCGGGCGGTCTGGCCCTGGTCCTGTGGGGCCGCGACAAGCTCGCGCGGGACTGCGGGCTGACGGACGGAGCGGCAGCCGGCTTCGGCGGGATCGCCCTGGCGCACAACGTCCGCTCCGATGCCGAGGTCGACGACCTGCTGGCGGCGGCGGAACGGGCCGGAGCAACCATCACCAAGCCCGCGGCCACCAATGCCGTCGGCTTCTACTCCGGAGCCTTCGTCGACCCGGACGGCCACGCCTGGGAGATCGCGCACAACCCCGGATTCCCGCTCGCCGAGGACGGGTCGCTCACCATTCCGGACTTCGGCGCGTCCTAGCCGAGTCATTCCGATGTGACGGGTCCGACGAACGAGGCCGCCGCAGCATCACGCTGCGGCGGCTCACGGATGCGCAGAGCGCCCGCCGGCCGAGCCCCGGGGCCGCCCTTGGGGCGGCACTGCGGCCTGCGCCGCAGCCCCGCCTCCGGTGGTCAACGGTCAGCTTTGGCGCCTGGTCTGTGTCCGCTCCGCGTCGGTGGGCTGCCGGCCGGCTTCGTCGACGACGGCGTGTTCCAGCTCGGCCGCGCTGGACAGCAGGGTCCCGGCCTTTCCGTATGGGGCGTCCTTGGTCAGGTAGCTGCGGGAGCCCAGGAAGGCGAAGTCCTTCTCGTCGAAGACCCACTCGGTCCGGATGCTGTACCGCGTGTCGTCGCGGGCGATACCGAGGCCCTTGCGACCGATCGCGTCGCGGGCCTGAGGGGCCGGGGTGACACCGGGGATCTTCGCCGCGGCCCGGTAGAGGGCGGCGGCCGTACGGGGTGGCATCACCCCGCCGAGCAAAGATCCGATCTGCTCGAACACCGCCTGGTCACGTTCCCGTCCATCGGCCTGCGGGGTCTTGGCGTACAGATAGGTCAGCAGTTTGCCGGGGTCGGTGGGCAGCGAGCTGAGCCAGCGGTGGGTGGGCCGGTTGATACCGGCGGGTGTGCCCTCGGTGTCACCGAGTTCGGCGTTGATGGGCAACGTCTCACCGTCCTCCCGGACCAGGCCGAGCTTCCGCAGGGGCCCCGGCTCCTGAGCGGCCCACACCTCACGGTCCATCAGCGGGCCGAGGACGGCCTTCCCGCTGGTCAGGTCGGCGCCACGGGTCTTCTCCCTGGTGTAAACGAACTGGTCGTCGCGCACCGTGAGGCCGACGCGCGTCTCCGTGGCGTCGGAGATCCGGTCCAGGAGCGCGGCGGCGGGCTGCATGTCCGTGGCCGCACGGTGCGACGCGGTGTCGGCGGGCGCCGGGTCACCGCCGGTCAGCACGATCCCCGCGGTCACCGCGCAGGCCAGGGCCAGAGCGGTCGCCGGCGCCAGGACCGCGGGCCGCAGCAGTCGGCGGGCCGGCCGGGTACGGGCGACCTGGTCGTGGTCGATGTGGTGCATCAGAAGGTCCCTGTGACGAAGGTGCTGCTCGCGCGGAAGGTCCCAGTCGGCCGGGGCCGGGAGCAGGCGGGCGATCTCCTCGCGGTCGCCGTGCCGCTCCGGGGAAGTGCCGGTGGTGTCGTCGTTCATGTGAGCTCCTCCCGTACGGGCAGGGCCGCGATCGCGGCCGCACTTGTCATCTCTCCGCGGGCGGTGCGTGGTTCCCGGTCTTCTTCCGCGAGGTGAGCGAGCTTCTTGCGGGCACGCGAAAGGCGGGACCGTACGGTTCCGACGGCGATGCCCAGCGCTTCGGCCGTCTGCTGGTAGTCCAGGCCGGACCACACGCACAAGGCCAGTACTTCCCGCTCCTGACGCCGCAGCCGTCCCAGCGCGGTCTGCACGGCACGCAAGTACCGTGCGTCGTCGATGCGCCCGATCGTCCGGGGCGCGAAGTCCTCCTCCACACGTGGCTGCGGCTGACGCGCCAGGAACAACTGCCGTCTGCGGACTCCCCGGCGGGCGTTGTCCGCCTTGTGGGTGGCGATGCCCAGCAGCCAGGGCAGCAGGGAGCCGCCGTCCTCCTGCACCCGCACGCGGGTCCGCCATGCGGTCAGGAACGTTTCGGACATGATCTCTTCGGCTGTCGACCAGTCGCCCGTCAATCGCAGCCCGTGGTTGTAGACGGCGCGGGCGAACTGCTCGTACAGCAGGGCGAACGCCTCTCGGTCCCCCTCGCGCACACGGCGACGCACATCGTTTTCTGAGTCCCTCACGACCACTTCTCTCCGCGACACGGGAGGAGTTCCTGTGGCCTGTGTCACGCACTGGTGCGAGCGCAACGCCGTAGAAGTCCAGAGGCACATCATAGGGAGGGGGCGAGGAGGCCCTCGGTGCGGTGCGGTGGTGTACGGGCAGTGGGGCGAGGAGACCGCCGGCGGGCGGCGGCTGTCGGGCACAGACAAACCAGTCCGCCGAGGGCTCTCAGCCTGCACGACCGCCGCGACAGTGACGGCGCCTTGACACCTACGCCGACCTCTCGGCGGCCTCCTTCGCCGAGAGGCGGGGCCGGGCGCCCGCCGAGCGCAGCGCGGGCTTTGTCGTGGGGTCGGGTGGGCGGCGGGTGTGCCAGTCGGTGAGCGCCTGGTACGCCGCGGCGACCTCCAGCAGCCGGTCCTCCTCGTAGGGGTGACCGCCGAGGATCGTGCCGACCGGGACGCCCGCGCTGTCGAAGCCGATGGGGAAGGCGATCTCCGGGAGGCCGAGGATGTCGAAGGGGACGGGGCCGGTCTGGAGCAGGACGTCGCAGTCGCTCAGAGGGCCGTCGAGGACCTCCCTCAGAAGGTGGTTCTTGGCTCGCTGGGCCGTGATCCACTCGTCGCCCGAGAGCATCAGGCCCTGGAGCCAACTCAGCAGTGACACACCGAACTTGGCCGGGTCCTCGCGCAGCCAGTGCCGGAAGGGCTCGGTGCGTTCGGCGAGGCGGGCCGCGTTGAAGGTGCCGGTCAGAAGTGTCCAGTCGGCCGGGTAGGTGACGTCGACCAGGGTTACACCCCGGATCGCGTCCAACTGGTCGAGGAAGCTGCCGCGCAACTCCTTCCGGTCGGCGAGGTAGTCGGCGGGGACACCGATCCTCGTGGCCCGGCGTATGCGAACGGCCTTCGAAACGACCGGAGTTGCGGACTTCACGAGATCGGGCACGGCCGGAAGACCCTGTGTGCGCGGGTCACGGGAGTCGGGTCCCGCCATGATCTGCAGCATGATCGCCGCATCCATGGCGTCGCGGGCGAGCGGGCCCGCGTGGTCACGGGTGAAGGACAGGGGGATCACGCCGTGCAGGGACACCCGGCCCATGGTGGGCTTGAGGCCCGTCAGGTTCTGCTGGTTGGACGGCAGCACGATGGAGCCGCCCGTCTGGGTACCGATGGACGACGAGGCGAGGCGCCCGGCCACCGCGCAGGCGGGCCCGGTCGAGGAGCCCCCGGGGTCGACGGCCGGGTCGTCGGGCGTCCAGGCGTTGACCGTGGTGACCGTACCGTTCGGCTTGGTGGCCCGGGTCGTGGCCAGCGGCCCCATCTGTCCCTTGCCGAGGACGATTCCGCCGGCCGCCCTCAGCCGGGCCACGGCGGTGGCGTCCTCGTCCGGGACGAAGTTCTCGAAGATGAGGGAGTTGCAGCGGGTGGGCACGCCGTCGGTGAAGTAGTTGTCCTTGATGCAGACAGGGATGCCGCCCAGTACGCCCACGGAGCCACGGTCCGCCGCGCGCGCCGCTTCGAGGGCCGCCTCGCCGGTGACCTCTGCGTACGCCTGGTAGGTGGCGTCATGGCGCTCGATCCGCTCCAGGTACGCCTGGACGAGTTCCGTCGCCGTCAGCTTTCCGCGCCGCATGAGGACGACGGCCTCGGCGAGGGTGGCTTCGGAGGGGTCCTGCCGGGCGGCCTCTCGTACGTCGATGTCGGGGATGCGTACGGTCGCGGCTCCCGCGGTGCTCGCTGAACCCGCGGCGTTCGCCGAGCCCGTGGCGTTCGACGAGCCCGCGGCGCTCGCCGGACTCGTGTTCTGCAGGGCAAGACCGCTCGCCACCGCCGCCGAACTTGCCAGAAAAATCCGCCGGTTGAGGGATCGGATGGGGGATCGGCTCATCGGCCGTCCGCCTTCCCCGTCCAGGCCTCCGTGATCGACGGATAGAGAAGCGGGGGCGCGGCCTGCTGGGCGTACACGGGACTCTCCGCCGACGCGGACCACCCGGCTATCGCACCCGGCGTGGACGCCACGAACGACCGCAGCGAGGCGAGCACCTGGTCCCGCGTGGGTACCCCGCTCTCCGGGTCCGCCTTCTCGGGGAGCAGCGTCAGATCGAACCCGGCCAGCGCCAGCCTCGTCCGGACGTACGCGTCCAACTGCTCCTGCGTGGGCGGCTGCACCTCGCTCAAGGCGGACCTCCGTGATCGGCGTACGGGTACGGGGACTTCATCACCCCGCCGTGAAGGCCTCGTTGAGCCTGTGCTTCACCGGAGTTACGGGAGTTCCGGTATGTGCCCCTGGCGACCGTTCCGCGAACGTCAACCGGCCTTGAGCGCCCCCGAGATGCCCGCGATCGCCTCCGGCCCCACCCGGCAGCAGCCCCCGATCAGCCGGGCCCCCGCCCGCTGCCAGCCGACGACCTGCTCGGCGGCGAACGTGGAGCGCCCGCTCCAGGCGCGGGCCTCGGCGTCCCAGGACTCGCCGCTGTTCGGATAGACCACGACCGGCTTGCCGGTCACCCGCGCGGCGGTCTCCACGGCGGCGTCCACGTCGTCCGGGGCGCAGCAGTTCACGCCCACCGCGATCACCTCGTCCGCGTCGGCGGCGAGCGCGAAGGCCTCCTCCAGCGGCTGCCCGGCCCGCGTCCGGTCCCCGGCGACGCTGTACGACAGCCACGCCGGTACGCCGAGCCCGCGCACCGCCCGGAGCAGCGCCCGCGCCTCGTCGGCATCGGGCACCGTCTCCAGCGCCAGGACGTCAGGAGATGCGGCGGCCAGCACCTCTAGCCGGGGCCGGTGGAACCGCTCAAGCTCGGCGACGCTGAGCCCGTACCGCCCCCGGTACTCCGAACCGTCCGCGAGCATCGCCCCGTACGGACCGGCCGACGCCGCCACCCACAGCGGTCGGCGCACCCCCTCGGCCGTGGCCCGCCGGGCGGCCTCGCGGGCCAACTCCACGCTCAGCCCGAGCAGTTCGGCCGCGCGCTCGCGGGAGAGACCGCGCTTGGCGAACCCCTCGAAAGTCGCCTGGTAGCTGGAGGTGATCGCCACGTTCGCGCCCGCCTCGAAGTACGCGAGATGAGCCTGAGCGATCGCCTCCGGCCGCTCGGCGAGCAGCCGTGCCGACCACAGCTCGTCGCTCAGGTCGTGCCCGGCCGATTCGAGCTGGTTGGACAGGCCGCCGTCGAGGACGATGGGGCCGGTGGCGAGGGCTTCGGGGAGGGTGCGGGAGGTGGCGGCGCTGGTCATGCCACGACGCTAAGCGCTCCGCTGGAAGAACGGTAATGAACCTGCGGGCCGGTGGGGGCTGGTTGCTCCCCACTCTCGGCTGCGCTCGAGCGGGGGGACCCCCATCGCGGCGGAGCCGCAAATCGGCACGTCGGCGAGGTACGCCCACGCGCTGACCTGCCGTGGTCGCGGCGCACTCCGGGGCGGCGGCCGGCCGTGCGGACCAGCCACAGGTCTTCCTGGTTGGCGATGTGGGCCAAGTCCCAGACCAGGGGGGACATCAGCCGGGAGCGCTGGGCGGTGAGGTCCATGTCGGTGACCGGGTCGGTCAGGCTCAGGGTCCGGCGCCGGGCGGCCTCCAGCGCGGTGCGGGCCGCGGCCGACGGCGTCTGGGGCGTACGCAGAGGCGTCTCGGAGTCTGCCGGGGCAGCGGATGCGTCGGGGACTGGTGTGGCAGTGGGGGCGGCGGTGGACCCGTTTCGGGCCGTACAGGAGGTGGGGGCGTTCGTCATGGCATGCCTTTGCGGGGGTCAGGTGCGGCGGAGCGCGTCCAGATGGTCATGGGCGGGGGAACGGCCGCGCTCTGTGTAGCGCTCGGCGAAATCGGTCAGGACATGCCGCAGGACCGCCGGGGTGCCGGGAACGGCGAGGGCGCTGTCGGCCGCGGCAAAGCAGGCGCGGGCGGCCTTGGCGAGGTCCTGGTCGTCGAGGCCGGTGCGGGCCGCCCGCAGCCAGACGTCGTGGGAGGGGACGGGCCGCTGCGAGTCCGGGCAGAGTGGCTCGGTTGCCGCGTAGGCGGCATCGGCCGCCACCGTGTCGTTCAGGAGCGTCGCGTGTTCACGTCCCCGGAATTCTCGTACGAGCGGCCACGTTCGGGACGTCGTTCGAGGCCAGCTCAAGAACAAGCTCAGCGTATTGCCGCTGGTTCGGGGCGGGATGCGGCGTTCCTTCCCGGAAAGGCCTACTCGCCTGAGGTGGAAGTTCAATCCGCGAACGCGGTCACGTACGACGCCACGCACGGCTCCGGGGTGGCCAGTGAGGTGACGACGTGGCCATCGACGGTCACCGGCGGGTCGAGCGGCATCTGGAGCAGCCGCTCGGAGCGGGACCCGTCGAGTTGCTCGGCCGGCATCAGCGTCCAGCTCTCGGTATCCCGGCTCACCTCGAACAGCACGTTGAGCATGTCCCCGGCAGGCGGCCGCAGTGGGGCCACGGGCAGGGCGGCGAGGATCGCGTCATGCATCGGCGGGTCACTGTCGCGGGCGGGAAGCCGCAGACCGTACGGATCGAGGTCGTGCAGGCTGACCGCGGGCTTGCAGGCAGCGGGGTGTTCACGCGCGAGCACTGCGTGCAGCGGCTCAGACCAGGCGCGCACCACCGTCACCGCCGCGGAGGTGAGCGCGCCCCGCACCAGCGCCAGGTCCAGCTCGCCGTCGCGGACGGCGTCGAGTCGCGCGGCCACCGGCAGGTCGACCAGTTTCGGCTCGGCGGGGCGTTCGCTGTCGCTCAAGCGGCCAACCGCCCGGTCGAGCCGTCCAGTGACGCAGGACGCCACCCCGATCCGCAGGACGGCCGCCGGTTCTCCGGCAACCACCCGCACCCGGGCCGCCGCAGCGAGGGTCTTACGGGCCGCAGCGAGCACTCGGTCGCCAGCCGGGGTGAGCCGTACCCGGCGTGAGGTGCGGTCGAGCAGGCGCACGCCGAGCTCGCGTTCGAGCCGGGCGATCTGCTGGCTCACCGCCGGCTGCACTATGCCCAGCCGTTGCGCTGCGCGCCCGAAGTGCAGCTCCTCGGCGACGGTCACGAAGTACTGCAGCGCTCTCAGTTCCATCTGCCCGATCTATCACACGATGTGATTGCTGCCGAGCGTTTCTGGTCATTGTTCGCGCAGGTCACTCCGGCTGTGATGGGTACGAGCCCGCCAGAGCGGTCCTACCCGCTGGATGCCGCGACGCGGGGAAATGCGAACGGAGAACAGAGTGAGCACAACAACCCTCGGCGTCATCGGCACCGGCATGGTCGGCCTCGGGGCCGCCCGCCGCGCCGTCGACGCCGGCCTGAACGTCGTCCTGAGCAACTCACGCGGCCCCGAGACGCTGGCCGATCTCGTTGCGGAGCTCGGCGAGCGGGCCCGCGCGGCCACCCCGGCCGAAGCAGCAAGCGCCGGCAATCTGGTCATCGCATCCGTACCGCTGGCCGCCTACGAGCAGCTGCCCCGGGCGGAGCTTGCCGGCAAGACCGTGATCGACCCGATGAACTACGCGCCAAATTCCAACTTCGAAGTGCCGGAACTCGACAGCAACGAGCTGACCTCCAGCGAACTGGTGCAGCGCCACCTCGCAGATGCCCAGGTGGTGAAGGCATTGCACAACATCGGCCCCAAGCAGTTGATGGAGCTGTTCCGCCCGACCGGAGCCCCCGACCGCACCGCGCTCCCACTTTCCGGCGACGACCCGGACGCCAAGAAGGAGGTGGCCGACCTGCTGGACGTCCTCGGCTTCGATGCGGTAGACCTCGGCACACTGGCCGACAGCTGGCGCAGCGAACCCAACACCCCGTTGTACGCCATCCCGTACGTGGGACAGCCGCCGTCCGGCCTCACCGCCAAGGAATTCGTGGCCTGGGCCCAGCAGGCGCCCGGTGTGCCCGTACCAGTCGCCCGGATCAAGGAGCTCGCCGCCGCATTGCGAGGGCCTGCGGGTTTCCGGATGTAATAGCGGGTGATCCGCCCCGACGGTACGGCCAAGCGTCCGCTCACCGTCACCGCGACTGTCATGCAGGCGCTGCGGCATGGGGATCCCTGGGGGGCCTCGGCCCCGGGCCTGCGCGAGCAGCTGTGCCGCACCGGTGTCGGAGCCGTCGTCGGTCTGCCTGGCCCAGGTCGTCCAGTGCATGGTCAGGCAGTCGAAGAGATCCTCGCGGAAGTGTGACGCCACCGCGAACGCTTCCCGTTGGGCATTTGTGTGCAGCGGACTCAGTCCCCACGGCCTTCGTGCTGATCTGGCTCTTTGGTCGGAGCACAGGATCAGACGGAGGCCGTGTTCACGTCCCCGGAATCCTCGTACGAGGGGTCACGTTCGGGACATCGTTCGAGGTCAAACCATAGAGAACACGCTCATCAGGACACGGCGTCCTTGACCCACTGGAGGATTGCCGCGTTGGTCTGGGTCGCGTTTTTGTGTAGCTGCACGTCGTGGCCGCTGTCGGGGACGACGATGGCCTTGAGGTTGGCCTTGTCGGAGTAGTAGGGCCGTTCGTTGGCCAGCATCGACTCGGGGGTGCAGGTGCCGGTGGTGCAGTACTGGTCCTTGTCACCGACGACGAGGAGGGTCGGTACCTTGATCGAACGGGAGGGCGACTGCGACGGAGGAAGGTTCTCGCTGCCCGAGTCCGCCGCGGTGCTCACGTCCTTGAGGCGTTCGTCCGCCTTGATGACGGCCGGGTCGGCGTTGGGTGTGTGGTAGAAGAACTGCCGCATGCCGGCGTTGGTGGTCAGGTAGCCGGGGTCGTTGATATTGCCGCGGAACTTGGGGTCGTCCTTCGCCTTGATCTCGAACTGGATGTCCTCGGCGGGGCCGTCGTCGTCCGAGAGCTCCTCTTCCCGGACGACATGGCTCATGCTGGTGAGCACGAAGGCGTCGATGTCGTCGTTGTACTTCCTGGCCTGGGACCAGCCCATCGAGGAGCCCAGGGAGTGGCCGACCCACACGACCTTGGTGAACTTGCGGTCCTTGACCTCCCCCGCGCGCAGCTTGGTGATCACCTGGTGGATCGCCTGGGTCCCGGAGTCGAGGGTGTAGAGCGAACTGGGCGGCAGTGTGCTCTTGCCGGTGGCGAGCCGGTCGATGTTGAACGTGGAATAGCCTGCGTCGAGGGCCTTGGAGACGTACGAGTAGCGGGAGGACTTCACCGGCATGTCGTAGTAGCTGTGGTTGTAGGTGGAGCCCGCCACCAGCAGCTGGACGGTCGTGCTTGTCTTGGCGGCGTGGCGGGGCTGGCACAGCTCCCCGTATATGTGCGCCTTGCCGGTCTTCTTGACCGAGACCGGCACCTGTACCTCGTAGCAGCGTGCGTCAGGGTGCCTGCTCTGCACGGCGCTTGCGACGTACGTCGCGCCGCCCGAGGAGGTGTGGGCCGGCGCGGAGGGCTCCTCCGGTGCGGAGGTGATCGCGGACACGGCGATCCCGGCCGCGGCGAGCGCCATCGCCGAGGCGAGGAGCGTCTTGGTTTTCGTGGAAAGGGCACGACACCGGCGTGCGGTCATGGTCATCTCCAAAGGGCCGAAGAGGGGCATCGTCGGTGAGCGGAGCGGCCGTGTTCGGCCGCGCGTTCGGTGCGCGTCATGAGTAGGGGGTGCCCGGCCGTACTGAAACGGGCCGGGCAGGGCCATGAGGGCTTGGCGCCCGAGGCGAGAAGGCGGCGGCTTCGCCGGCTCATTGATGGGCCGCGTGCGGGCGTGGGACGGATCAGCCCAGACGGGTCAGGCCGTCCAGGACGATGGCGATGCCGGTGAGGAACTGCTCGCGATCATCGTGCTCGCCGAACTGGCCGACGATGGCGTGCATGAACGGGTAGTCCTCGGGATCGAGCTCCTGCCACGCCGTCACCGACGCGTCCAGGAACGCGGCGCGGTCCGGCTCGACGGCCGAGGGGGCACCGTCGATGTGCGCGTTCTGACTGACAGCCCCGAGGATGTAGTGCACAAGCGTCGAGGCAGCGTCGAACCAGGAACCCTGCGGCACACCCAGGGCCTCCACCTGTCGGCCGATCCTCTCGAAGATCCCCACCGTCACCGGGCCGACCGGATTCCGCACGACCTGCAGGATCAGCCGCGTAGCGAGCCACGGGTGCTCGGCGATCGCATCGAACAGCGCCAGCGCGACGACGCGGATCTCGTCCCCGGGCGTGGCCGCCTCCCCGGTGGGCCTCGCCGCCAAAGCGGCAGTGACGACCGTCTCCGTCACTGTGTCCAGCAACTCCTCCCGGGACCCCACGTGGTAGTAGATCGCCCCGGACCCGGTGGCCAGGCGCTCGGTCAGCGCGCGACTGGTCAGCGCGCCCTCGCCCCCCGCGTCGAGCAGCCCGATCGCGGTGTCGATGATCTTCTCCCGGGAGAGCACCTGGTTACGCCGCTGAGGCCGGCGAGTTCTCGTTGCCATGCCACCACCATGACACATTTGGAGCGCCGTCCCAAATTAGTGCGTTGATCCAAGTGGGAACGGTCTCCCATTGTGGTGCGGCGCACCACAATGGGAGACCGGAGCGCCCCTCCCTGTACATCCGGGATGCGCGGCCGAGTCGACGACGCTTCGCATGAGGCCAAACTCGCTTAGGGGCGCGATACCGCACCGGACTTGACCAAGGCCACTCAGTCGAATAGGCGCCCGACGCCCTGGTGCGCCCAGGCCATGAACAGTTTGCCCACAATGCGGACCGCCCGCCCCCGGGATCAGCCGGTCGGTTCGTCCCACAGATCGGTTCGGTGGGCGTCGACCAGCGAACCGATCCGGCCGAGGGCGTCCTCGGCAGGCAAAGGGTCGAGGCGACGGCCGTCCCGCAGTCGCACCGCGACGAGATCGTCGGCGGACTCCTTGGCGCCGATCACCGCCTGGTACGGCACGAGGCGGGCCTCCCGGATCCGGGCGCCCAGGCTGCCGCGATCCGGTCCGGCGATCTCGGCCCGCAGTCCGCGGCGAGAACAACGCCCCGCGAGCGCGACGGCATTCGGCAACTCGGCGGCGGAAACGGGAAGGATCACCACCTGGGTCGGGGCGAGCCAGGCCGGGAAGGCACCGCCGTGCTCCTCGATGAGATGCGCGACGGCTCGTTCCACGCTGCCGATGATGCTGCGGTGGACCATGACGGGACGGTGTTTCGCGCCGTCGGCACCGATGTAGTGCAGGTCGAAACGCCCCGGCTGGTGGAAGTCGATCTGGACGGTGGACAGGGTGGACTCCCGGCCGGCGCCGTCGACGACCTGGACGTCGATCTTCGGCCCGTAGAACGCGGCCTCGCCGTCGGCCGCCTCGTACGGCAGACCGGAGCGATCCAGGACCTCGGTGAGCAGCGCGGTGGACCGCTCCCACAGCTCGGGAGCGGCGACGTACTTTCCGCCGGGCCCCGGCAGCGAGAGCCGGTAGCGCTCCGGGGTGAGGCCGAGCGCCTCGTACGCCCGCCGGATCATCTCCAGCGCCGCCCCGGCCTCGTCGGCGACCTGCTCCAGGGTGCAGAAGATGTGCGCGTCGTTGAGGTGGATGGCCCGTACGCGGGTGAGTCCGCCGAGTACGCCGGACAGCTCGGAGCGGTACATGTCGCCCAACTCGGCCATGCGGAGGGGGAGTTCGCGGTAGCTGTGGGTGCGCGAGCGGTAGATGACCGCGTGATGGGGACACAGGCTGGGGCGCAGCACGACTTGTTCCCTGGCCTGTTGTCCCCCGTCCTGTTGTTCCCTGGCCTGCTCCCCGTCCGGTTCCCGGCCCAGCTCCATCGGCGGGAACATGTCGTCGCTGTAGTGCGACCAGTGACCCGAGATCTCGTACAGCTCCCGCTTGCCCAGCACCGGCGAGTACACGTGCTGGTAGCCCGCCTCCCGCTCCGCGGTGCGGATGTACTCCTCCAGGGTGTGGCGTACGACCGCGCCGTCGGGCAACCAGTACGGCAGCCCCGCCCCGATCAGCGGGTCGGTGTCGAACAGGCCCAGCTCACGGCCGAGTTTGCGGTGGTCGTTCATGGCGGTGATCTCCTCACGGACGGATCATGGACGGCTCCGGCCGAGTGACCCCCGCACAAGCCGAAGCCCCGGGGCACTCGCCCCGGGGCTTCGGACTGACTCATCGTTCAGCGCGCCGGGACACTCTCCGGCGTCGTCGTCATGTGGGCGCGCTTCATGCGGGGGACGGTAGCAGGGGCGGGGCGGCGCCCGCCCGGATTTTTCGGCCGCCGGTGCGCTGCAGGTGTGCCGCCGGTGCGCTGCCGCTGCGGCCGGGGTGCGGCCCCGTACCCACCCACGCACACTCGCCCCCGAACCGCCCCGGATCCTAAGATCGCCGCATGCCCGAAGCCGCCGCCTCAACCTCCCCCCAACTCGCGGACGAAGTCCGGGAGATATTCCAAGTGCCGCCCGAACGCGCCAAGTTCACGCCCCTCACGCACAACCCGAGGAACGGCGTCACCGCAGGCGTCTGGCGCGTGACCGCAGGCGAGCGGTCGGCCGTGCTGAAGGTGCTGACCCGGGGCAAGGACACCACCGAGACCTGGGCGGCCTCGGAGGACCCGCGCCACTGGAACTTCTGGCGGCGTGAGGCGTACGTGTACGAGGAGGGCGTCGCCCGGGCCTGGGAGCCGTGGGGCATCACCGCGCCCGAGCTGCTCGCCTCCGTCGAACGCCCCGACGGCGACGTGGCGTTGTGGCTGGAGGACGTGAGGGGCGAACCGGCCACGGGCTGGTCCACAGAGGCCCACGCGGCGCACGCCCGACGCCTGGGCGCAGCCCACGGCACGGCCCTTGCGGACGGCTGGGCTAGCCCGACTAGCCCGGCCCGCTCGGACGGCCTGGACAGCTCGGATGGCTCGGACGGCCCGGCTAGCCCGGCCAGCTCGGCCACCTCGGAAGGCCTGGACAGCTCGGATGGCCTGGACAGCTCGGATGGCCTGGACGGCCCGGCTAGCCCGGCCAGCTCGGACGGCCGGGGAGGCCCGGACGGCCGGGGAGGCCCGGACGGCCCACCCCTCGACCACTCGTGGCTCAGCCGCCGCTTCCTCCGCGACTACACCGCAGCCCAGACGACCGGCCGGGAACTGCTCGACGACGACACCGCCTGGCGGCAGCCGCTCGTACGCGACCACTTCCCCGCAGGCCTCCGCGAGGACATGGTGCGGCTGCATCACGAACGTGAGTGGTTCCTGCGGGTCATGGAATCGTTGCCCCGTGTCTTCAGCCATCTCGACCAGTGGCCGGCCAACCTCACCTCGCCGCACCGCGGCCGAAGCGTGCTGTTCGACTGGGCGTTCGCGGGTGACGGCGCGCTCGGCGAGGACATCGGCAACTACATCCCCGACACCATCTTCGACCGGTTCCTGCCCGCCGCCCGGCTGCCCGAGCTGGCGACCGCCGTGTACGAGGGCTACGTACGGGGCCTGCGCGAAAGCGGCTGGCAGGGCGACGAACGGATCGTACGGCTCGGCGTGTGCGCCTCCGCCGTGAAGTACGACTGGCTCACCGCCCTGATGCTGTCCCGCGCGAGCGACGCCCAGCAGCTCGACTACGGCGGCGGCCGCACCGTGGAGGCCGAGCACCACTACCGCGAGCGGGGCGTGGTGCTGGCCTTCCTGGCGGACTGGGCACGAGAGGCCCGCGGGCTCGCGACGGAACTCGGCTTCAGCCGCAGCCGCTGAGCCGCACGGCCGCAGCCACTGAGCCGCAGCCGCAGCCGCAGCCATTGACGCCGCAGCCGCAGCCACTGAGGCCTCAGCCGCAGCCACTGATCCCTCAGTCGCTGAACGCCGTCGCCCGGGTGACCTTCTCCCACGCGGCGATCTCCGCGCGCACCCCGTCCAGATGCCCGACCACGGCATCCACGGCGTCATCGCCCAACGGCAACCGCAACGGAGTCGCCTCGGCCTCCAGCGCGGTGACGATCGCGGCCGCGGCCTTGGCCGGGTCGCCGGGCTGGCTGCCGTCGCTGGTGGCGACCATGCGGCGCGTCGGGCCCACCGTGTCGGCGTACGCGTCGAGCTCCGCGCTGGCGCTGATGTTGCCGAACAGACCGGTCCGGAAGGCGCCCGGCTCGACGATCAGCACCTTGATGCCGTACGGCCGGACCTCGTCCGCCAGCGCCTCCGACATCCCCTCCAGCGCGAACTTCGTCCCGCTGTACGCGGAGAATCCGGCGAACGACAGCTGACCGCCCATGCTGCTCAGCTGCACGATCGCCCCGGAGCGACGGTCGCGCATGTGCGGCAGGACGGCGCGGACCAGGGCGGCGGGCCCGAAGACGTGCACGTCGAAGAGGTCCCGCAGTTCCGTGTCCGTGGTCTCCTCGAAGGCGCCGACGTGGCTGCGGCCCGCGTTGTTGACCAGCACGTCGATCCGCCCGTGGCGCTCCACGACATCCCGTACGGTCGCCTCGATCCCGGCGACGTCGGTGACATCCAGGGCCAGCGCCTCCACCTGGTCGGGATGCGCCGTGACCAGGTCGTCCAGCGTGGCCGGACGGCGCGCGGTGGCCACCACGACGTCCCCCGCCGCGACCGCCGCCTCGGTGATCGCCCGCCCGAAGCCGCTGTTCGCGCCCGTCACCAGCCATACCCTGCTCATCTCAAGCTCCTCGCTCGGTCGGCTCTCTGTGCCTACAAGCTTGTCCGCCAACCCGGTGGTCCGTCCAAGACCCGTCGTGATAACCGTGGGTTATGGACGTGCACGGCAGAGATCTGAGGTACTTCGTCGCGGTCGCCGAGGAGCTCCACTTCACCCGGGCCGCCGAGCGGTTGTACGTCTCGCAGCCCGCCCTGAGCAAGCAGGTCAGGGCGCTGGAGCGGCAGTTGGGCGCGCCGCTGTTCGAGCGGGACAGCCAGGGAGTACGGCTGACACCGGTGGGCTCGGCGCTGTTGCCGTACGCCCGTAGTGTCCTCGCCGCCTGGCACGAAGCCCAGGACGTGATCGAGCGCGCCAAGGCCGAGCAGGCCGCCGTCCTTCTAGTCGGCATGAGCACCAGTCCCGCACGCGGCGGCCTCCTCCCCGCCATCCGCTCCCGGTTCACCGAAGCGCACCCCGAAGCCACCGTGCGGCTGCGGCAGATCGGCTGGGACGATCCCACCGCCGGGCTCGCGGACGGCTCGGTCGACGTGGCGTATGTCTGGCTGCCCGTCCCTGACCTCGACCGTTATACGTACGTCGTGGTCGCCGAGGAAGCGCGCCTCGTCGCCCTCGCGGAGACGCACCCCCTCGCGGCGCGGAGGTCCGTCGACTTCGCCGATCTGCTGGACGAACCGTTCCTCGCCCTGCCGAAGAGCGCCGGCGTGCTGCGCGACTACTGGCTCGCCCTCGACGAACGGGCCGGCCGCCCGCCGCGTATCGGAGCCGAGATCGCGAGCACGGAGGAGACGTACGAGGCACTGGTGGACGGCCGTGGCGTGTGCCTGGTCGCGGTCGGGAACGCGCCCCTGATCAGCCTGGGCGGTGTCGTCACCCGCCCGGTCCACGGCCTCTCACCCAGCAGACTCGCGCTCGCCGCCCGCACCGGCGACCACCGCCCGCTGGTACTCGACTATCTGCGCGCGGCCCGGAAAGTGTCGAACCTGGTCCGGGAAGAGCGAACCGGCTAAGGCGTCCCGAGGCAGACGCCAATTCGACGATCTGGCCCGCCTCACGCGAGCCACCCACCGGAGCGCAAGCGAACCGTCCACGAAGGTTCACGCAGCATGCCGTCCACCCCTTCTCCCTGTACGTCCCGTACGCCTCCGCCTGGTCACCGGCACGATCAGGGTGGCCAGGAACCCCAGTGCCGCCCCGGCCACCCACCACGCGAGCGGGACGGAATTCTCACTGCTCGCGTTCTCGGTGACCGCGACCTTCGGGGCGGCGGAGTCCGCGGCGGCGCGTGAGGTCGCTGAAGGGCTCGCGCTGCTGCCCGCGGTGGTCAGGACGACGTCGTTGCCGTCGCCGCCGCGGTAGCTGATCCGGTACTCGGTCTTCCCCGCCTTGACCTTGGCGCCTTCCTTCAGTCCCTTGAAGGTGCCGCTCGTCTTCGCCTTGCCGGTGTGGTCGATCACGGTGACCGTCTTCGAAGGAGTCCCAGCAGTCGCGGAGGCCGGCTCGACCACGAGCTTCCCGCCCAGCCGCAGTGCGCCGCCGACCTTCAACGCCTTGCCCTTCACGGTCAGTTGACCGCCCCCGCCCTGCGTGTAATCCCCGGTCACCGTCACCCCACCGGCGACCTTCCCCGTGCCCGTATTCGTCACCGTCCCGACGACCTTGCCCTTGCCGGACAGGGACGTGGTCAGGTTCAGCGCCCGCCCGCTCGCCTTGCGCACATCCAGCCGCGCGCCCGGCGAAGTGAGCCGGATCCCCTTGCTGCGCGCCAGACTCGCCCCGTCGAGCGCGAGCGTGCCCTTCGTGACGGTCGTCGTGCCCGTGTAGGTCACGCCACTCGTCAGCGTCGTCGTGGCGGCACCCGACTGCGTGAGCGAACCGCTGCCGCTGATCTTGGACAGGACGAGCGGCTTGGCGGTGTTGCGGAGTACCAGCGAGCCGTTGTTGGCGACCTTGTAGAGGTCGCCCTTGGTGTACAGGCCACCGTCGCCGCCGGACTTGCCGCTGCCCAGCCGCAGTACCGCACCCTTCTCGACCGTCGTCGAGCCGTTGTAGTACTGGACGGCGGCGAAGGTGACGTCGTTGCCCGTCGTCCCCTTGATGACGATGTCCCCGGCGCCGGGCGCGGACAGCGTGTCGTGGAACACGCCGCCGCCGATCGGCGCGCCCAGCGTCACTGGGCCGTTGTAGTCGAACGTGAGCAGCGAGCGGGACCTGGCCGCCAGCAGGTTGATGTATACGGTCTCGGCGGTACCCGGCATGAAGATCTTGTTCGTGGTGCCGTCGCCCCATTGGACGTTGGCGCCCTTGATGTTGGTGCCGCGCTTGTTGATGTTCTTCCGCGCGGGCGTCCAGTTCAGCGCCGGGTCGCTGAGCGAGGGGTTGGTGTCGCCGCCCTGGTTCGACCAGCTGTACTGGCCGGTCAGGACGACCTTGCTCCCCGGCCGCGACTGCACGTTGATGTCGCTGCCGTATTCCCGCTGGTAGAAGTCCATGCCCATGGTGACGGTCTGGCCCAGCGGGGTGTCCACGGTGTACGTGCCCTGGTTGAGGATCTTGCGCACGTTCGGCAGCGACGTCGCGAACTCCGGGCGTCCGGCGTTCACCTGCGTGCCGTTGTCGATCACGCCGGAGAAGGAGTGGGCGCCCGACAGGTCCCAGGTGCCCCAGAGGAACCTCGGCTGGGTGATCAGTCCGGAGCCGCTGATGGTGCCCAGGTTGTAGGCGCTCTTCAGGGAGAGCCGCAGGGTGCCGTCGACCCGGATGTTGTCCTGGTTGAGCCGGAACGCCGGAGTGTTGTACGGGAAGTGGCCGATCAGCCCGGTCGTCCCGCCGTTGCCGTACTGCAGGGTCGCGCCGCGCTCGACCGTGATCGCGGGCGGGTCCGGGTTGGCCGTGGTGACATACGGGTGATTGCCGCCCTGCGTCCGCACCGCTTGCCGCTGCCGGGACTTCGGCAGCGTGAAGTCGCTGTCCCTGGTCAGGATCAGGGTTCCGCTGCCGCGCACGGTGAGCGTGCCCTCGCCCCGGAACACCCCGTTGTACGTCGTCTTCCCGGCCGGCACGGTCACCACCGTGTCGCCGTCGAGCGTCACGTCGCGCCCGGCGAGCACCGCCGCGGTGACGTCGTCGGCTCCGGCGGGAGCTGCCGCCGCGCCCGGCGTCATGATCCCTGTCGCGGCCACGGCCAGAGCCGCGCCCGCTCCTGCCGCCCGTACTCGGATGTTCTGGTTCACGTCCGTGGAGACGGACGCACCGAGGGGCCGATAACAAAAACTTGGCCCCGAAAGTCTCCGACTTTTTCGAAGCTCCCGTCCCGTTGACCTCCCCGTAACACACCCTTACCGTTTCGGCGTTCGGAGTGACAGATGCGGTTCGAGATATCGAAAATCGGGCGCGCAGGCGCGCCCAACAGGGGCGCCCCGTAAGGGGCGCGGGGAACTGCGCGACCAGCCACATACGGCCCGCAGAGTAGGAGACGACATGAGCCGCAACGACGAGAGCCCGGACGTCCCGAGTCGCAGACTCGTCCTGAAGGGGGCCTTGGCCGCGGGGGCCCTCACCGCCGTACCCGGAGTGGCCCAAGCCGCCGCCCCCGAAGCGGCCGGCGCCACCGCCGCGTACGTCAACCCGCTCGTCCGCAACCGCGCCGACCCGCACATCCACCGTCACACCGACGGCTACTACTACTTCACGGCCACGGCCCCCGAGTACGACCGCATCATCCTGCGCCGCTCCCGCACCCTGCGCGGACTGACGAAGGCCTCCGAGTCCGTCATCTGGAAGAAGCACCCGACCGGAGACATGGGCGCGCACATCTGGGCGCCGGAGATCCACCACATCGACGGCAAGTGGTACATCTACTTCGCCGCCGCGCCCGCGAACGACATCTGGGCGATCCGCATCTGGGTGCTGGAGAACGCGAGCCGCAACCCCTTCCAAGGGACGTGGACGGAGAAGGGCCAGCTGAAGACGGCCTGGGAGACCTTCTCCCTCGACGCCACCACCTTCACCCACCGCGGCAGCCGCTACCTCGCCTGGGCGCAGCACGAGCCCGGCATGGACAACAACACCGCGGTCTGGCTCTCGAAGATGGCCAACCCCTGGACCCTGACAGGTCCCCAAGTGCGGCTCACCACACCGGAGTTCGACTGGGAGACCATCGGGTTCAAGGTCAACGAGGGACCGTCGGTCATCCAGCGCAACGGCCGTGTCTTCATGTCGTACTCCGCCAGCGCGACCGACTTCAACTACTGCCTCGGCCTGCTGACCGCCGACGCCGACAGCGACCTCATGGACCCGGCGAGCTGGGCCAAGTCCCCGAAGCCGGTCTTCACCAGCAACGACACC
Source organism: Streptomyces scabichelini (assembly GCF_011045015.1). Taxonomy (GTDB): domain Bacteria; phylum Actinomycetota; class Actinomycetes; order Streptomycetales; family Streptomycetaceae; genus Streptomyces; species Streptomyces scabichelini. Next base: position 14,290 of record NZ_JAAKZY010000045.1, on the reverse strand, counting down.
ACCAAGCAGTACGGCCCGGGCCACAACAGCTTCACGGTCGCCGAGGACGGCCGCACCGACGTCCTCGTCTACCACGCCCGCCAGTACAAGGAGATCGTCGGCGACCCGCTGAACGACCCCAACCGCCACACCCGCATCCAGAAGCTGGGCTGGAAGCCGGACGGCACCCCGGACTTCGGCATACCGGTCGCCGACACCCCGGTCCACAAGCCGAAGGCCACCACTCGCTACACGATGACGGCCTTCACCAACAGCAGCGAATCCAACCTGTACGTCTACGAGTCCACGGACGCGCTGACGTACCAGCTGCTGAAGGGCCCCGCCTACACCCCGCCCACCGGCCTGATCCGCGACCCGTCGATCATCAAGCACACCGACGGGTACTACTGGATCGTCTACACCACCAACTGGACCGGGAACACCATCGGTTTCGCGCGCAGCAAGGACCGCGTCACCTGGTCCTTCGTCGCCAACCACACACTCCAGACGCCCGGCCTGGCCCGCACCTGGGCGCCCGAGTGGTTCGTCGACACGAACGGCAGCGTCAACGTCGTCGTCTCGCTCGACACCGCGAACAACTCCGTCTTCCGGCCGCACCTGCTCACGGCGACCGACGCGTCACTGCGCAACTGGTCGGTCCCTAAGCCCCTTCCGGGCCTGGACGACTCCAACTACATCGACACGTTCATCGTGCGGCACGGCGGCAAGTACCACGCGATCACCAAGCAGGAGACGACCAAGTACCTGGAGCACGCGGTCGCCGACCGCCTCGCCGGGCCGTACACCTTCGTCGGCACGGGCGACTGGGCCGGCTGGGGCAGCTGGCGCGAGGGCCCGGCGCTCGTACGGCTCGACAACGGCGGCTGGCGTGTCTACTTCGACGGCTACGCCGAGAAGAAGTACTACTACAGCGACAGTCTCGACGGCCTGAAGACCTGGACCCCGATCCGCCAGGTGCCCCAACTGACCGGCTTCGCACGCCACTTCACCGTCCTCAAGGAGAGTGTCTAGATGCCACATGCTGGGACAAGACGTGCCGGTACAGGTCATGCCGGTACAGGACGTGCCGGTGCAAGACGTCTGTACGCGATCCTCGTCGCCCTCTGTCTCGCGGTCGCCGGAGCACTCGCGACCGCAGGCCCGGCCCAGGCGGCGCCCCAGACCATCACCAACGGGACGCAGTTCACGGACGTCAACGGCAACCCCGTACACGCGCACGGTGGCGGGGTCATCAAGGTCGGCTCGTACTACTACTGGTTCGGCGAGAACCGGAATTCCGACAACACCTTCCGGTACGTGGACGCCTACCGCTCCACCGACCTGAAGAACTGGGAGTTCCGCAACCACGTCCTGACCGAGGCCACCGACCCGGAGCTGGCGACCGCCAACATCGAGCGGCCCAAGGTCATGTACAACGCGGCCACCGGCAAGTTCGTGATGTGGATGCACAAGGAGAACGGCGTCGACTACAGCGAGGCGCGCGCCGCCGTCGCCGTCTCGGACACCGTCGACGGCAACTACACCTGGCGGGGCAGCTTCCGCCCGCTGGGCCAGCACATGTCCCGCGACATCACCGTCTTCACCGACACCGACGGCACCGGCTACATGGTGTCCGCCGCCCGCGAGAACTACGACCTGCACATCTACCGGCTGACCAGCGACTACACCGGAATCGCCGCCCTGGTCGCCGACCCTTGGCACGGCGGTCACCGCGAGGCCCCCGCCCTCTTCAAACGTAACGGCGTCTATTTCATGCTGACGTCGGGCGCCACCGGCTGGAACCCCAATCAGCAGCAGTACGCGACAGCCACCTCGCTCGCCGGCCCGTGGACGGCGATGAAGAACATCGGCGACTCGACGGCGTACGGCTCGCAGACCGCGTACGTCCTTCCCGTACAGGGGAGTTCGGGCACCTCCTACCTCTACATGGGCGACCGCTGGGGCAATTCCATCGGCGGGACGGTCAACGACTCGCGGTACGTCTGGCTGCCGCTGACCTTCTCGAACTCCACCACGATGTCCATGTCCTGGTATCCGGAGGTCACCATCGACACGGCCGCCGGGACGATCACCGGTCGGGGCGGTCCGTACGAGACGCTGGCCGCCCGGCACAGCGGCAAGTGCGCGGACGTCACCAGCCAGTCGGTCCTCGCGGGCGCCCAGATCAAGCAGTGGACCTGCAACGGCGGGGGCAACCAGCGGTTCTGGTTCAAGGACCTCGGCAACGGATACGTCCAGCTGATGGCCCGGCACAGCTCGCTGTGCCTGCGGGAGAACGCCTCCAACGTCACACAGGAGACCTGCTCCTCCTCCGCCACCGCCCAGCAGTGGACGGTCACCACGTCCGGCGGTTACGTCACGCTGAAGTCCCGCGCGAGCGGTGAGTGCCTGGACGTGAACGGCGCGTCCACCGCCGACTCCGCGGCGATCATCACGTACACCTGCAACGGAGCGACCAACCAGCAGTGGACGCGCGCCAGCTGATCCTCAGTCCGCCCGGTGGACGAGCAGTTCGGCCGACTCGTCCACCAGGCGGCGCAGCACCGGCACGTAGTTTCCGTCGCCACCCAGTTCGGTCAGGATGCGCTGAGCGTCCTCGCGGAACCTGTTCAGGTCCTCGCCGTACTGATGGAGGACGGGCGGTGCGAGGAGTTTCTTCGTGAGCTGCGAGCGTGCCGGTTCGGAAGTCCTCGACGCGGCGTGCAGGTTCAGGATTTCCTCCTTGGTGCCGGCGGAGGATGCCTCGATGGCACAGGCGAGCAGAAACGTTACTGTTCCGTTCCGCAGATCCTCATTGCGGCCGGAAAGGATGTCCTCCTGGTCATTGAACAGCTGCCAGAGGATGCCGAAGACCGTGCCGAACTCGCGCCACATCCGTATTCGCTCGTGTTCCGCTCCCGCCAATATCGCACCCATCGCCGTGATCATCCCGAAGGGTGCCCCGGATTTGCCTCGGTACGTCGTGACCACTGAGTTCCGCGTGGCTTCGCCGACATCTCTGCGCAGGTCGCTCAACTGCCCTTCGGTGCCGACGATCCAGCAGGTCGTGAGCTCGGCCGTCAGGGCGTTGCGCACTGAATCGGGAACCTGCTGCGACTGAATGATGTGAAGGGGAAGGGTGTTTCCGCTGATGATCGATGCGAGCAGTGCCTCGCTCTCACCGAGTGCGCCGGAAACGCTCGTACCCTGCCCGTCCGCCAAGTCGTCGAGATAGCACGCGGAGGTCCACCACAGCACATGGATCGCGGACAGAGGTACCGCAGGCCGGGGATTTCCTGTCTCGGCGGCGTGCACCAGGAGCGGCAGTACCTGAAGGGGATACTTGAATTTCTGGTGCTGCAGGAGTTTGCCGACCGCGTTCTTGACCGCGTTCGAGGAGGGGCCGAGCCGTTCGATGCCGGCTTCCATCTCCGTGTCGATATCCGCGGAGAACCGCTGGTACAGGTCAAGGTATGAGGTGGAATTCACGATGATTTCCCTTTTGTCGTGCCGCTTATGGCATCGATTTGATCACTCTGAAACGTGGCGTATCCAGAGCGACTTCCGGCCATGGCCGATTCGTGGCCGGTCCCTTTCCGGTGGTGCGGGGCCGAGATGTCGTACGTCTCGTATGTCTCGTACGCCACTAGAAAGCGCTTGCCATCACGGGGTACGGTCCAGCCGCCAGGTCCCGTCGCCCTGTTGGAGGAGCCGCGTTGAGACGCACCATGATCGCCGTGCTGGCCGCGCTGACCGTTGCCGCGGCTCTGTCCGCCACCCCGGCGCAGGCGCACGAGCGGGCTCTGGGTCCCGAGAAGCGGGCCCTGGGCCCCGAGAACTGCACGGCGACGGCCTGTCACTTCGACGTCCCGCCCGGCACGTACGACGTACGCGTGCTGCTCGGCGGCGACACCGCGGCGAGCACCGGCATCACCGGCGAGACCCGCCGCACCCTCCTCCCCGAGACGGCCACCGCGGCGGGCGAGCGCGTGGCCCGCAGTTTCACCGTGAACGTACGCACCCCCGAGGGAGAACCGACCGGCCCCGACGGCACCCCCGGCCTCGACCTCGTCCTCGGCGGCTCGGCACCCGCGCTCGCCGACATCCGCGTCACTCCGGCCGCCCGCGCCCGCCAGGTCTTCCTGGTCGGCGACTCCACCTCCTGCGACCAGCCCGCCGCCCCGTACTCCGGCTGGGGCCAGCAGCTGCCGCAGTACCTCCGCAAGGGCCTGTCGGTCGCCAACTACGCCGATTCCGGGGAGAGTACGGTCAGCTACCTCGCCAACCCCGCGCTCTTCGCGACCGTCCGGCCGCTGATCCGCAAGGGCGACCTGGTCCTCATCCAGCTCGCCCACAACGACAAGCAGACCGACGAGGCGACGTACCGCGCGAACCTCGAAACGCTCGTCGCCGGCGTACGCGACCGGGGCGGCCGACCCGTACTGGTCACGCCCATCGTCCGCCGCTGGTTCAACGCCGACGGCACTCTCGACAACGACACGGCGCTGCTCGTGAACGGCCTCGGCGTGAACCACCCCGCCGTCACCCGCTCGGTGGCCGCCTCGCACAACGTTCCACTCATCGACCTGACCGCCAGGACCAAGGCCCTGGTGGAGTCGCTCGGCGTCGAGGGTTCCAAGGCGCTCTACCTCTACAACGAGCAGCGGGACAACACCCACACCTCCGTGCACGGCGCGACCGTGTACGCGGACCTGGTCCGGGATGAGCTGGTCGCGCGGCGACTGGTCCCCAGGGGCCTGGTGAGGTGACCCAAGACCCCTGGGGCGTCCCGACCGGAACCGGGGCGCCCCAGGTACCTCAGCGTTCCGCTGGGTGCGCAGTTAACTGGGGCTGCGCCCCAGACCCCCGCCACGGGGTGGGGTATTGGGATCGTGTCGCGGCTGCGGGTGCGTTGTGGCTGGTCGCGCAGTTCCCCGCGCCCCTATCGGGCCTGCGGCCCTCAATAGGGCGCGATACTGCACCGGAACTCATCAAGGCCGCCTAGACAGGAAGCACCACCCATGATCGCAGGCGTTCCCGAGGACGACCGTGTTCTCAGCCCGTTCACCGGCTATACGCGTGCCCACTGGGAGGCGGTGGCCGACTCTCTGCTCGCGGCCGTGGAGCCCTTCGCGTCCGAGGACCGGGCGCTGTACCACCTGCCGGGCGACCGTACGAGTTGGTCGGGCCGGCTGTCCGATGGCCTTGAGGGGTATGCCCGTACGCTCCTGCTGGCTGCCTTCCGCCGTGACGAGAAGGCCCTGGCGCGGTACGCCGACGGGCTCGCCGCCGGAACCGCGGACGTCTGGCCGCGCATCGAGGACCGCAGCCAGCCCCTCGTCGAGGCCGCCTCGATCGCCCTCGCCCTGCGTCTGACCCGCCCCCTCCTGTGGGACCGCCTCGACGACGCCGTACAGCAGCGGGCCGCGGCCTGGCTCGGTGACGCTCTGACCGCCGAAGCCTGGCCCTGCAACTGGGAGTTGTTCCCGGTCACGGTCGGCGGCTTCCTGGAGGAGATCGGGTACGAGGCCGAGTCGTCGCGGGCGGCGATCGACCGGGGGCTCGACCGCATCGAGCAGTGGTACGTCGGCGACGGCTGGTACACCGACGGCGACGGCCGGAAGTTCGACTACTACAACGGCTGGGCCATGCACCTGTATCCGGTGCTGCACGCCTGGCTCGCGGACGACGCGCGCCTGCTCGACCTGTACGGCGGCCGTCTGTCGTCCCATCTCGCGGACTACGCCCGCCTGTTCGGCGCCGACGGCGCCCCGATGCGCCAGGGCCGCTCCCTCACATACCGCTTCGCGACGACCGCGCCGCTGTGGCTGGGCGCCATGACGGGCCGTACGCCGCTGCCGCCGGGCGAGACGCGACGGCTGGCCTCCGGTGCGCTGAAGTATTTCCTCGACCGGGGAGCCGTGGACGACCGCGGCCTCCTGACCCTCGGCTGGCACGGCCCCGACCCATCAATCCTGCAAGGCTATTCGGGCCCGGCGTCCCCGTACTGGGCGAGCAAGGGCTTCCTCGGTCTGCTCCTCCCCGCCGACCACGAGGTGTGGACGGCGGCCGAGGAACCCGGACCGGCGGAGCGCTCGGACGCGGTCACCTCCGTCCCCGCGCCCAACTGGCTTCTGCAGTCCACCTCTTCCGACGGCCTGGTCCGCCTCCACAACCACGGCAGCGAGGACGTCCGCTACGACCCGTACTACACGCGCCTCGCGTACTCGACGGCGACGGCGCCCTCGGAGGCGTACGACAACAGCGTGCTCATCGACGAGGACCCGAGCCGTACGGGCATCGAACCGCTGGGAACGGGTGAGGGCTGGGTGGCCTCCCGGCACGAGGCCGGGGAGGGGGCCAGGGTGACCAACCTGGTCGTGGCCCGGGGAGCGGTGGAGGTGCGCGCCCATCTGGTGGCGGGCGCGCCTCCCGGGACCCCGGTGCGGGTCACCGGCTGGTCGGCGGAGGAGGAGGGGGTACGGGCCGAACTCCTCCCGGTCTTCGGTCTGTTGGGCACGACTGCCCTGACGGGTGTCACGGGGACAGGGGCACGGGGCGAGGGCGCCCTCTTCGTCGCCCTGGCCCGCCTCACCGGCGAACCGGACCCGGTCCCGCTCCAGGAGTTGGCGTCCGTGGAGGTGGAGGGCACGGTGGAGGGGACGTACGAGGTGTGCGTGCGCTGGGTCGACGGGCCCGAGAACCGGTTCCGGTTCAAGGCTCCGGACGGGCGCTCCGTGGAGTCTTCGTGGTCGGTGACGCCCGCCTGACCGGGACGCTTCGGCCCGTACCGAAGCGTCCCGCTTCTAGCGTTGTGGCATGAGCCTCTTTGCCGACCTCCACCACCGGGACACACCCCTGCTGCTGCCCAACGCCTGGGATCACGCCTCGGCGGCGGCCCTGGCCGCCCAGGGCTTCGAGGCGGTCGGCACGACCAGCCTGGGGGTCGCCGCGGCCGCCGGGCTGCCCGACGGGGCGGGGGCCACCCGGGACGCGACGCTGAGTCTGGCCCTGGCGCTCGGCAACGGCCCGTTCCTCCTGTCGGTCGACGCCGAGGGCGGCTTCGGCGACGACCCGGACGAGGTCGCCGAGGTCGCCCGCGAACTCGCCGCCGCCGGAGCCGTCGGCATCAACCTGGAGGACGGCCTCGGCTCCGCGCCACGGCACGCTGCGAAGATCGCGGCGGTGAAGGCGGCCGTACCGGGGCTCTTCGTGAACGCCCGCACCGACACGTACTGGCTGGGAGACGGCGACGAGTCGGACACGTACCGACGCCTCGACGCCTATCAGCAGGCGGGCGCCGACGGTGTCTTCGTTCCTGGTCTGGCCGACGAGCAACGCATCGTCTCCCTCGTGAAGACCCTCGACGTCCCGCTCAACATCCTCTACTCGCCGTCCGGCCCCACCGTCACCCGGCTCGGCGACCTCGGGGTGCGCAGGGTGAGCCTCGGTTCCCTGCTGTACCGGCGGGCGCTGGGTGCGGCTCTGGAGACGGCCGCCGACGTCCGGGCCGGCCGGACGCCGCGGGGCGCCGCCCCGGCGTACGACGAGGTGGAGGCGCTGAGCCAGTCGTCTGAGGTGAGTTCCTGGTAGGGTTGGAGCTTTCGTGGGTACGTAACCCTTTGGACTCCGATCGGCAAGGGACCGAGGAACCATGGACATGGACATCCCCGGCGACAAGCGACTGGCCGCCGCCGTTGTGATGCACAAAGGGCGTGTGCTGCTGGTGCGCCGCAGTGAGACCGAGCGGTTCCTGCCCCGGGTGTGGGGCGTGCCCTGCGGAAAGCTCGAACCGGGGGAGAGTGCCCGGGACGGGGTGCTGCGGGAGCTGAAGGAAGAGACCGGGCTCCTCGGCGAGGTCGTCCGCAAGGTCGGCGAATCGTCGTTCGTGAGTGAGTACCAGGGGCACGAGGTCAAGAACTGGCAGGACAACTTCCTGGTCAGGCCCCTCTCCCGGCACATCACGCTGCCCGAGCCCGACCAGGCGTACGCCTGGCTGAGCCCGGCCGAGCTGAGCACCGTCGACATCGACGAGTACAACCTCGACATCGTGCGGCAGGCTCTCACCCGTTCCTGAGCAACCCGTACTGGTACTTGGTACTAACTCCTGAGCAGCTCCGCCAACGCGTTGAGCTCCCCCAGGTACTCCTCCACCTCCAACGGCACCTTCGCCACCGTGCCCTGATGCGGTCCCGTCGCCGTGAACACATCGGTGTGACGCCGCCGCCCGCTCCCCGTCTCCAGGAAGAGCGTCACCGTCGGCTCCGTCGTGTCCGTCCACGCACGGTGCAGGGTGTTGGCGGGGAGGGCGTACGTGCTGCCCGCCGCGTACTCCGCCACCTGTGTCAGATGCAGCCGGGACGGGCCCGCCGGCTCCAGGAGCCAGTCGGCGGACGCGTCCGACAGGGACTCCTGGTAGCGGTCCGCCTCGACTCCGCCGTCGGGCACGGGGGCGTACAACTCCATGGCCAGACGCCCGCGTACGACATAAGAGGCAAGCGGGGAGCGGTGGTTGTGGATGTCCTCCTTGCCGGCCGCGCCTCGACCGGCGTGCCACATGTGGGCGCGCAGCATGTGGTGCGGGCCGCCGTCGATGAGCAGGAGCTTGTCGAAGCCGAGGACATGGCGGTACGAGAGCCGGGCGCAGCCCTCCGGGTCGCCCTCGCCGGAGGCGAGTTCGGCGGTCAGCTCCAACAGCCGGTCGGGAGAGCCGAGTTCGGCTATGACGGCACGTGCCGCCAACACCCGTTCATGCTCGGGCAGTTCGCCGTCGAGTGCCTCGGCCAGCAGCCGTCGTGCCGCCAGGACCTGTCGGCCACCCATGCACGCTCCCTCCGTCTCAGCCATGCCGCGGGCGCATCCGTCCGCCTCAGCCATGCGGCTGGTACATCCATACGGCATGAGCGCGCAGCGCCGAAAGGCCTTGATAGGTCATCCACATGGGACGGCGCAGCTCGTTGGTGTCCTCGCGCGGCCAGGTCCAGATGCCGTCCGACTGTGCCGCCCACACGGCGGATGCCGCGCCGTTCAGCCGTTCCCGCCACTCCTCCTCCAAGCCGTCCTCGCGGGCGATGTCGTGGGCGCCCGGAGTGAGCAGGGCGCGGACGATCCAGGAGGCGCTGAAGTGCCGTACGTTCAGGACCTCGTGGCGTGACGGATCGTCGGGGCGCGGCCGGCGCACCTCCTCACGGAGGCTGGACAGATCCAGGCAGGAGTCGTGCAGGGTGTCCGGGCAGGCCAGCAGCCAGCGGACGCCGTCCTCGCGCGCCGCGCGGGCGTTGGCGCTCTCGCCGCCGAGGACGCGGGCCGTGCGATCCAGGGCGACCACGGCCTGGGCGGTGTGCAGCGCGGACGGCGGGCCGTGGAGGGGTGCCAGGCGGTAGCTCCAGCAGCGGCGATGCTGGCGGCGCGGGTCGGTGACGGCGCCGTCGACGAGGGCTTCGCGCAGTACCGGCAGCACGTCCGAGCGGGGTGCGGCGCGCAGCAGCCCGCGCAGCACGGTCGTCACGACGTGGGTCAACTCCCGCCCGGCCCGGTCGAGTTCGAGGGTGAAGCCCGACTCGCACCGCGTCACCTCCGTGGCCAGTCGTGCCGGGTCGGCGCCGGCCCGGGCCAGTACGCCGAGGACAAGCGCGGTCACCTCGGGCCGGGCCACGGTTCCCTGCGAGCGCGCCGACCAGCCGCCGTCCGGCAGGCGCAGCCGCCACAGCGTCTCGACCAGGTCGCCCGTGCTCAGCCGCCCGTCGGGGACGCCGAGGTCGAGCGCGATGTGCAGCCCGTACGCCGTACCGACCGGGGTCGGCCTGCTCTGCGCGCTCTCGCCCAGGGAGTGCGGCCAGCCGGTGAGCCGTCCGCAGACCGGATCGTCGACGACGGAGACATGCTCGGCGAGAGTGTCGTACGCCGACGAGAACAGCTGGGGGAGCGGTCCCGGCCCCGACAGCGACTGCGGGCCGACGGTCAGCCGGCCTGTTCCGGCCGGGGTGTTGTTCTCGGTCCTGGCGCGCAGCAGTGCCGCTGCCAGCCAGGCCGCGACAGCCGTGCCGAGACCGGCCACCACGGCGATCGTGTACCGCGCGGCCTGCCCGTCGATGCTGTCCGGCAGCACGCCGACCAGTGACTGGAACACCGCGTAACCGGCGGCCGCGCAGCCGAAGCCGCCCAGCCACCGCACGAACCGCGGAGGCCGCGGGCCGTTGCGCACGGGCGGCACGGGATCCGTTCTCAACGGCCCGCGTCCCAGCTGCTGTTGAGACAAGGCGCGCTCCCTCCCCCGGGGCGGCACGTGGATATTGGCGAAGCTTCCAGTCTAAGTGGTCGGCGGTACACCTGTGACGGTGACCGGAAGCAGTCTCTCCGCGAGACGCTCGGCGAACTCCTCGGGATGCGTGACCGCGCCGATGTGGCCGCCGGGAAACTCCACGAAGTCGCTGCCGCTTCGTTGAGCGAGCATGCGCGCGGTCAGGTGGGGGAGTTGGGCGCGCGAGTCGTGTCCACCGGCGAGCGTGAGGCGGGCGGCAAGGGGTTGGAGAGCGGCGAAGTCCGGTTCGTACGCGGTGAATCGGCGCAGGACGTGGGCGACGAAGACGGCCATCGGGGTGTCGGGGACGGGCGGCGGTGAGGGGATGTGGGAGGTGCCGACGGGGGGCGGCGGCGGAGCCTCCCAAGTCCGGTCCTCAAGACCGGCGTTGAGCCGGGCCGCCGCGGCCTGGAGACCCGCCGTGCGATACGTCTCGTACACCTCCTCGAACATCGTCCGGTGCCGCGCGGCATCGGGCAGCACCGTCACGCTCGGCGGCTCGTGGGCGACGACGTGCCGTACCCGGTCCGGGTGGCGGGTGAGCAGGTCGAGCGCGGCGATGCCGCCCGAGCTGCTGCCGAAGACGTACGCGGACTCGCCACCCGGAAGCAGCGAGTCGAGCACCTGACGCGCGCCGTCGCTCCACGCCTCCACCCGCTGGTCTTCCACGGGTTCGCCGAGCCGGCCGTGCGCGAGACCCATCGGGTCGTACGTCACCACGGTGAACCGGTCGGCGAGCTGCTCCACGAGTCCGTCGAGGCCCATGGGATGCCCGGCCCCGCCGGGGACGACCAGCAGCACGGGCCCGCTGCCGCGCACCTCATGATGCGCAGTGGTCTCAGTCATGCTTCTTCTCCCCCATGTTTCTTCTCCTCGCGGGGCCAGTGCTCCAGGGCGATGTGCAGGGCGTCGATGGCCTTGTCCCAGGACGTCCGTACGTCGCGGGGGTGGCCGAATCCGCCGCTCGCTTCGAGGTGGCAGTAGCCGTGGAAGGTGCTGCGCAGCAGTCGTACGGCGTCGGTGAGGTCGGGCTCTTCGAGGCCGTAGGCGCGCAGCATGCCGTACGTGACCTCGGCGGTGCGCCGGAACACGGCCGAGTCGGCGACGAGGGCCGGGCCGACCGGGATCTGCGTCGCCGCATACCGCCCGGGGTGCTTCAGCGCGTACGCCCGGTAGGCGCCGGCGAACGCGACCAGCGCGTCCTTGCCGGCCCGTCCGGCCACGGCGACGCCGATCCGGTCGATCATCTCGCCGCCCGCCAGCAACGCGAGCCGCGTCCGCAGCTCCTGCACGCTCTTGACGTGCGAGTACAGACTCGCGTCCTTCACCCCGAACCGCCGCGCCAGCGCGGACACCGTGACGTTCTGGAACCCGACCTCGTCCGCGAGCTCGGCGGCGGCCTCGACCACGCGGGCGGTCGTGAGCCCGGCTCGGGCCATGGGGTGTCACCTCCGGCAAGCAAAACCTAGTCGGTCTAGGTTGATGGCTAATATACATAGCCACTCTCCGGCCAGGCACTGCCAGGACACCGGTCGGGTCAGCCGTCGTGTACCACCGTGAGGTCGTCGCCCAGGGCGGCCGCGATCTCGGCGGCGCGGGAGTGGTCGTCGAGCCGGTGTGTCAGGTAGGCGCAGGCGTGTCCGTGCCGGAGTGACCACCAGGCCGCCGAGCCGCCTATGCCGCCCTTGGCGATCTTGCCCTTGTCGCGCAGGAAGCCCAGCGTCCAGGTGAGCCGGGTTCCGCTCCCGAAGACCTCGTCGTAGCCGGTGACTTGGGACGAGATGTACTCGGTGTGCAGCTCGGGCCCCAGGAGTTCGCGTAACGGACCGTCCGTGCTCGTGAGGTGGGAGAAGAACTCCGCCACGCTGGTCGCGCTCGCGTGCAGGTTGACCCCGCCGAAGACCGACTGCCGCCAGGCCGTGGAGTTCATCCGCTCCACGTCGAGGACGCCGGCCGGGATCTGCAGCCAGGGCGCCGCGGGAAGCTCGACGGGCCAGTCGGGATGGGCGTACTCCAGGTCGGCGACGCGGGGGAGTGCGTGCGTCGGTACTCCGAACCAGGCGTCGAGACCCAGTGCGGGCCGCACCACGTCGTTGAACACGTCCCCCAGCGTCGTGCCGGCACCCGCGCGCAGGATGCCGTCGATCAGATGGCCGTAGGTCAGCGCGTGCTCGCCGAGGCCCGTACCGGGGGCGTACTCCGGTGCCGCATCCGCCAGGCTCTTCCGGAGCCCGGCTTCGTCCAGCAGGTCGAGCCCTGCGGCCGACTCGGGGAAGCGGGGCTGGCCCGCCTGGTGAGTGAGTACGTGACGCAGGGTGGTGCGGTCCTTGCCGTGACGCCCGTACTCGCGCCAGTAGGTGGCGATGGGCTCGTCGAGCCCCGGTGCGCCCCTGCGGACGGCCGCCAGGGCCGCGAGCGCGGCGAACGCCTTCGACAGCGAGTACGGCATGACCAGTGTGTCGCTCTGCCAGGGGTGACGCCGTTCGGCGTCGGTCCACCCTCCGTTGAGCCGGACGACCTCGCGGCCGTCCCGCCGGACCGACAGGCCCGCCCCCGTCTCCCGGCCGACGGCCAGCAGCTTCTCGAAGACCCGGCGTACCGCGTCGTACCCGTCTTCCGCGTATCCCTCGACCTGCGCCGTGTTCGCCATGTCCGTCTCCCCTCGTCCCGTGGTCCGGTGTCGAGTGCCCCCCGCGCGTGCACCCGGAGGGCACTCCCCGAACCATACCCTCGGGGGGTATGATCCGGGGAGGGGGCCGACGGTACGTCAGGTCAGCCGATCGGCGCGTACAGCACCCCCAGCTTGTCGATCTCGGCGCCCGCGCGGCCCGTGAAGCCGACGATCTGCCAGCCGGACGGGGCCGTGTAGGTCGCGGTGTTCGAAGTGGCCGAACCGGCCGTCAGGGTGCGGGACTTGTCGGTCGTGAAGGAGGCCGAGAAGAGGCGCGTCCGGCCGTCCTTCTGGCCGCTGGTGAGCTTCACCGAGGTGAGGTGTTCGTCGGGGGCGAGGGTGAGGGACGTCGCCGTGCCGCCCGTGCCGCCGTGGGTCAGGGACGTACCGCCGTCGTGCGTCAGGGATACGCCGTCCAGGCGGGACGCGCCGCGCAGGGTGAGCGTGCGGGGTGCGGGCGTGGCGGGGAGGTCGTCCGCGTCGTTGAAGGCCGTGCCGTGCGGGCCGCCGAAGAAGTCGCCGGCGCGGAGCTTCGCGGGCAGCTTCCAGGAGAAGTCGACCGCGTGCGGGAAGTGGTCGGAGAGGTTGCCGCCGGCCGAGTCCAGGAACTTGGCCCAGTCGTTGTTGTAGCGGGTGGCGGTGAGGTTCACCAGGTCGCTGCCGCGGTAGAGGACCTTGTCCACCACCTCGCAGTCGTTCGTCGGGGCCGTCTCGGGGCAGACGAGTGCGTCGCTGCCCTGCGCGGGGGCGTTGCCGCCGCGGACCAGGTCGACCCACGGGTCGGTCAGGCCGTTCTCGTTCACGAGCGTGCGGATGTTGTCGCCCGTGCGCGTGTAGCGGGTGTTCGTGTCGCCCATGACGATCACCGCGTTGCCCGCCGAGTTCTCCTGGATGAAGTCGGAGAGCTGGTCGATGTTGGCGCGGCGGGCCGCGAGGGCGTCGTCGGTCGAGTCGGCGTTCGTGTGGACGTTGTAGAGGTCGACGAAGACGCCCTCGGCGAGCCGGACCCGGGCCAGTGAGAAGCCCTTCGGGGTCAGGCAGTTGGTGCCGGTGCACTTGTTCCACTTCACCCGCTGGAAGTCCTCGAAGGAGTGGTCCGAGAGGGTGTTGAGGCCGTCGCCGAAGGGGACTCCGCCGCTGGTCGCGGTGCGGTGGGGGTGGTTGTCGCCCGCGTACAGCGCCGCGTGGTAGTTGAAGTCCTCCTGCACATTGATGATGTCGTACGCCGCGAGACGCGGGGAGATGAGCGGGGTGTTGGTCGCCGGGTTGCCGGAGCTCAGCCCTTCCGGGAGGCCCGCGACGTTGTACGTCAGGACGTTGAAGGTGCCGGAGGAGGGGGC
>NZ_JAAKZY010000459.1 GCF_011045015.1 Streptomyces scabichelini | reverse complement strand
GGGTGGGCCGCGTTGTATGAGCTGTCCGGTGCAGCGGGACTCCGTCGGTTGAGCGGGAGGGGGGAGCTGCGGGCCCGTTGTGGCTGGTCGCGCCCACGCGGCGGAGCCGCAAATTGACACAGCCCCGCGCCCCTAAAGGGGCGCGGCTGTATAGAAATGTGAAGCATCGTATAGAATTTCAACCGTCCCTGTTTACGTAACCCTGGAGCGCCCCCATGGCGACAGTCCCGACCGCCCTCGCAGGCCGCCACTTCCTGAAGGAGCTGGACTTCACGGCAGCGGAGTTCCGCGGTCTGATCGAGCTTGCCGCCGAGCTGAAGGCGGCGAAGAAGGCCGGGGCGGAGACGCGGTATCTGCAGGGCCGGAACATCGCGCTGATCTTCGAGAAGACCTCGACGCGTACCCGCTGCGCGTTCGAGGTCGCGGCCGCGGACCAGGGCGCGTCGACCACGTATCTCGATCCGTCCGGCTCCCAGATAGGGCACAAGGAGTCCGTGAAGGACACCGCGCGGGTGCTCGGCCGGATGTACGACGCGATCCAGTACCGCGGGGACAGCCAGGCGAATGTCGAGGAGCTGGCCGCGTACGCCGGCGTGCCCGTCTACAACGGCCTCACCGACGACTGGCACCCCACCCAGATGCTCGCCGACGTGCTCACCATGACCGAGCACACGGACAAGCCCCTGTCCGAGATCGCCTTCGCCTATCTCGGCGACGCCCGCTTCAACATGGGCAATTCCTACCTGATCACGGGCGCGCTCCTCGGGATGGACGTGCGCATCGTGGCCCCGCAGGCCTACTGGCCTGCCAAGGAGGTCATCGACGAGGCGCTGAGGATCAGCGAGACGAGTGGCGGTCGCGTCACGTTCACGGAGACGGTGGCCGAGGGTGTCGCGGGCGTCGACTTCGTCGCCACCGACGTCTGGGTCTCCATGGGTGAGCCCAAGGAGGTGTGGGACGAGCGCATCGCCGTCCTGGGTCCGTACGCCGTGACGATGGACGTCCTGCGTGCCACCGGCAACCCGGACGTCAAGTTCCT
Source organism: Streptomyces scabichelini (assembly GCF_011045015.1). Taxonomy (GTDB): domain Bacteria; phylum Actinomycetota; class Actinomycetes; order Streptomycetales; family Streptomycetaceae; genus Streptomyces; species Streptomyces scabichelini. The sequence goes on along the minus strand of NZ_JAAKZY010000459.1, from coordinate 384 downwards.
GCACTGCCTGCCCGCCTTCCACGACCTGGGCACCAAGGTCGGCCGGGAGATCCACGAGCGGCACGGCTTGGACTCCCTCGAGGTCACCGACGAGGTCTTCGAGTCGGAGCACTCGGTCGTCTTCGACGAGGCGGAGAACCGGCTGCACACGATCAAGGCGGTACTGGTGGCGACGCTCGGCTGAGCTCCGCGTCCGCCGACGCTCACGCTCCGCTCACGCCGTGGGTTTCCGCTGCCGCGGCACCACCGGCAGCCTGAACCACACCGCCTTGCCGGACTCCGTGGGGCGGTGGCCGCAGGACGAGCTGAGGGCGCGGATCAGCAGCAGGCCGCGCCCGTGCTCCTGCCAGGGGTCCGGGTCGTCCGGGCCGGGGCGGGTGAGAC
>NZ_JAAKZY010000458.1 GCF_011045015.1 Streptomyces scabichelini | reverse complement strand
CGCGGACCATGCCTCCGTAGAAGAAGGCCAGGCCCGGTGTCATGAGCATCACCAGGGCAGAACAGATGAGCATGAACCCGGTGTTGGCGGCAGACAGCGTGGGAGCTTCTGCGGCCAGGGTGATGGCTGGTGCCATCGGCGTCTCCTCGTCGTTGGTACGGCCCCGTGCGGGGGAAGCCAGAGCGGGCATGAGGGCCTGAGCGGGCAGAGGGGTGGGCCGGTTATGCGGCACGAGATTGGCGCAGCGCCGTTTCCGTCGAAGCGCCTCGATGTTTCGCCGCCGTGACGAAGACGCGTTGTGTGTTACGCGTTGATGAACTGCCGGATGTCCGCTCGCGCGATCGTTATCGTGGCGCAACCTTCGGGCGAAGGGGGACAGCCGACCGCGGCCTGCCATCCGATGACCTGGCGTGGGGAGCCGAGTCGGGCGGTTAGGGATGGCGGGCCGCGGCCGGGGTTTTCGGGTCAGACCGCTTCGGCGGTCTCGGGCAGGTCGACGGCGAGTTGTTCGGTCAGATCCACCACTTCGGCGGTGTCCCCGAAGTCCCGTACGGCCGTGTCGACGGTCTTTCGGATACGGGTGTTGACCCGCTCGGAGCGCACCTTCTTGGCGACTCCCAGCGCCCTCCTGGCAAGCACCGCACCCTGCTCGGCCTCCCGCTGAAGCAGGTGCACCGTGGCCATCCCGATGAGGTTGAGTGCGTACGAACGCTGATGCTCGCCGTCCTTCTCGAAGAGGTCGACGGCCTTCTGCATCACAGGCTCGGCGAGCGAGGCGTACGTGGGGCTGCGGCCCGCCACATAGGCGAGGTCGCGGTAGGAGTGGGAGTTCTCGGCGTGCAGCTCCGCCTCCGAGAAGAAGCGGATCCAGTCGGGCTCCGGCTCGTCGAACTCCTCGGCGTCCTGGAAGGTGTCCTCGGCCATCCGGACGGCACGCTTGCACTTGCCGGGCTGGCCCATATTGGCGTAGGCCCGGGCCTCCATCGCATACAGCATGGACTGCGTACGCGGGCTCGCGCAGTCGCGGCCTCCGTACTGTGCGAGGTGGATCAGTTCCAGAGCGTCGTCGGGCCGACCGAGGTGGATCATCTGGCGGCTCATGCTGGACAGGATGTACGAGCCGAGCGGCTTGTCTGCGGCTTCCTTGGCGGCGTGCAGGGCGAGGACGAAGTACTTCTGCGCGGTGGGCTGCAGTCCGACGTCGTAGCTCATCCAGCCCGCCAGCTCGGCCAGCTCGGCGGCGACCTTGAACAGCCGCTGGGCGGTGGGCGCCGTCTGGGGCTCCTGGAGGAGGTCCGTCACCTCGTGCAGCTGGCCGACGACCGCCTTGCGGCGCAGGCCGCCGCCGCACTGCGCGTCCCACTGCCGGAACATGACCGTGGTGGACTCCAGCAGATCGAGCTCGGGCCTGGACAGCCGGCCGGCGCGGCGCGAGGCGGCCGAGGGCTCGGGGGCCTCGCGGGGGGCGGCT
>NZ_JAAKZY010000457.1 GCF_011045015.1 Streptomyces scabichelini | reverse complement strand
GGGGGCTCGGGGTCGGAGTTGGGTTCGGGAACGGTGTCGGGTTCGCGAACGGTGACTTGGGTGGTGGGTTCGGTGGTCGTGGGGTCGGTGGTGCCCGCGTCCGGCAGGAGCTCGGCCACGGGCTCGGCCATGGGCGTGACCTCGGCCTCAGTCATGGCCGAAGTCACGGCCTCGGCCATGGATTCTGTCCTGGCCTCAGGGCCGACCTCGACCGGAGCCGTGCTCGCCAACGCCTCCAGCAGTTGTGCGTACGCTTGCCGCTTGCGCCCCCGCGGTGTCGTGCGGCCGGTTTCCCAGGAGCGCACGGTCTTTGGGGTGACGCCCACCCTGGCGGCGACCTCCGCCTGGCTCAGCGAGCCGGCCTCGCGCAGGCGGCGGCGTTCCTTGGGGAGCGGCAGCGGACTGGCAGGGCTGTGTGTCACCGGGCGCCCCTCCAGACGTAAAAGTGCATAAAACGTATATTGAGCGACACATCAGGGTTCGCCTATTACGCCGGGAAAGCGCGTGTCGTTGGGAGCATGGCGGGCGTGACTCACCCGACCGACCGCAACCGGACTTCGTCGCTCCCGCTCACCCGGTCGCCCGGACTGGCCGTCGGCCTCCTCGGCGGCGTTCTCGCGGCGGGGCTGGGGCTCGGCTCGTTCGCCGTACTCGTCATGCTCCTGTGGATCAGCTCGCCCTACCCGGACAGCGGTCCCGACGGGGCGTTGCACATCACCGCCGCTCTGTGGCTGCTCGCGCACGGCGTCGAACTCGTCCGCACCGAGACGCTCTCCGGCGTACCCGCGCCCGTCGGCGTCACCCCGCTGCTCCTCGTCGCGCTGCCCACCTGGCTGCTGCACCGGGCGGCACGCGACGCTGCGGAGGGCGACGGCAGGGGGGCGGCGGTGCCTGCCGTCCGTACCGCGTGGGGCGGTGTGGTCGCGGGTTATCTGGCGGTCGGTGCGGCCGTCACCCTGTACGCCTCGGGCGGCGAGCTGCGCCCGTCGTGGACGGTGGCCGTCGTATGGCCGCCGCTGTTCGTCGTGGCCGCGGCGGGGGCCGGGGTGTGGACGGCGTACGGGCATCCGCGCGGGCCCCTGCCGCAGCTCGCACGCCGTGCTCTCGACGCCCTCCCCACCGGTGTACGCCACCTCGTCGCCGACGGAGTTCTCGCAGCCACCGGGCGCGCGGCCGGGGCCGGGACGGCGGTGCTGGTCGGGGGCGGGGCCATGCTCGTGGGCACGTCGCTGGTGTGGCACGGAGGAGCGACCCGCACGTCGTTCCTGGAGCTCACCGAGGCGTGGTCGGGGCGTTTCGCCGTACTCCTGCTGGCGCTGGCACTCCTGCCGAACGCCGCGGTATGGGGCGCTGCCTACGCGCTCGGCCCGGGCTTCGCCCTCGGAGCCGGGCACGTGACGGATCCCTTGTCCTCGTCCCCTGCACCCATGCTGCCGCCCTTCCCCTTGCTGGCGGCGGTACCGGGAGCGGGCCCGGGGACACCGCTGAACTGGGCTGCGGGTGCGGTGCCGCTGGCCGCGGGGGTGGTGGTGGCGTGG
>NZ_JAAKZY010000456.1 GCF_011045015.1 Streptomyces scabichelini | reverse complement strand
GGGGGCTGCGCCCCCAGGCCCCCCTTGAGAGGTTGTACCTCCGGTGCGGGGCCGTTGTGGCTGGGCGCGCAGTTCCCCGCGCCCCTATCGGGGCGCCCCCCCTGAGCGGAGTTTGGTCAGTCGAACCAGCGGTCCCTTGCCAGCTCCTCCGTTCTCGACGGGTCCTCCAGTAGTGCCGCTACCTCGAAGCGGCGGGGCCATTGGCCTGTTGCCCAGGCCAGGCCTGCGGCTACGCCCTCGACGGTGGCGGCGTGCAGGACGCCGTCGCGGGTGCGGCGCCAGTCGAGTTCGGTGCCGTCCACGAAGAGTTCCTCGTGTTCGATGTAGGTCCGCGGGGTCGTCGGGCCGAGGAGGACGCGGACGGAGTCCGGGACCTCGTGTTCGGTGCCCTCGCTGGTGACCTCACCCGTCACCGACTCGCTGAGGCGGCGGACCTGGAAGAGTTCTGCCAGGTCGGCGGCGCGTGACGGGCGTACGGGGAGCAGCGGGACCCCGGCCGTGAACGGCAGCAGGTCCGGGGAGTCCACGACCACGGCGTCGGCCGCGTCCACCACCGTCACCTGACCGTCGACGACGGCTCGCAGCTCGTCCGGCAGGGTCACCTGCTCCGGGTCGAGGTCGGCCAACGCGCTGTAGAGCGCGTGCAGTTGGGGCGCCGAGACCTCGCGGTCGGGGTCGGCGAGGCGGTCGAGGAGTTCGGCCGCGCCGCCGGGTTCGTCGAGGAGGGCGGCGACGGACGTCCGTACGCCGAGGGCCCGAAGTACCTGCTCGTCCTCGAAGCCCGTCGCGTCGGCGGCGTCGTACAGGCCGTGCAGGAGGGGGTCGCCGCCCGCGGCGCGCAGGCCGGCCGGGCGGCGGCCGTCCAGGACCGGGTGCCCGCGCAGCCACCATGCGGTGTACGAGCGGACGATCTCGTGCGTGCCGTCCGGCAGGAGGACCCGGACCGGCTGGGTGAGAGCGTCGCGCAGCGGCGGGCGCGAGAGCAGGGTCAGGGCCTGCGGCCAGCGGTCGTCGTCGACCAGGTCGAGATCCCGTACGGCGACGATCTCCGTGGCGACCGGAGGCACGGGTGTGTCGGGCAGCCGGTCGAGTGCGTCCTCGCACCACACGTCGACGGCGTCGAGGACGCCGACGTCGTCAGGTTCGGCGTAGTCGCCCTCGCGGGGCTCCACCTCGTCCGGGTCCAGGACGACATCCGTGGCGCGTACGAGGGTGAAGTTCGCCAGCACGCCGCAGGCGGCCAGCGGCTGCTCGCCCCATCGCTCGGCCAACTCCCCGTCGACGGCGGCCAGTTCGTCCTCCCGCATGACCTGGGCGAAGGGGCTGCCGGGCAGGACCAGTTCGCCGGCCGGGGAGAGTTCGCCGTCCTCGTCCGGGAGAGCGAGGGCGCCGAGCCAGGGTTCGTCACCGGGTTCGAGGTTCGCGTCACGGACGAGGGCGAGGACGGTGTCGGCCAGCTCCTCGGCGTCCGGGGCGTCCTCGTCCCAGCTGTCGTCCTCGAGGGAGGCGGCGACGGCGGCGCGTACCTGGGGTGTGGTGAGGACGGCGCGCGGCGTGGCGGGCAGGGCGCCGAGCTTCTCCAGGAGGGGGTGGGCGG
>NZ_JAAKZY010000455.1 GCF_011045015.1 Streptomyces scabichelini | reverse complement strand
GACACCCCCGCCAAGGACCGCGATCCCGACTGGTTCAAGCGCGCCGTGTTCTACGAGGTCCTCGTCCGCTCCTTCCAGGACAGCAACGGCGACGGCATCGGCGACCTCAAAGGCCTGACCGCCAAGCTGGACTACCTGCAGTGGCTCGGCGTCGACTGTCTGTGGCTGCCGCCCTTCTTCAAATCCCCTCTCCGGGACGGCGGCTACGACGTCTCGGACTACACGGCAGTGCTGCCCGACTTCGGTGACCTGGCCGACTTCGTGGAGTTCGTCGACGCCACCCATCAGCGGGGCATGCGCGTGATCATCGACTTCGTCATGAACCACACCAGTGACCAGCACCCGTGGTTCCAGGAGTCCCGCAACAACCCCGACGGCCCTTACGGCGACTACTACGTGTGGGCGGACGACGACAAGCAGTACCAGGACGCCCGGATCATCTTCGTCGACACCGAGGCCTCCAACTGGACCTTCGACCCCATCCGCAAGCAGTACTACTGGCACCGCTTCTTCTCCCACCAGCCGGACCTCAACTACGAGAACCCGGCCGTCCAGGAGGAGATGATCTCCGCGCTGCGGTTCTGGCTGGACCTGGGGATCGACGGCTTCCGCCTCGACGCGGTGCCGTACCTCTACCAGCAGGAGGGCACCAACTGCGAGAACCTTCCGCAGACCCATGAGTTCCTCAAGCGGGTCCGCAAGGAGATCGACGAGCATTACCCGGACACGGTGGTGCTGGCGGAGGCCAATCAGTGGCCCGAGGATGTGGTGGACTACTTCGGCGACTTCGCCGCCGGCGGCGACGAATGCCACATGGCCTTCCACTTCCCCGTCATGCCCCGCATCTTCATGGCCGTGCGCCGCGAGTCCCGCTACCCCGTCTCCGAAATCCTCGCCAAGACCCCCGCCATCCCCTCCGGCTGCCAATGGGGCATCTTCCTGCGCAACCACGACGAACTCACCCTGGAGATGGTCACCGACGAAGAACGCGACTACATGTGGGCCGAATACGCCAAAGACCCCCGCATGCGCGCCAACATCGGCATCCGCCGCCGGCTGGCCACCCTCCTGGACAACGACCGCAACCAGATCGAACTGTTCACCGCCCTGCTGCTGTCCCTGCCCGGCTCCCCGATCCTGTACTACGGCGACGAGATCGGCATGGGCGACAACATCTGGCTCGGCGACCGCGACGCCGTACGCACCCCCATGCAGTGGACCCCCGACCGCAACGCCGGCTTCTCCTCCTGCGACCCAGGACGCCTCTACCTGCCCACCATCATGGACCCCGTCTACGGCTACCAGGTCACCAACGTCGAAGCCTCCATGAGCAGCCCCTCATCCCTGCTCCACTGGACCCGCCGCATGATCGAGATCCGCAAACAGAACCCCGCCTTCGGCCTGGGCTCCTACACCGAACTGCCCTCCTCCAACCCCGCCGTCATCGCCTTCCTGCGCGAACACGGCGACGACCTCGTGCTGTGCGTACACAACTTCTCCCGCTTCGCCCAGCCCACCGAACTCGACCTGCAGACCTTCAACGGCCGCCACCCCGTCGAACTCATCGGCGGCGTCCGCTTCCCCGCCATCGGCGACCTGCCCTACCTCCTCACCCTCGCCGGCCACGGCTTCTACTGGTTCCGACTGCGCA
>NZ_JAAKZY010000454.1 GCF_011045015.1 Streptomyces scabichelini | reverse complement strand
CTGGTCCGTCCGGGCGGGGTCGTGGTGAACACGACGGTATGGATGCCCGCGCCCTCCGACCAGGAGCGCGGCGTACGCGGCATCGACCTGTTCGTCCGCAGCGACGCCGACCAGCTGTCGCAGCTGGTAGCGCTGATCGACCGCGGCGAGCTGCGCGTCGACGTCGCCGAGCGGGTGCCGCTGGCCGAGCTGCCGGCGCTCCACGCCCGGGCCGCCGAAAACGCGGTGCACGGCAAGGCCATCGTCGTCCCGCCCGTCGCCTAATACTGCAGCCGCAGTTGGTGTGACGGGTGGTCGGGCTGCTCGTTGAACTGGGCATGGGTGGGGACGTCACGGTTGATGAGGTGCACCGCTGGGCGGCCGGTCTGGACGCACTGCATGCTCGGATCGGTGAGCATTTCCGCAGGTCCGAGCCGCGTCGGCGGGCAAGGGAGTATGTGCGCGGGCTGCTCGCACCCTTGGAACGTAAGAACGGCTGGACGTTGGCCGAGCAGGCCGGTGAGCTGTGCCCGGACGGCATGCAACGTTTACTGAACCAGGCCGACTGGTCTGCCGACGCGGTCCGTGACGAGGTTCGCGGCTTCGTGCTGGATCATCTGGGGGCCGAGGGCGGCGTGCTGGCCGTGGACGAGACCGGCTTCATCAAAAAGGGCACCCGGTCGGCCGGTGTGCAGCGGCAGTACACCGGCACCTCCGGAAAGATCGACAACTGCCAGGTGGGAGTGTTCCTGGCCTACGCCTCCACGAGGGGGCGGGCCTTGATCGACCGGGAGTTGTACCTGCCGACGTCCTGGACCGAGGAGCCGGCCCGCCGGGCGGACGCGAAGATCGGTGACAAGGCCACCTTCCGCACCAAGTCCGCGCTGGCCCGCGTGATGATGGAGCGGGCGGTCACCGCGAAGGTGTCGTTTTGCTGGGTGACCGGCGACGAGGTCTACGGCCAGGACCCCGTCCTGCGCGGCTGGCTGACCGAACAGCGTCTGAGCTACGTGCTGGCGATCGCCTGCAAGCACCGGTGCGGGCCGCGCGGGCAGAACGCCCGCACCATCTCGGCGATCCTGCCGGAGCATGCCTGGGAGATCCGCTCAGCCGGGGAGGGTGCCCATGGCCTGCGTGAATACGCCTGGGCCCTGGTCCCGCTGCCCGGCCAGGGCGACGACGGCTTCGAAGACGCCCTGCTGATCCGCCGCAGCCTCGCCGACGGCGAGCGCGCCTATTACCTCACCCACACGCCGGCGGGTACCGCGACGGCGGAGATCGTGCGGGCCGCCGGCGCCCGGTGGGCGATCGAGGAGTGTTTCCAGGCCGCGAAGAACGAGGCCGGCCTGGACCACTACCAAGTACGGCAATATGCGGCCTGGTACCGGCACGTCACCCTGGCCATGGCGGCTTCCGCCCACCTGACCGCGATCCGGACCATCGCCCATGAAAAAGGGGGACACCGCCGCGACCTGATCCGACTGAGCGTGAATGAGATCCGCCGCCTGCTGAGCAGATTCACCCACGCCGTCCGGCACGAAGCCGATCACATCCTGCACTGGTCACGCTGGCGTCGACGCCATCAACACCGCGCCCGCCTCAGCCACTACCGCCGCCGAGGCCACCGACCGCCGTAACTGCGACTGCACCTCTAGTGTCCTGCGCCAGTAGTTGATCGTTAGTTGGTATGTGACTTCTACTGCTGGTGCGTCAGTTCCTCGTCGGGGCCCGAAACTGGAGCCATTGCTGCTGTCTGCTGAGGAGCGGGCGGAGTTGGAGCGGTGGACGCGTCGGGCGACCTCGGCCCAGGCGCTGGCTCTGCG
>NZ_JAAKZY010000453.1 GCF_011045015.1 Streptomyces scabichelini | reverse complement strand
GCCCCCGACCCCGACGCCGTCCCCGACACCGCCTCCGCCCTCCTCAACTTCGACGGCATCTCCTACGCCAAGGGCGCCTCCGCACTGCGCCAACTCGTCGCCTGGCTCGGCGAAAAGGACTTCCTCGCCGGCATCAACACCCACTTCGCCCGGCACAAGTTCGCCAACGCCACCCTCGCCGACTTCATCACCTCCCTCGCCGACGCCACCGAACGCGACGTCCACGCCTGGGCCGACTCCTGGCTGCGCACCACCGGCGTCGACACCCTCACCCCGAAGATCGCCCCCACCGACAACGGCACCTGCGCCCTCACCGTCTCGCACGCCGGCAGCCGCCCCCACCGCATCGCCGTCGGCCTGTACGACCGGGACCTCAGCGACGAAAGCCGCCTCACCCTCCGCGAACGCCTCGAACTCGACATCCCCCAGACCGAGCCGGCCCACCCCATCGGCAAACGCCCCGCCCTGCTGGTCCTCAACGACGGCGACCTGTCCTACGCCAAGATCCGCTTCGACCCCGAATCCTTCGCGACCGTACGCGCCGAACTGTCCGCCCTGCCCGAACCACTGACCCGCGCCGTCGTCTGGAACGCCCTGCGCGACTGCGTACGCGACGGCGAACTCGCCCCCACCGCCTACCTCGAGGCCGCCCGCGCCCACCTCCCGCACGAGACCGACCTCGCCCTCGTCCAGGGCGTCCTCGCCTTCGCCACCACCCAGGTCGCCGACCGCTACCTGCCCGCCCACGACCGGCCCGCCGCCCTCACCACCCTCACCTCCCTGTGCCGCGACCTCATCCGCCGCACCGAGGACGGCTCCCACCCCGGCCTGCGCCTCACCGCCGTACGCCACTTCATCGACGCCGCCGCCCAGCCCGACACGATCAGCGCCTGGTTCTCCGAAGGCACCGTCCCCGGCGGCCCCGAACTCGACCCCGAACTGCGCTGGCGCATCCTCGGCCGCCTCGCCGTCCTCGGCGCCATCGACGACGCCGTCATCGAGGCCGAACTCGTCCAGGACCCCAGCGCCATCGGCAAGCAAGGCGCCGCCCGCTGCCACGCCGCCCTCCCCGACCCCCAGGCCAAACGCCAGGCCTGGGAGGACATGTTCGCCGGCGACGACCTCTCCAACTACCTGTTCACCGCCACCGCCCAGGGCTTCTGGCAACCCGAACAACTCGACCTCGTACGGGACTTCGTCCCCCGCTACTTCGACGACGCGGTGGCCGTAGCGGCCCGCCGGGGCCCCGCCATGGCCGAGGCAGCGGGCCGCTGGGCGTTCCCGGTCTACGCGATCTCACCCGAGACACTCCGCTTGGGCGAACAGTGCCTGAACGAGACGAACCCGATCCCGGCGTTGCAGCGCAAGCTGGTGGACCAACTCGATGACATGGGGCGAGCGTTGAAAGTAAGGGAGGCGTAAGCCGCGCCCCGAGGGGGCCGTAGGCCCCCAGGGGCGCGGGGAACTGCGCGACCAGCCACACACGACCCGCAGTTTTCGCACCGGCCGCTTCCCGCCGAGCTCCATACCCGCTCAACCTGCGGAGAGCGCCGTACCTCCATTCGGGTTCCGATCGTTGGGCTTCCGGGCGCGCAGCCCCAACCCCGCGCCCCGGAGGACGACCATGAGCCCGCTCGCCTCAGGCCCCCAAGGGCCAACCACCCTACGGCCGTTACTCACCACCGTGCTCGACGCGCTACGGACCGGCGCCGCCGCCCGAGGCGGCCCGCTCCCCGCCGGCGGCCCGGCCGCCGTCGCCGCACGCATACGGGCCGCCGTCGGCGAGACCCTCCCCCAGCAAGGCGACGCGGACGCGCTACGCACCCTCGTCCACGCCTTCGCGGCAGGCGCCGCCGACCCCGCCGACCCCCTGTGCACCGCCCACCTACACTGCCCGCC
>NZ_JAAKZY010000452.1 GCF_011045015.1 Streptomyces scabichelini | reverse complement strand
CCTCGGGGGTGGGCGGGGTCACGGTGGTAGACCTGGACCGTGACAGAACTTGATTTGACATCCTCCCCCTCTCAAAAGAGGGGGATTCCAACCCAGTCAGGTTGAGGTTCACGGACGCTCGACCGCTGTGTGGGCGGTGTCGTCCCTCCGACACAGGCTGAGCGCCTGGGGCGGGGGATTCCGCCCTGTCCTGCCGCGACGTTGATTGCTGCGTTCTCGTCGGCGTTGCAGGCGAAGCCGCAGGAGGAGCAGACGAACTCGGCTTGGCTCTTGCGCGAGTTCTTGTCGATCCATCCGCAGGCGCCGCATCGCAGACTGGTGTACGGGGCGGGGATCTCCTCGACCCGGCCGGGGGCTTTGTCCTCCGTGCGACGACGGAGCAGCCCCCAGCCCTGGGCAAGGATCGCCCTGTTTAGCCCCGCTTTCTGACGCACGTTTCGGCCGGGCTGTTCGACCGTCCCCCGTGCGGAGGCGGTCATGTTCTTGATGGTGAGCTTCTCGAAGCGGATCGTGGCATAGGTCCGGGCGAGCGTGGTTGAGGTCTTCTCACACCAGTCCTTGCGCCGGTTCGCCTCCCGGGCCTTGAGCTTGGCGGCCTTGGCGTACTCGGCGGCCTTGCGCTCGCTGCCCTTGGGTGCCCGTGCGGCGCGGCGCTGGTGCTTGCGGATCCGGGCGCGTTCCTTGACCGTGAGCTGCGGACAGTTCAGTTTCCGGCCGTCCGACAGGGCAGCGGTGATGGTCACACCCCGGTCGATGCCGATGACTTCACTGGTGCCGGGCCCTGCGACCGACTTGGGGATCACGGCGAAGGCGAGGTGCCACTGACCGTTTTTGAACGTGACCCGAAAGGTCTTCGCCTGCGGCAGCTCAGAGCGAGTGTGACGGAAGCGGACCCAGCCGCAGCCCGGTACCTTGACCTGAGCCCACCGGCGGTTGAGCTTGTGCACCACCACCGACCGGCCCATGACGTGCTTGCCTGTCTTGGCGTTGAGCTTCGGCGAGCCGTCCTCATGGCACTCAGGTACGCGGTCGGTCCCGATGACACGAAAGCCCTCGTGCTTGTACTTCTTCCGCCACGTGGGCTCACCGAACCCGGACGCGAACTTCGCTGCCTTGGCTTTGGCGAAGTCTTTCAACGCCTGCTGCTGGACATTGGCATTCCCGGCGCCGAGCCATTCGTTCTCGTGCCGGGCTTGGGTGAGCTGTCGGCATTGCTCGGCGAACCCGGGTGCGGGCCGTTTGCCCATGCGCCAGTGCGAGTGCTGCTCGACTGCCAGGTTCCACACGTACCGCGCATGCGCGCAATGCAGCAGCATCTGCTGTTCCTGCTGCGCAGTCGGGTACATCCGGAACCTGGACATGATGTCAATATAAGGTCATTATGAGGTCATGGTCAATTATAGATTCCGCATCCCCGATGAGCTGTACGAGAAGGCGAAATCTACCGCCGACGCACGGGATCGCTCGCTGAACTCCTACTTGGTGCACGTGGTCCGCCTCGCGGTTGAGTCGGGTGATGCGCCCGATCGCCTTGGCGGCGACCCGGCTAGCCTGCCCGGCTACCCGGGAGCGGGCATTCACCCCGGCTTTGAAGGACCTGGTGCGCTGCCTGAAAGAAAGGTGGCGCAGCTCCAGCGCAGGCTGGCCGCGTTCGCGGCGGCGCGGAACTGGCAGCCGTACCACACCCCGAAGAACCTGGTCGCCGCGCTCAGCGTGGAGGCGTCCGAACTCGTCGAGATCTTCCAGTGGTTGACGCCGGAGGAGTCGGCACGCGTGATGTCCGACCCCGACAAGGCGTCCCGCGTGACGGACGAAGTCGCGGACGTGCTGGCGTACTTGCTCCAGCTGTGCGAGGTGCTCGACATCGATCCCCTCGCGGCGCTCTCCGCGAAGATCGACCGGAACGAGCGGAGGTTTCCGGTGGGGGAGGGGCCGGGGGC
>NZ_JAAKZY010000451.1 GCF_011045015.1 Streptomyces scabichelini | reverse complement strand
CCCTAATGCGGCGCCCCCCGCCAACCCGCCACAGGCAACGCAAACTTGGCAACAAGCCGATCCGTGAACGAAGCATGGTGCAACCGAGCCAGCCGCACCGGCACAGCCCCCCGCCGCACCTCCACCCGCGCCCCCTGCGGCAACTCGATCGTCCGCCGCCCATCGCACCACAGCACCCCATGCGGAGTGTGCTGCTGAACCTCCACAGCAAGCACCGAGTCCGGCGAGGTAACCAGCGGCTTGGCGAACAGCGCATGCGCACTGATCGGCACCATGAGCAGCGCCTCGACCTCCGGCCACACCACAGGACCACCGGCGGAGAACGCGTACGCCGTCGATCCGGTGGGCGTCGCGCAAACTATGCCGTCACACCCGAACCCGGTGACGGGCCGCCCGTCGATCTCCAGGACGACCTCGAGAAGCCGCTCGGCGGAGACCTTCTGCACAGCGGCCTCGTTCAGCGCCCAGTCGGTGTGCACGACATCACCGTTGCTGTGCACGACGACGTCGACGGTCATCCGCTCCTCGACCTCGTACGCCCGAGTCACCACCCGGTCGACGACCTTGTCGAGATCGTCACGCTCGGCCTCCGCAAGGAAGCCGACACGCCCCAGGTTGACGCCGAGCATCGGCACCCCGGAGGCACGCGCGAACTCGGCACCGCGCAGCAGCGTCCCGTCACCGCCCAGCACGATCAGCAGCTCACACCCGTCGAGGCACTCGGGAGTCGCCTCCTTCACGAGCTCCACGGTCGGCGGCAGCGGCAGATCGGCCGCCTCTGCCTCCAGGACCCGTACACCGAGCCCGGAGCGCAGCAGCCCCTGGACGACGAGTTCGGCACTGCGGATGGCCGCGGGCCGCCCGGTGTGCGCCAGCAGGAAAACAGTACGAGCTCGGGTCTCTGTCAACGCGGCCCCTCCGCCACTGCACGGTCAACGTCGGCCGGGTCCAGCGCGGGTGCCCCGGCTCGCAGCCACAGAAAGTACTCGACATTCCCCGAGGGCCCGGGCAGCGGACTGGCCGTGACACCCTTCACCCCGAGTCCCAGCTCCCAGGCACGCCCGGCCACACCGCGCACGGCCTCGGCCCGCAGTTCGGGGCTGCGTACGACACCGCCGCTCCCCAGCCGCTCCTTGCCCACCTCGAACTGCGGCTTGACCATCATGACCAGGTCGGCTTCAGGCGCCGCGCACCGCACGAGGGCGGGCAGCACCAGGCCGAGCGGGATGAAGGACAAGTCTCCGACAATAAGATCCACCGGCTCCCCATCGATCGCCTCCAACGTCAACTCGCGTACGTTCTTACGGTCCTTGACGGTGACCCGTTCATCGCTCTGGAGAGACCAGGCCAGCTGTCCGTAGCCGACGTCGACGGCGACGACGTGGGCGGCTCCCGCGCGCAGCAGTACGTCGGTGAATCCGCCGGTCGAGGCACCGGCGTCCAGCGCCCGCCGTCCCTCGACCTTCAGGCCGAGCGGCACGAAGACCTCGAGTGCCCCCGCGAGCTTGTGGCCGCCGCGCGAGACGTAGTCGGGGTCGCTGTCGTCCTGGGCGACCAGGATGGCCGCGGCGGTCTCCACCTGGGTCGCGGCCTTGGTCGCGAGGGTCTTGCCCACGGTGACACGCCCGGCGGCGATCAGCTGGCCGGCGTGCTCCCGCGAGCGGGCGAGCTTCCGGCGGACCAGCTCGGCGTCGAGGCGGCGTCGTGCCACTCCTGCCACGTTCGGTTCAGCTCCTGTTGTTCATGCCGTACGGCGCCTGGGGCCCCGGAGGTCCCGAGGGTCCCGGGCGGGCGTCGAGCGCGGTGAGCGCGTCGCGCAGCCCCCGGTGCACATCTTCGTACACCTCGATGTGCCCGTCCGCAGCGAGGTGGTCGGCATCGGCAAGGCGGTCGAGCTGGGCGTCCACGTCGGCGTTCCCCGTGGGGGTGCGGGGCACGTTCAGCG
>NZ_JAAKZY010000450.1 GCF_011045015.1 Streptomyces scabichelini | reverse complement strand
TCCCGAAACTGAGGCTGCGCCCCAGGCCCCCTTGAGAGGTCGTCTGTCGGCTGCGGGGGCGTCGTGGCTTGTCGCGCAGTTCCCCGCGCCCCTTATGGGGCGCCCCATAAGGGGCGTCCCTCGAACCCGCGATCAGCGTTCGGTCACCTTGCCGTTTGCTACCTCCAGCCGGCGGGTCGTGCGTACCGCGTTCAGCATTCGGCGGTCGTGGGTGACCAGCAGGAGCGTGCCCTCGTAGGAATCGAGGGCCGACTCCAGTTGCTCGATGGCGGGCAGGTCGAGGTGGTTGGTGGGCTCGTCGAGGACCAGGAGGTTGACGCCGCGGCCCTGGAGGAGGGCCAGGGCGGCGCGCGTGCGTTCGCCGGGTGACAGGGTGGCGGCCGGTCGCAGGACGTGGTGCGACTTGAGGCCGAACTTGGCCAGGAGGGTGCGGACTTCGGCCGGTTCCGTGTCCGGGACCGCCGTGCAGAACGCGTCCAGCAGGGACTCGGAGCCGTAGAACAGTTTGCGGGCCTGGTCGACCTCGCCGACCAGGACGCCAGAGCCCAGGGAGGCGTGGCCCGCGTCCACCGGCACCCGCCCCAGCAAGGCGCCCAGCAGCGTCGACTTGCCCGCGCCGTTCGCGCCGGTCACCGCCACCCGGTCCGCCCAGTCGATCTGGAGGGTCGCCGGGCCGAGCGTGAAGTCGCCGCGCCGTACCTCCGCATCGCGCAGGGTGGCGACCACGGAGCCCGAGCGCGGTGCCGCCGCGATCTCCATCCGCAGTTCCCACTCCTTGCGCGGCTCGTCGACGACGTCGAGCCGCTCGATCATGCGCTGCGTCTGCCGGGCCTTCGCGGCCTGCTTCTCGCTGGCCTCGCTGCGGAACTTGCGGCCGATCTTGTCGTTGTCGTTGCCCGCCTTGCGCCGGGCGTTCTTGACACCCTTGTCCATCCAGGAGCGCTGCATCTGGGCCCGCCCTTCGAGCGCGGACCGCTTGTCGGCGTACTCCTCGTAGTCCTCGCGGGCGTGTCTGCGCGTCACGTCCCGTTCCTCCAGATAGGCCTCGTATCCGCCGCCGTACAGCCTGATCTCCTGCTGCGCGAGGTCGAGTTCGAGGACCTTGGTGACCGTGCGGGTGAGGAACTCGCGGTCGTGGCTGACGACGACCGTGCCCGCGCGCAGGCCGGACACGAAGCGTTCGAGGCGTTCCAAGCCGTCCAGGTCGAGGTCGTTGGTCGGCTCGTCGAGCAGGAAGACGTCGTAACGGGAGAGCAGGAGGGAGGCCAGTCCGGCGCGGGCCGCCTGGCCGCCGGAGAGCGAGGTCATGGGCTGGTCCAGGCCGACGCCGAGACCCAGCGAGTCCGCCACCTCCTCGGCACGCTCGTCGAGGTCGGCGCCGCCGAGTCCGAGCCACCGCTCCAGGCTCGTCGCGTACGCGTCGTCCGCGCCCGGCGCCCCGTCGACGAGCGCCTGCGTGGCCTCGTCCATCAGGCGCTGGGCCTCGGCCACACCGGTGCGGCGGGCGAGGAACTCCCGAACGGTCTCGCCCGGCCTGCGGTCCGGTTCCTGCGGCAGATGTCCGACGGTGGCGGCCGGCGGGGAGAGCCGCAGCTCGCCCTGCTCGGGTGTGAGCAGCCCGGCCAGCAGGCGCAGCAGTGTGGACTTGCCCGCGCCGTTGGCACCGACAAGACCGATCACATCGCCGGGCGCGACGACGAGGTCGAGCCCGGAGAAGAGGGAGCGGTCGCCGTGACCGGCGGCGAGATTCTTGGCGACGAGGGTGGCAGTCATCAGGGGGCTGATCCTAATCGCCGTTCCGGCGGTCAAACGCCCGGATTTTCCGCGCCCGCATCAGCCCGCCCGCGCCTCTGTTCCTCAGGGCGCCAACCGCGCCCCTTCAGGGGCGCGGGGCTGTATCGAATTTGCGGCTCCGCCGCGTGGGCGCGACCAGCCACAGACCACTGGCACTCGCCCACGAACCCCCAACCCAGCACCCCCTTAGGAC
>NZ_JAAKZY010000044.1 GCF_011045015.1 Streptomyces scabichelini | reverse complement strand
GCCAGCGTTCGTCCTGAGCCAGGATCAAACTCTCCGTGAATGTATTCCCGTAATCGGGATCACACATCACGAGAGCGGAACCCCTCCGAGGAATAATCGGAAAGGTTCACAGCGTCCTCGCTGTGTTTTCTTCAAAGGAACCTCGTTCCCGACCGAATGGCCGGAGACGGGGTATCAACATATCTGGCGTTGATTTTTGGCACGCTGTTGAGTTCTCAAGGAACGGACGCTTCCTTCGTACTCACCCGACAGACTCTGTCGCGGCTTTCCTCCGGGCTTCCCTTCGGTGTTTCCAACGTTACCAGATCCTTTCGGACCCGATTCCCCGCTGGAGGGGATTTGCCATTAGGCGCCAAGGTCTCCCTCGCGGCCTTTCGACATTCACTACGTTAACCGATCCTCCCCGGCAACTCATAATCGAGCCCCGCGAGTTTGGATTACGGCACGCAGGCGCGCCGAATTCACCCTCGCTGAGAGGAAGTCGTAGGTAGTGGGTTGGCCGCTTCCGGCTGCTGGCTGAACGCCGTACCCGGTTCAAGCGGCTCGGGCTACGTTACGGATCGCCCAGGGACGCGTCAAGTTCGGCGACGGCGGGGGGTATGGGCACGGTAAGGGCTCACGGTCGGGTCGTCAGCGATCCAGAAGCGCCAGGGGTGGACACCACCTTCGCCGGCCACGCCGGTGCGTGGACCGTTGCGTACCTGGTCGGGCTGCACGGGTGTGCCCGCGAGAAGGGTCAGTGGGGCGGTGCCGGGAGCGCAGAGGTCCGTGCCGTCGAGGGCTCGGTCGACGTCCAGGGCCGTGGCCAGCCGCGCGGGTCCTTTGGCCAGTTCCTTGTCGTATCGGGCCGAAAGTCGACGTTTGCGGGCGAGTTCGATGCCTTCGGTGATCTCTCCGGCGCGGAGCAGGACCGCGCTCGCCTCGCCCTCCGGTCCGCACACCAGGTTCATGCAGTGCCACATGCCGTAGGTGAAGTAGACGTACACGTGGCCGGGCGGACCGAACATCACGTCGTTGCGGGCGGTGCGGCCGCGATACGCGTGGGAGCCGGGGTCGTTCGGGCCGTCGTAGGCCTCGACCTCTGTGAGGCGGAGCTCGATCGGTCCGTCCGGGGTGGTGCGTACGAGGACGCGCCCCAGCAGATCAGGGGCGACCTCCAGGACGGGGCGGTCGAAGAACTCCCGGGGCAGGGGCGTACGGTCAGGGGCCGCGATCATGGCGTACGAGCGTAGTGCAAACGTGTGACTGCCAGTGGGGTGGCCGGGGAGCGTCCGTTTTGCCAGGGTGAGGGCGCGGAACCGGACACGATCGGATCGCGTGTGTAGGGATCAAGGATCCGGACAGAGACAGGCGTTGCCTGAGGAGGAAAAGACATGGGGTTCAAGCGGCTGCTTGCGAGCCTTGGGGCCGGTGGGGCTTCGGTCGAGACAGAACTGACCGAGGTGAATGTCGTTCCCGGCGGCGTCGTCCAGGGTGAGGTGCGGATTCAGGGCGGGTCCGTGAACCAGGAGATCGAGGGGCTTTCGGTCGGGCTCCAGGCTCGGGTCGAGGTGGAAGGGCACGACGACCAGGAGCTCAGGCAGAACATGGAGTTCACGAAGTTGCGGCTCGGTGGTGCCTTCGAGCTGCAGGCGAACGCGGTGCACGCGGTGCCGTTCGGGCTTGAGATCCCGTGGGAGACGCCGATCACGACCATCGGCGGTCAGCCGTTGCGCGGGATGAACATCGGTGTGACCACGGAGCTCGAGATCGCGCGTGCCGTGGACTCCGGTGACCTGGACCCGATCAGCGTGCATCCGCTGCCGGCGCAGCAGGCGATTCTGGACGCCTTCATCCAGCTGGGCTTCCGGTTCAAGAGCGCGGACATGGAGCGCGGTCACATCCGGGGTACGCGGCAGAAGCTGCCGTTCTACCAGGAGATCGAGTTCTTCCCGCCTCAGCAGTACCGCGGCCTCAACCAGGTCGAGTTGAGCTTCGTCGCGGACGAGCGTGAGATGGACGTCGTTCTGGAGATGGACAAGAAGCCGGGGCTGTTCAGCGAGGGCAGCGACTCGTTCCGGTCGTTCAAGGTGGGCCTGAACGACTTCCAGGGGACCGACTGGGCTGCGTACCTCAACCAGTGGCTGTCCGAGGTCGGTAGCCGCCGTAACTGGTTCTAGGCTCGGGAGCGAAGGATTCCACCGAGCAGGACCGATCAGGAGGTGCCGAGGTGACCGAGTCCAAGAGGCCGCCGCTTCCCCATGACTTCCATCCGACCGTTCCGTCGTTCACGGTCACGAGTGAGGACGTCGAGCCGGGCGCGGTGCTGAAGGACGCTCAGGTCTATGCGGCGGGGAACACCTCGCCGCAGCTGCGCTGGGAGGGCTTCCCGCCGGAGACCAAGAGTTTCGCCGTGACGTGCTTCGACCCGGACGCCCCTACGGGGAGCGGGTTCTGGCACTGGGTCGTGTTCGACATCCCGGCCTCGGTCACCGAGCTGCCGGCGGGTGCGGGCAGCGGCAAGTTCGAGGGGTTGCCGGAGGGCGTGGTCCAGTCGCGCAACGACTACGGGACGAAGGACTTCGGCGGTGCCGCGCCGCCGGCCGGGGACCCGGCACACCGGTACGTCTTCACGGTGTACGCGGTGGATCAGGAGAAGCTCGGTCCTGACGCGGACGCCACACCGGCTTTCGTGGGCTTCAACCTGCGGTTCCACACGCTGGCGAGGGCTCAGCTGATCGCCGAGTACGCGGCGCCCGCGGAGAGCTGAGCGTTCACTGAACGTTTGCCCGCCTCTGGTCTTGGAATTGATCAGAGGCGGGCATTTTTTATTGCGTTGTCCATCTCGGCGTGCCCGGCCAGAGTTGATCCAAGCCCGCCAGGGGGTGGGCGGTGCACATAGGAGGTGGGCTGGATGCGGGACACGCTGGTGCTGAACGCGAGCTTCGAGCCGCTGTCGACGGTGACGTTGAATCGAGCCGTCGTTCTGGTGCTGCAGGACAAGGCTGTCGTCGAGCAGGCCCACCCCGAACTGCGTATGCGCGGAGCCGTGGTCGACATACCCGCGCCCCGGGTGATCAGGCTGTGCCGCTATGTGAGGGTGCCCTTTCGAAGACAAGCCCCTTGGTCCAGGCGGGGTGTCCTGGTCCGGGACCGGCACAGGTGCGCTTACTGCGGCAGGCGGGCCACGACCGTGGACCATGTGGTGCCGCGGGCCCAGGGCGGTACGGACTCCTGGCTGAACACCGTGGCGTCGTGCGCGGAGGACAATCACCGCAAGGCGAACCGGACTCCGGAGCAGGCGGGTATGCCGCTGCTGCGGCAGCCGTTCGAGCCGACGCCGGCGGACGCGATGCTGCTGGCGCTGGGCCGGGACGAGTTCGCGGCGCTGCCGGAGTGGCTGGTGCAGCCGGCTGCATAGACCGTACGTGACTGGGGCCCGCCTCCCGAGGGAGGTGGGCCCCTTCGCATGCGTACGGACGTCAGTCGGTGACCGTCGGCTTCTCCAGGCGCTCTGTGCCTCCGCCGCCCGAGTTGCCGCCCATCGGGCCGAAGTTGCCCATCGCGCCGCTCAATCCCTTGAGGGCGTCGCCGATTTCGCTGGGGACGATCCAGAGCTTGTTGGCGTCGCCCTCGGCGATCTTGGGGAGCATCTGGAGGTACTGGTAGGCGAGGAGCTTCTGGTCCGCGTCACCGGCGTGGATGGACTCGAAGACGGTCCGGATGGCCTGGGCCTCGCCCTCGGCGCGCAGCGCGGCGGCCCTGGCCTCACCTTCGGCGCGCAGGATCGCGGACTGCTTCTCACCCTCGGCGGTCAGGATCTGCGACTGGCGGATACCTTCGGCGGTGAGGATCGCGGCGCGCTTGTCGCGGTCGGCGCGCATCTGCTTCTCCATCGAGTCCTGGATGGAGGTGGGTGGCTCGATGGCCTTGAGCTCGACGCGGTTGACGCGGATGCCCCATTTGCCGGTGGCCTCGTCGAGGACGCCGCGCAGGGCCGCGTTGATCTCCTCGCGGGAGGTCAGGGTCCGCTCCAGGTCCATGCCGCCGATGATGTTGCGGAGCGTGGTGACGGTGAGCTGCTCGATGGCCTGGATGTAGCTGGCGACCTCGTACGTCGCCGCGCGTGCGTCGGTCACCTGGTAGTAGATGACCGTGTCGATGTTGACCACCAGGTTGTCCTGGGTGATCACCGGTTGCGGCGGGAAGGGGACGACCTGCTCGCGGAGGTCGATGCGGTTGCGGATCGAGTCGATGAACGGGACGACGATGTTCAGGCCCGCATTGAGAGTCCGCGTGTAGCGGCCGAAGCGCTCGACGATGGCGGCGCTGGCCTGCGGGATGACTTGGATCGTCTTGATCAGGGCGATGAAGACCAACACCACCAGAATGATCAGGACGATGACGATCGGTGCCATCGTGGCTCCCCGTACCCTTCTCCGCCTCGGCGTTCCGGAAGATCTTGTGATTGTCGAAGATCTTGCTGGACGAGTGTGTCAGACCACAACTCTCCACGTGCAGCGTTCCGGCCATGGAACTCCGCGTGAAGTCACATGACGATCGCCGTGGCACCTTCGATCTCCACGACATCGACCTCCTGGCCGACTTCGTAGGTCTGGCCCGTGTCGAGGGAGCGCGCGGACCAGACTTCTCCGCCGAGTTTGATCCGGCCTCCGGAGGTGTCGATCCGCTCGAGGACGACGGCCTGTTTGCCTTTCAACGCGTCTATGCCCGTGGCGAGTTGGGGCATCTGGGCGCGTTGTCTGGCCGCGATGGGGCGTACGACGGCGATGAGCGCGACCGAGACCGCGGCGAAGACCAGGACCTGGAGGACGACACCGCCCCCGAGTCCCGCGGTCAGGGCGCCCGCCACAGCGCCGACGGCGAGCATTCCGAACTCCGGCATCGCGGTCACGACGAGCGGGATTCCGAGCCCGGCCGCCCCGATCAGCCACCACACCCATGCGTCGATGTCTTCCACGTGGTCATGGTAGGTCCGCAGGTCGTGTCGCGGACAGGGCGCCGATCAACTTGGCACAGGCGTTCGAGCTCGTCAGGACAGGGGCAGGCCCTGGGCCGTCCAGCGGTCGCCGACCTGCTCGACGACCAGCGGGAGTCCGAAGCACAACGACAGGTTGCGGGAGGTGAGTTCGAGTTCCAGCGGGCCGGCGGCGAGGACCTTGCCCTGACGGATCATCAGGACATGGGTGAAGCCGGGGGCGATCTCCTCGACGTGGTGCGTGACCATGATCATCGAGGGGGCGATCGGGTCGCGGGCGAGGCGGCCGAGGCGGCGTACGAGGTCCTCGCGGCCGCCGAGGTCGAGGCCCGCGGCGGGCTCGTCGAGGAGCAGCAGCTCGGGGTCGGTCATGAGGGCGCGGGCGATGAGGGTGCGCTTGCGCTCGCCCTCGGAGAGCGTGCCGAATTTGCGGTCCAGGTAGTCGCTCATGCCGAGGCGGTCGAGGAAGGCGCGGGCGCGCTGCTCGTCGATGTCCTCGTAGTCCTCGTGCCAGCCGGCCGTCATGCCGTACGCGGCGGTCAGCACCGTCTGCAGGACCGTCTGGCGCTTGGGGAGCTTCTCCGACATGGCGATACCGGCCATGCCGATGCGGGGGCGCAGTTCGAAGACGTCGACCTTGCCGAGGGTCTCGCCGAGGATCGTGGCGGTGCCCTTGCTGGGGAAGAGGTAGCTGGACGCGACGTTCAGAAGGGTCGTTTTTCCGGCACCGTTGGGACCGAGGATGACCCAGCGCTCCCCTTCCTTGACCGACCAGGAGACCTGGTCCACCAGAGCCCGGCCCTCCCGGACCACGGATACGTCCTCCAGCTCCAGAACATCGCTCATGAGCGCGCTGTCTCCCATTGCAGTCTCGGCCGTCGCTTACGTCTGTGGACGCAGCCCCCAGGGAAAACCTACGCCACCGGTCGACCGCTCCATTCCATCGGCCGGTCCTTAGGGTGGAGGGCATGCTCTCGGAACCACGCTCAGGACGGCTGGCCGCATGGGGAAATGCCCTGTTGGCCGGGTTTGTTTCGCCGGACGACGCGGTCGTCGCCGTCATCGGTGAGGACGCCGTGCACCGGGTCGAGGGGCTGCCCGGTGAGACGGGGCCGGTCGGGCTCACGCTTGCGCTGGGGCGGCTGCGGGCGCTCGGGGTGACCGGTCTTCGGGTCGCGTTGCCCGCGCCCGGACATCCGCTCGGACTGAGCGGGCCGCCGGAGTTCAACGCGCGCGCCCTGGAGGCCGAGGAGGCGGTCGTCTGCCACGGCGCCGCGCTTGGGCTGGTGCCCGAGGTGTTCGAGGCCGGGCCCGAAGGCGACGTACATGTGGAGGTCGTCTGGCAGTGTCTGGCCGTGCGCGAGGCGCCGCCCGCCGATGTGCCGTCCCTCGGCGAGGCCGAGCGGGAGCTCGCGGAGGCGCTGCGCGAGGCCACCGACATGCTGTCGCGTCTGGACGTGGCCGGTTCGGGTCCGGTCGCCGAGGCGGCGATCGACGCGTACCGGGCGCGGGCCGAGCGGGGTGGCGAAGTGCTGGCTCCCGGCTATCCGCCGCGTGCGGTACGGGTGTTGGAGCTGGCCCAGCGTGTCGGGCTGCTCGTCTCGGTGGCGTACGAGAACGGCCACGGCGGAGCCGTCAGCGCCTCCGAGATGGCGGCGCGCTCCGAGGCCCTGCGGCCGGTCGAGCGTACGGCCCGGCGCGCGCAGGTGGCGGCGTACAACGCTTTTGTGGAGGAGCGGGAACGAGGCGTGCGATAGCGCTCCGCTGGAGAACGGTGATGAATCTGCGGGCCGGTGGGGGCTGGTCGCGCCCACGCGGCGGAGCCGCACATTGACACAGCCCCGCGCCCCTTACGGGGCAAGCCTCGATGGCCCCGGCCTACGGCCGGGGCCATCTTCGGCGGAGATACAGGACCGGCCTCCCAGGGGCACCTGGGAGGCCGGTGGTCACTGTTCGTCCCGGAGGGGTACGTCAGTCGTTGAAGGCGTCGTTGCCGAAGGCCGGGTTCATCAGACCGACGATGTTCGCGGTGTTGCCGGACACGTTCAGGGGGACGCCGACCGGGGCCTGGACGAGGTTGCCCGAGGCGATGCCCGGCGAGCCCGCGGCCGTACCGTGCGCGCCATCGGTGGCGGAGGCGAAACCGGCACCGGCGGCAACCAGGCCACCGGCCACCATCGTGACAGCCGCGGCCTTCTTCAGGTTCTTCACTTCTGAGTTCCTCCTTGCGATCACTGCGGCAAGGCGCCGCAGCACGCACTGGAGAACGCCGGAGATCCGCGAAGGATGCGCCATGTGGGGGACATTCCCACGACGGTATGAATCTCAGCCCGGAACGGAACGCTCCGAGTTGCCGCCCGGGAGGCGTGCCGGATCGGGGCTCAGCCGGCCACCCCATGGCGTACGGCCCACAGGGCGGCCTGGGTGCGGTCGGCGAGGTCGAGCTTCATCAGGATGTTCGAGACATGCGTCTTGACGGTCTTCTCGGAGAGGACGAGGGCGCGGGCTATCTCTCGGTTGGAGCGGCCGTCGGCGATCAGGCCGAGCACCTCCCGCTCCCGCTCGGTGAGTGAACCGCCTCTTCCCTGGCCGAGGTTGGCGTCCTCCTGGGACAACAGCGCGTCGGCGACCTCGGGTTGCAGCAGGATGTGCCCCGCGTGGACGGAGCGGATGGCGCCGGCCAGGGCGTCGGGGTCCACGTCCTTGTAGACGTATCCGGCGGCGCCCGCGCGCAGGGCCGGGACGACCGTGCGCTGCTCGGTGAAGCTGGTGACGATGAGCACGCGCGCGGGGTTGTCGAGTTCGCGCAGCCTGCGCAGGGCCGCGACGCCGTCCATGCCCGGCATCTTGACGTCCATGAGGACGACGTCGGGCTTCAACTCCTCGGTGCGGGCGACTCCTTCGGCGCCGTCGGACGCCTCTCCCACGACCTCGATGTCGTCCTGTATCTCCAGGAAGGTGCGCAGGCCTCGGCGGACCACTTGGTGGTCGTCGACGAGCAGCACCTTGATTGCGTCAGCCACCAGGGACCTCCATCTCGATCGTGGTGCCTTGTCCGGGCGCCGATTCCACGGTCAGCCGGCCGCCGACTCCGCTCGCCCTGTCGCGCATGGACACCAGGCCCAGGTGACGTCCCGCGCGTCGTATCGCCTTGGGGTCGAAGCCGCTGCCGTCGTCGGTGACGCGAAGGACCGCCTCGGGGCCGCGCTTGTCGAGGGTGACGTCGACGCGGTCCGCTCCGGAGTGCCGCAGCGCGTTGTGCAGGGCCTCCTGGGCGACGCGGAGCAGAGCTTCCTCCTGGGCCGCGGGCAGGGCGCGTACGCCTCGGCCGGTGAAGGTCACGCGCGCGGAGTGGGCGCGGTCGAGGACCTGGATCTGGGTGCGCAGTGTGGCCACCAGGCCGTCCTCGTCGAGGGCCGCGGGGCGCAACTCGATGACGGCGGCGCGCAGTTCGTCGGCGGCCTCGGCGGCGAGCGCGGCCACCTGCTGGAGTTCGCCCTTGGCGCGGCCCGGGTCGCGGTCGACCAGGGCGGTCGCGGCCTGGGCGGTGAGGCGCAGGGAGAACAGCTTCTGGCTGACGGCGTCGTGCAGTTCATGGGCGAGCCGGGAGCGCTCCTCGGCGATGGTGAGCTCGCGGCTGCGCTCGTACAGGCGGGCGTTGGTGAGGGCGATCGCGGCGTGCTGGGCGAGGATCGTCAGGAGCTCCTCGTCGTCCTCGGTGAAGCCGCAACTGCCCTCCGGTTTGGGGCAGTTCTTGTTCGCGAGGAAGAGGGCGCCGATGACCTCGTCGCCGTCGCGGATGGGCAGGCCCAGGAAGTCGGACATGTCGGGGTGGGCGCTCGGCCAGCCTTCGAAGCGGGGGTCTTTGCGCACGTCGGCGAGTCGCTCGGGGCGGGCCTCTTGCAGCATCGCGGCGAGGATGCCGTGCTGGCGCGGCAAGGGGCCGATGGCCTTCCACTGGGTGTCGCTGACGCCGTCCACCACGAACTGGGCGAAGCCGCCGTGGTCGTCGGGGACTCCGAGCGCCGCGTACTCGGCGTCGAGCAGCTCGCGGGCCGAGGCGACGATCGTCTTGAGGACGTCGCGCACCTCGAGGTGTCTGCTCATGGCCAGCAGCGCGGAACTCACCGCTGCCAGGCCCGACCGGGGTCCTTGACTCATGACTTCAAGGTACCGGCGGGGTGTGACAGCGCGTATCCGTCCTGTGGCGGCCCCTGCGTAGGCCGGTGGGCCTAGGGCGAAGGGACCCGGATGGTTGCGGCTCGCGTCCGAGGCGGCGGGGCCGGGCCGGTTCCTACGTTGAAGACATCCGCCGGGAGTGGCGGTCAGCGGTCGTGGGACGAGGGGACGGATGTCATGCCGGTAGCGATCATCACGGGGGCTTCGAAGGGGCTGGGGCGGGCGCTCGCCGAGGCTCTGGCGGAGCGCGGCTGGGATCTGGTGCTCGATGCCAGAACGGCGGACGCTCTCCAAGAGGCGGCCGCGGCGCTCGGCAAGCACGGGACACGGGTGGAGGCACTGCCCGGGGACGTCACGGACCCGGCGCACCGTGCCGGTCTGGCGGCGGCGGCACAGCGGCTGGGTGGCATCGACCTGCTGGTGAACAACGCGAGCGCACTCGGCGCCGAACCGCTCGTACGCCTGGAGCACCTGGCGCTGGACGGGCTGCGGCAGGCCCTGGAGGTCAATGTCGTCGCGGCGGTCGGACTCGTCCAGGAGGCGCTGCCAATGCTGCGGGAGTCGGCGGCGGGCACGGTCATCGACATCAGTTCGGACGCGGCGGCCGAGGCGTACGAGACCTGGGGCGGCTACGGGGCGTCGAAGGCGGCGCTCGACCATGTGTCGGCGGTGCTCGCCGAGGAGGAGCCCGGGCTGCGGGTCTGGGCGGTCGACCCGGGCGACATGGGCACGGACCTGTACGCGGCGGCCGTACCGGACGACGACGATCCGCGGCCCGCGCCGGCCAGTGTCGTCCCGGCCTTTCTGCGGCTGCTCGACGAGCGCCCGGCGAGCGGTCGTTATGCGGCACCAGCGCTTCTGGAGCTGACCCGATGACCGGCGCCACCACCGACGACGGACGGCCCGTCGCGGCAGCAACCGCTGTCAGGGCGGCGCCAGAAGGATCAGCCGGACAGCCGGCGAGTGGTCGCCATGGAGCGCCCTCGCTGCTGGGGGCCCGATGACGATCGCTGTGCGGATTCCGGAGGAGCTGTTGGCCCGGGTGCCGGTCGAGCAGCGGGGGAACGGGCTCGACCGGGACGGGGTGCGGCTGCTGGTGTCGCGCGGTACGGAGGTGTCGCACCACGCGTTCGTCGAGCTGCCGGGGCTCCTGCGAGCCGGGGATCTGCTCATCGTGAACACGTCGCCGACGCTGGCGGCCGCGGTGGACGGCTGGATCGGGCACGCGCGCGTGGTGGTGCATTTCTCCACGCGTGGTGACGACGGCCGGTGGGCCGTGGAGCTGCGGGATCCCGACGGAGCGGGCACCACGCGCGCGCGTGCGGGAGGGCCCGCGGGAACAGAGGTGCGCCTCCCTGGGGACGTACGGCTCGTCCTGGAGGAGCCCCTCACCGCGCGGAGCCCCCGGCTGTGGTGGGCGCGGGTGCCGGAACCGGACGTCCTACGGCTGCTGCGGCGGCACGGGAGGCCCATTCGGTACTCGTACACGGAGAGGGACCAGCCGCTGTCCGTGTACCAGACGGTGTTCGCGCTGGCGTCCGCCGACGGCGCGGGCAGCGCGGAGATGCCGAGTGCCGCGCGGCCCTTCACGCCACGTCTGGTGGCGGAGCTGGTGAGCCGGGGTGTGCAGTTCGCGCCGATCACGCTGCACACCGGGGTCTCGTCGGCCGAGTCGCACGAGCCGCCGTATCCGGAGCGGTTCACGGTGCCGGAGACGTCGGCGCGGCTGATCAATGCGGCGAAGGCGGGAGATGGCAGGGTCGTCGCGGTCGGTACGACGGCCGTGCGGGCCGTGGAGTCCGCGGCCGGTCCCGACGGGGTGGTGCGTGCCGCAGAGGGCTGGACCGATCTCGTGGTGACCCCGGAGCGTGGGGTGCGGGTGGTCGACGGGCTCCTCACCGGGCTGCATGAACCGGAGGCCTCGCATCTGCTGATGCTGGAGGCGATCACGGGGCCGGCGGCGGTCGACCGCAGCTACGAGGAGGCACTGCGCGGGCTCTATCTGTGGCACGAGTTCGGCGACGCGCACCTCATTCTGCCGTCCAAGATCCCGTCGTCCGAAAACCCTCACACAGAGCATTGCTCCAGCAACTAGTGGTGAGACTGTCACGCGCCCGATGTGAGCCCGCACATAGGGCGCACATCACGTACGAAGGCCGCTAGGAGGTACAAACACTCCCGATGAGCGGGGCAGACGTGCCAGTCTGCCCCGTTTTGCCCTTTAGGGGTCCACTACCCGGGATCGTACGTCACACCTTTGCCACGGCATTTTGCGGCCGCTAAGAATGGCAGCCGTCGCTCGACGCCGCGGGTTTTTGCCCGCGGCGTTCTGCCGGAAAAGCCAATGTCCCCACCGGCCCGAGAGCGACTTCCGCGCTATTCGAAGAGGTCCATCAGCATGCCCCTGAACACCGACGTTTTTCGCCGCTATCGCCCCACGCTCACCAAGAGGCACAAACAGAAGCTCGGTATCGCCGGTGTCGCCGGTGTCGGTGCCGCCGCCCTGGCGTTCTCCCTCGTACCGGGCGGCGCTTCCCAGACGAGCACGAGCACCGAGTCCGTCGCCGCATCCTCGGTGGCCTTCAGCTCCCAGCAGGTCAAGGACGTGAAGGGCGGCGTCGAGGGCCAGCTGGCCGACGCCCTCGCACAGGCCAAAACCGCCGCGGCGAAGAAGCAGGCAGCCGACGCCGCCGCCGCGAAGAAGGCGGCTGAGGA
This sequence comes from Streptomyces scabichelini, assembly GCF_011045015.1. Lineage (GTDB taxonomy): Bacteria > Actinomycetota > Actinomycetes > Streptomycetales > Streptomycetaceae > Streptomyces > Streptomyces scabichelini. The sequence continues at coordinate 44,697 of NZ_JAAKZY010000044.1, read as the reverse complement.
CGCCAAGAAGAAGGCCGCCGCCGACGCTGCCGCGAAGAAGGCCGCCGCCGACGCCGCGAAGAAGGCCGAGCAGGAGCGCAAGGCGAAGCAGGCCGCGAGCCGGTCCGCCCAGCGCGCCCCGGTCAAGCCGGTCGCCGCGAAGGCCTACCCCAACAACCTCGACGGCTGGATCCGCGAGTCGCTCGACATCATGAAGAAGCGTGGCATCCCGGGTTCGTACGACGGCATTCGCCGCAACATCATCCGCGAGTCGTCGGGCAACCCGAAGGCCATCAACAACTGGGACATCAACGCCATCAACGGCATTCCGTCGAAGGGCCTGCTGCAGGTCATCCCGCCGACCTTCCAGGCGTACCACGTCGCGGGCACGTCCTGGAACATCTACGACCCGGTCGCCAACATCACCGCCGCCTGCAACTACGCGGCCGACCGGTACGGCTCCATGGACAACGTGAACAGCGCGTACTGAGTCCCGCGCGGACCTCTGGTCTCAGTACAGACGGCGAGGCGCGGCACCCCGGACGGGGTGCCGCGCCTCGTTCGTGCACGGAAGTCGTTGCTCGGAAGTCGTTACTTGCGCATGACCTCGGGCTCGTGGCGGCGCAGGAAGCGGGCCACGAAGAAGCCACAGATGACGCCGAGGGCGATCAGTGCGGCCATGTCCATGCCCCAGGCCGAGGCCGTGTGCTCCCACAGCGGGTCCGTGTTGCCCGGGTCATCCGTGTTCGGGCTGATCCGGTTGAAGTCCAGGGTCGTACCGGCGGCGGCGACCGCCCAGCGCGACGGCATCAGGTACGAGAACTCGTTGACGCCGAGCGTGCCGTTCAGGATGAACAGGCAGCCGGTGAACACGACCTGGATGATCGCGAACATCACCAGCAGCGGCATCGTCTTCTCGGAGGTCTTCACCAGCGAGGAGATGACCAGGCCGAACATCATGCAGGTGAAGCCGAGCGCCATGATCGGAATGGAGAGCTCGAGCATCACGGCGAGCTTGCCGGTGCCGAAGATCAGGGCCTCGTCGGGGATCGTCCGGCTGGAGAAGCCGATCGCGCCGACCATGGCGCCCTGGAGCACCGTGATCACGCCGAGGACGATCACCTTGGACATCAGATACGCGGAGCGCGACAGACCGGTCGCCCGCTCCCGCTCGTAGATGACCCGTTCCTTGATCAGTTCACGGACGGAGTTGGCGGCGCCCGCAAAGCACGCGCCGACCGCGAGGATCAGCAGGACGGTGGTGGCCGTGCCGTTCGGGATGATTCTGCCGGTCTTCGGGTTCTCGTTGACCAGCAGCGTCTTGTCCGGGTCGATGAGCAGGCTCACCGCGCCGAGCACCGCCGGCAGGATCACCGTCAGCGCCAGGAAGCCCTTGTCGGACGCGATCACCGACACATAGCGGCGGATCAGAGTGAACAACTGCGAGCCCCAGCCCTGGGGCTTCGGTGGACGCATCGACTGGGCGGGCGGCATCTGCGTCGACTGCGCGGCGACGGCGTCGATGTCCGCTGCGTACATCTGGTAGTGCTGCGAGCCCTTCCAGCGGCCCGCCCAGTCGTAGTCGCGGTAGTTCTCGAAGGCGGAGAAGACATCGGCCCAAGTGTCGTAGCCGAAGAAGTTCAGGGCCTCCTCGGGCGGACCGAAGTAGGCCACCGAACCGCCGGGCGCCATGACCAGAAGCTTGTCGCAGATCGCCAGTTCGGCCACGGAGTGCGTGACGACCAGGACCGTACGGCCGTCGTCGGCGAGGCCGCGCAGCAGCTGCATGACATCGCGGTCCATACCCGGGTCGAGGCCGGAGGTCGGCTCGTCCAGGAAGATCAGCGAGGGCTTGGTGAGCAGCTCCAGGGCCACGGAGACGCGCTTGCGCTGGCCGCCGGAGAGGGAGGTGACCTTCTTCTCCTTGTGGATGTCCAGCTTGAGCTCGCGCAGCACCTCGTCGATGCGGGCCTGGCGCTCGGCGCCCGTGGTGTCCGCGGGGAAGCGCAGCTTGGCGGCGTATTTGAGGGCCTTCTTGACGGTCAGTTCCTTGTGCAGGATGTCGTCCTGCGGGACCAGACCGATGCGCTGGCGCAGCTCGGCGAACTGCTTGTAGAGATTCCGGTTGTCGTAGAGGACATCGCCCTGGTTGGCGGGGCGGTAGCCCGTGAGCGCCTTGAGGAGCGTCGACTTGCCGGAGCCGGACGGGCCGATGACCGCGACGAGCGACTTCTCCGGTACGCCGAAGGAGACGTCCTTGAGGATCTGCTTGCCGCCGTCGACCGTCACCGTCAGATGGCGGGCCGAGAAGGAGACCTCACCGGTGTCGACGAACTCCTCGAGGCGGTCGCCGACCAGGCGGAACGTCGAGTGGCCGACACCAACGATGTCGTTCGGGCCGAGGAGCGTCGAGCCGCCCTTGGCGATCGGGATGCCGTTGACGTACGTGCCGTTGTGAGAGCCGAGGTCGTGGATCTCGTAGCGGCCGTCGGGCGCAGCGTGGAACTCGGCGTGGTGACGGGAGACCTGCAGGTCGGAGACGACCAGCTCGTTCTCCAGGGCACGGCCGATGCGCATCACACGACCGAGGGCCATCTGGTGGAACGTGGTGGGGCTGCGGTCGCCGTAGACCGGCGGCGCCCCCGCGCCACCACCGGGCACCTTCTGCGCGTACGCCCCGTCCGCGCCCTGTTGCGGGACCTGCGGCGGCTGCTGCCAGCCCTGCTGCGGGGCCTGCTGTTGCGGCGGCGCCTGCTGGGCCGCCCAGCCGGCCGCTCCCGCGCCCTGCGCCGCGTACGGCTGCTGCTGGGGCTGCGCCTGCGGTGCGGCCGAGGCCGCGGCGGCGCCCGAGACCTTCACGTGCGGTCCGTCGGTCGCGTTGCCGAGGTGCACGGACGAGCCGGGGCCGATCTCCATCTGGTGGATCCGCTGGCCCTGCACGAAGGTGCCGTTGGTGCTGCCGTGGTCCTCTATGACCCAACTGCGGCCGTTCCAGCTGATCGTGGCGTGACGCCAGGACACCCTGGCGTCGTCGAGCACGATGTCTCCCTGCGGATCGCGTCCGAGGGCGTATGGCCTGGACGCATCGAGCGTCCAGGTCCGTCCATTCAATTCCAGTACGAGTTCCGGCACTCCATGCCCCACGTGAGTTGTCCCCCGAGTTACCCCCATCACAGGGAGTCTAGGGATGTCGAACATCGGGGGGAACTATTTCAGGACGAGCCCTCTGACCGAAAGTCGGGCCTTGTGATGACCGCGTACGGGCGGGTTGTCCGTTTGTCGTTGACGGGGTTGAAACCGGCCCGGAGAGTGGTAATCCCACGCGAGGGGGACATCCGCTGTGAAGACGTCGCGGCGCGGATCGGGGGATCTGACGATGAGCTACGAGACGGCGAGTGACGGCAGGCGCATGCCGGTGGGCGATGTGCTGCTGTCGTCGATCGCCGCTGTGAGCTGGGCCTTGATCGGGATGACGGGCGTGGCGGCGCTGGGACTGCATCTGCTCGAGGCGGACGCGGCGGGCTCGCTCGGGTCGATGACCGCGGCTGTGGTGGCGCTCGGGGCCGGTGGTTCGGTCACGCCGTCCGGCGATGTGTCGGCCTTCGGGCTCGAGGGGGCGCAGGCGGAGACCGCCCTCACGATCACGCCACTGGGTGTGAGCCTGGTGGGCGCGCTCCTGCTGTCGTGGTTCTTCCTACGCTCCTTGCGCGGGGCGGGAGTTGTGATCTCGGCCGGCGAACTTCTCGCGCGCGCGGGCACGGTTGTCGTGCTCTTCGTGGCGATGCTGGGCGGGCTCGCCTGGGCAGGTCACGACGTGATCACGATTGACGGCGGTTCGCTCGGGCTCGACCAGCTGCCGGGCGGCGGGCTGCCGGACGACGTCGACGTGCCCGGGCTCGGTGACATCGGCGGTCTGCTGCCCGACCGGCTCGGGGACCTCGCGGACGCGGAGGCGGAGGTCGGCTTCACGGTCGACACCGTGCCGACACTGCTCGGCGGCGTGGGCTGGGTGATCGGCGTTCTGCTGATCGCGCTGCTGGCCTCGCGCCGTACGCCGCTGCCGCGCGGCTGGGATGCGGTGCACCGGCTGGTACGGCCGGCCGCGTCCGCGCTGGTCACGGTGTTGCTGGTGGCGGTCTTGGCGGGGCTCGCGGCGGCGGCGTACGCGGCGATCGGCGATGACAATCCGAAACGGATCGCGGGCGCGGCACTGCTCGGGGCGCCCAACGGGGTGTGGCTGGGCATCCCGATCGGGCTCTTCGTGCCGTGGGACGGCTCGGCCTCGGGCGGGCTCGTCCAGTTCCTGCCCGCCCCGCTGGACGAACTGCTGGGCCTTTCCTCCGACGAGCCCGTCACTCTCGGGCGGCTGGCCGAACTGGACGGCCGGGTCTGGCTGTTGGGCGTCGCTGCCGCGTTGATGATGCTGTACGGGGGTGTGCTGACCGCGGTGCGTACGCCGTTCGTACGTGAGAGTGGTGCCCTGGGCTTCGCCGGGCGCTGTGCGCTGCGGCTGGGGATCGTGACGGCGCTCGCGCTGCCGCTGCTCGGCTGGCTCACGGAGGTGTCCGTGGACGCCTCGCTGTCGGTCCTCGGCGTCGACGCGTTCGGCGCGGGCATCGAGCTGCACGCGCAGCTGGGCATGGCGCTGCTGCTCGGCGCCCTGTGGGGTGCGGGGGCGGGGGCGGCCGGTGCCCTGCTCGCGTACGCCAGCGGGGCCGCCGGACAGCGCGCGGCACCGCTGGCACGGGGTGACGCGGTCGATCCGGGCGCACCAGCCACCCAGCCGTACGCGGAGGTCCCCGAACAGCAAGGGCCGTACAGCCCCGCCGCCTCGTACCGCCCGCCGAACCCCGACACCAACCCGTACCTGCAGCTCCCCGACGAACTACGGGATCCCGAGGACGGCCGGCGCGGTGCACGTCCCCCCGGGAACGGGCGCCCTCCCGGCGCGTTCGGCGCCCCCACGGTGGCGGGAACCACGCCACCGCCCGCCCCGAGGCCGCGCCCGAGGCCCGGGCGGTCCCAGGACGGTCCGCCTCCGCCACCGGAGGAGCCGCCGCCTCCGCCGGGGAGGCCCCGGGGGCGGCGGTAGGCCGAGGAGCCTTGAGCGCTACCGGCGACCGGCGGTCGGCGGTCAGCGGTCAGCGGTCAGCGCCGCTGCGGCATGGGTGAGTGGCGTATCTCATGGATGTCATGGGGCAGGTCTCATGAGTGTCATCGGGCAGGTCTCATGGGTGTCATGCGGCGGGAAGGACGAGGTCACCTCGATGACACCCAGAGTTCCCTGTCCGCTGGACGGACCGTAGGGGCAGCAGGCACTGCGTGCCGGATAGTGTGGGAAGACCATGAGCGCTTCGCAGACCTCTGACGTCCCCACTCTGCTCGTCAAGATCTTCGGCAAGGACCGACCCGGCATCACGGCCGGGCTCTTCGACACCCTCGCCGCCTACTCGGTCGACGTGGTCGACATCGAGCAGGTCGTCACGCGTGGGCGGATAGTGCTGTGCGCGCTTGTGACCCTGCCGCCGGCCGGTCTCGAAGGCGGCCTGCGGGCCACGGTGCACAGCTGGGCGGACTCCCTGAAGCTGCAGGCCGAGATCATCTCCGGCCTCGGCGACAACCGGCCGCGCGGTCACGGCCGGTCGCTCGTCACCGTGCTCGGGCACCCGCTGACCGCGCAGTCGACGGCCGCGATCGCCGCCCGGATCACCAAGACCGGCGGCAACATCGACCGTATCTTCCGGCTCGCCAAGTACCCCGTCACGGCAGTCGAGTTCGCCGTGTCCGGTACGGAGCCCGAAAACCTGCGGACCGCTCTGGTGACCGAGGCCGCGGCACTCGGTGTCGATGTCGCAGTCGTCGCGGCCGGGCTGCACCGGCGCGCCCAGCGTCTGATCGTGATGGACGTGGACTCGACGCTCATCCAGGACGAGGTGATCGAGCTGTTCGCCGCCCACGCCGGCTGCGAGGACGAGGTCGCCGAGGTGACGGCGGCGGCGATGCGGGGCGAGCTCGACTTCGAACAGTCACTGCACGCGCGCGTGGCGCTGCTCGAAGGGCTCGACGCCTCCGTGGTGGACAAGGTGCGCAGCGAGGTGCGGCTGACGCCGGGGGCGCGCACGCTGATCCGTACGCTGAAGCGGCTCGGCTACCAAGTAGGTGTCGTCTCGGGCGGCTTCACTCAGGTGACGGATGATCTCCAGGAGCGGCTCGGGCTCGACTTCGCCCAGGCCAATACGCTGGAGATCGTCGACGGGAAGCTGACGGGCAAGGTCATCGGCGAGATCGTGGACCGGGCGGGCAAGGCGCGGCTGCTGCGCCGGTTCGCCGCCGAGGCGGGCGTACCGCTCGCCCAGACCGTGGCGATCGGTGACGGCGCGAACGACCTCGACATGCTGAACGCGGCCGGTCTCGGCGTCGCCTTCAACGCCAAGCCGGTCGTACGCGAGGCCGCGCACACCGCCGTGAACTTCCCCTTCCTCGACACCGTCCTGTACCTGCTCGGCGTCACCCGCGAAGAGGTCGAGGCGGCGGACATGCACAAGGACTGAGCCCCCGGTAGCGCGGGCCTGAGCCCCCCGGAGCGAGGTCTTAGCGGCCCCAGAGCGCAGACAGGGCCCGGCACCGTCGCGGTGCCGGGCCCGTCCACGGAGCGGGCGGTTTACTCAGTCGGTGCCCAGTAGTCGAGCAGTGTGCCCACGCCGGGCTCCACGGTCTTCCACGAGCCGCTGACGGTGAGCACGGCGAACGCGGCGGCGGGGAAGCCGCGGCGGCTCATCCGCTCCTGGGCGTCGCCCTCGGACTGGCCGGCCAGGATGTCGGCGAGGCCCTGCACTCCGGGGTTGTGGCCGATCAGGAGCACGTTCTGCACGTCGTCCGGGATTTCGTTGAGCACGGCGATCAGCTCGCCGGGCGAGGCCTCGTAGAGCCGCTCCTCATAGACCGTTTTCGGCCGCTGCGGAAACTCCTGGACGGCGAGTTTCCATGTCTCGCGGGTACGGGTCGCGGTGGAGCAGAGGGCCAGATCGAAGTGGATGCCGGTGTCGGCCAGCTTGAGCCCGGCGACGGCGGCGTCCTTGCGGCCCCGCTCAGCGAGCGGCCGCTCGCGGTCGGGAACCTGAGGCCAGTCGGCCTTCGCATGCCGGAAGAGGACAATCCTGCGGGGTTCTGCGACGCTCATGGAAACCAGCTTCGCACGAAACACGCCATGGGGCGCAGGGAGTTGGCACGCTGCCCCGACATGGGGGATCCAGAGCTCAGGAGCCCTGCTGCAGCACGGTTTGATGGATGCGCTCGATGAGCTCGCCGACCGCGGGATCGCCGCCCGCCGCATGGGCGTCCGCGGGGTTGAGTATCAGCAGCAGCGCGACGAAGGCGAGCGTGGGCAGGACGACGGCCCACCAGGGCAGCCGGGCCTCGACGCCGCCCCTGGTCGCCGAGCGGGGCCGGGTGTGCATACGGGCCGACATGCCGCCTCCGTGGGTCTTCGAGTGGTGCGTGAACCGCTTCCTCGCGGCCACACTTCGAAGCTACGGAATGAAGAGCCCACTACCCATCCGGTGATCCACCCACTTGACCCTGACACTCACCCCCTAGGGGATGGTGGTGCTAGCACCACCATCGGGCGGAGCGGAGCCGCCGGCGGGGTCACTCACGAGGACCCAGAGTCACAGGGATCGCAGAGTCGCGGAATCACGGCGACGCAGAATCACGGCGAAGCGATCGACGCGATGATGCCGATGATCACGAAGATGGCGAGGAACGCGCCGAAGACGAGCAGCATCTTCTTCTGGCCGTTCTGGGGATTCGGATCGAGCACGGGCATACGGCCAGTCTCGCACCCGTCGCCGGCCCCTTCACCGGTGGGGTCGCTCACCCGCGGGACCCGCGGGCGGCCTCCTCGTCTTCGACGGTACGGTCACGCCCGGCCAGGACGCCCACCACGATCTGCGGGATCATCAAGCCCGTCATGAGCGCGATCGGCATCCCCCAGCCGCCGCTGTGCTGGTAGAGCACGCCCACCAGGAGCGGTCCGGGGATCGAGATCAGGTAACCGGTGCTCTGTGCGAAGCCCGAGAGCTTCGCGACTCCGGCGCTGGTCCTGGCCCGCATGCCGACCATCGTGAGGGCCAGCGGGAAGGCGCAGTTGGAGACGCCGAGCAGCAGCGCCCAGGCCCAGGCGCCGGCCGCCGGGGCGAAGTGGAGGCCCGCGTATCCGGCGATGCCGCAGACGCCGAGGGCGATCACGATCGGTCCCTGGTGGGGCAGGCGCGCGGCCAGCCGCGGGATGACGAACGCCAGCGGGACGCCCATCACCATCGTGACGGCGAGGAGCAGTCCTGCCGTGCCCGCGGAGACACCGGCGTCACGGAAGATCTGCGGCATCCAGCCCATCGTGATGTACGCGGCGGTGGCCTGGAGCCCGAAGAAGACAGCCAGCGCCCAGGCGATACGGCTCCGGGTGATCCGCAGCGCGTCCGGCTCCTGGCCTGCCACGGGAGACGAAGCCGCCCCGGGAGCGGCGGGCGCGCCGACAGCCGAGGTCGCCCCCCGTTCCCGTACGAGAGGAATCCACGGCAGCACGGCGAGGGCCGCGACACCCGCCCAGACGGCGAGCCCCCACTGCCAGCTGCCGCCCAGTTCCTCGGCCATGGGTACCGTGACGGCGGCCGCGGTGGCGGTGCCGAGGGCCAGGGCCATGGAGTACAGGCCGGTCATGGGACCGACCCGGTCGGGGAACCAGCGCTTGACGATCACCGGCATCAGGATGTTGCTGACCGCGATGCCCATGAGCGCGAGAGCGCTGGCGGCCAGGAAGCCTGCCGTGTTGCCGGCGAAGGGCCGGATCGCCAGGCCCGCGGTGATGGCCACCATGCCGGCGCAGACCACAGTGCCGGGACCGAAGCGGCGGGCCAGGCGCGGGGCCATGACGCCGAAGACGGCGAAGCAGAGCGGCGGCACGGAGGTGAGCAGTCCGGCGACGCTGCCGCTCATGCCGAGGCCGACGCGCACCTCTTCGAGGAGCGCGCCGAGGCTGGTGATGGCGGGGCGCAGGTTGAGAGCCGTGAGGACGAGACCGACGATCACCAGGCGCGTCATCCACGCGCGCGTGGCGGCTTTCCGGGCGTCGTCGGCGGCTCCGGAGGAGCCGCGTATGGACATGGGCTCGGATGTGGACTTCGTCGTCCGGGTTTCCTCGCTGGCCATGTCGCCCATCATAGAATCATGGGATGATTGCTTGTCCACCGCGTGTCCACGGAGAAATGCCATGCCGCTGAGCCACCTTCGCCGATCCGCGCTGTCCGAGCAGGTCATCGCCGGGCTGAGGAATCAGATCACCTCGGGCGAGTGGCCGGTCGGCTCCCGCATCCCCACCGAGCCGGAGCTGGTCGAGCAGCTGGGCGTCGCCCGCAACACGGTCCGCGAGGCCGTTCGCGCACTCGCGCACAACGGCCTGCTGGACATCCGCCAGGGCTCGGGCACGTACGTCGTGGCGACCAGTGAGCTGGCGGGCGTGATGCAGCGCCGCTTCGCGGACGCCGACCCGCGGCACATCGCCGAGCTGCGCTCCGCGCTGGAGTCGAGCGCCGCGAAGCTGGCTGCCGAGCGCCGCACCGAGCGTGATCTGAAGCAGCTGGACGCGCTCCTGGTGCGCCGCGAGGAGGCCTGGGAGTCGGGCGACGCGGAGGCCTTCGTCACCGCCGACACGACGTTCCACATGGCGGTGGTGGCCGCGTCCCACAACGACGTCATGACGGCGATGTACGCGGACCTGGGCGAGGTCGTACGCGACTGGCTGCGCGAGGACGTGGGCGAGGAGCTGACGCCCGAGACGCACATGGACCACACACGCCTGGTGGACGCGATCCGCGCCGGCGACGCGGAGACGGCCGCCGCGGAGGCCGCGAGCTATCCGTTCCTGTGCCGCCCGAAGGGCCACGTCACCTCTGGTGACTGACCCACGCCGAGCGGACCTCCTTCCAGCACCGGCCGGTGAGCCGCACGGTCTGCGCGGGCCCGGCCGCGACCGGGGCCCCGTCACTGTCGATGTCCCACCACCGGTCGCACTCGATGTGCAGGCGGACCCGGTCGACCTCCGGGTACGGGTTGTGGCAGTACGCGATCACGTACGAGCCGTCGACCCTGGTCCGGCACTCCGCCCCGAAGGGCCTCTCAAAGGGCAGCGCGAGCGGAACAACGAGAGCGGCCAGCAGCGGAGCGAAGCACGGGGACAGGCGCACAAGGGGGACCTCCTCTGCCGTGCCGGGGAGGGGCGCGCGTGGTGAACGCCTGATCCAGAGTGCGCAGTTGCCGTCTCCGACCGCCCGGCCGAGCAGGCCGAACGAGTGATGGGTGAGGGCCGGCGCCCTTTCGGACACCGGCCCTCACCCATCGGTCGAGCCACAGCGGCAGCGTCACGCACCGATCGCGTGCAGACCGCCGTCCACGTGGATGATCTCGCCGGTGGTCTTCGGGAACCAGTCGCTCAGCAGGGCGACGATGCCGCGGCCTGCCGGCTCGGGGTCCTTGAGGTCCCACTCCAGGGGCGAACGGCTGTCCCACACCGAGGCCAGCTCGCTGAAGCCGGGAATGGACTTGGCGGCCATGGAGCCGATGGGGCCCGCGGAGATGAGGTTGCAGCGGATGTTCTGCTTGCCCAGGTCGCGCGCCATGTAGCGGCTGGTGGCCTCCAGGGCGGCCTTGGCCGGGCCCATCCAGTCGTACTGAGGCCAGGCGAACTGGGCGTCGAAGGTGAGGCCCACGACCGAGCCGCCGTTCTGCATCAGCGGCAGGCAGGACATGGTCAGCGACTTCAGGGAGAACGCGGAGACGTGCATGGCGGTGGCCACGGACTCGAACGGCGTGTTGAGGAAGTTGCCGCCGAGGGCGTCCTGCGGGGCGAAGCCGATGGAGTGCACCACGCCGTCCAGGCCGCCCAGCTCCTCGCCGACGATGTCGGCCAGTCGCCCGAGGTGCTCGTCGTTGCTGACGTCGAGCTCGATGACCTTGGTGGGCTTGGGGAGCTTCTTGGCGATGCGCTCGGTCAGCGTGGGCCGCGGGAACGCGGTCAGGATGATCTCGGCGCCCTGCTCCTGGGCCAGCTTGGCGGCGTGGAAGGCGATGGAGGACTCCATCAGCACACCGGTGATCAGGACGCGCTTGCCCTCGAGGATTCCGCTCATGATCAGTGACCCATTCCCAGTCCGCCGTCAACAGGGATGACGGCTCCAGTGATGTACGAGGCGTCGTCCGAGGCGAGGAACCGCACCGTCGCGGCGATCTCCTCGGGCTGCGCGTACCGGCCGAGCGGCACCTGCTTCACGATGCCCTCGCGCTGCTCGTCGGTGAGCACCTTGGTCATGTCGGTGTCGACGAAGCCCGGCGCGACGACGTTGAAGGTGATGTTGCGCGAGCCCAGCTCACGGGCGAGGGAGCGCGCGAAGCCGACGAGGCCCGCCTTGGACGCGGCGTAGTTCGCCTGGCCCGGCGAGCCCATGAGCCCGACGACCGAGGAGATCAGCACGACCCGGCCCTTCTTGGCGCGCAGCATGGCGCGGTTGGCCCGCTTCACGACCCGGAAGGTGCCCGTGAGGTTGGTGTCGAGGACCGACGTGAAGTCCTCCTCGGACATGCGCATCAGCAGCTGGTCCTTGGTGACGCCGGCGTTGGCGATCAGCACCTCGACCGGACCGTGCTCGGCCTCGATCTCCTTGTAGGCCTGCTCCACCTGCTCGGCGTCGGTGATGTCGCACTTGACGGCGAGGAAGCCGGCCGGCGGCTCGCCCAAGCGGTACGTGATCGCGACCTTGTCGCCTGCGTCGGCGAAGGCGCGGGCGATGGCGAGGCCGATGCCCCGGTTTCCTCCGGTGACGAGAACCGAGCGGCTCAACGGATCACCCTTTCGATAGCCGGTCTGGTACCTCGAAAACCTATCGTTGCCGCCCCCCTTGCGGAGAATCGAGCACCGACAGTGGCGTACGGGACTCGCTGTCGGATTCCTACATAAACGTGTGGCCGCCAGGCCGGTCGCGCGACATGATCGGACCTGACAGGCGACGACAGCAGGGAGACCCCCGTGCCTCATTCCATCGACGAAGCCTTCACGGCGCTGCCACTCAGGTCCTTGGCCGACGCCGCGCTCGCCCGGGCCCGGGCGCTGGGCGCCGAGCACGCCGACTTCCGGTTCGAGCGGGTACGCAGCGCGGCCTGGCGGCTGCGGGACGCGAAGCCCTCGGGGTCGTCGGACACGACCGATCTGGGGTTCGCGGTGCGGGTGGTGCACGGCGGGACCTGGGGGTTCGCGTCCGGGGTGGACATGACGATGGACGCCGCCGCGAAGGTCGCCTCGCAGGCCGTGGCGATGGCGAAGCTCTCCGCCCAGGTGATCAAGGCGGCGGGCTCCGACGAGCGCGTCGAGCTGGCCGATGAGCCCGTGCACGCCGAGCAGACCTGGGTCTCCTCGTACGAGATCGATCCCTTCTCCGTGCCGGACGACGAGAAGGTGGGGCTGCTCACGGACTGGAGCGCGCGGCTGCTCGCGGCCGACGGGGTCAGCCATGTGGACGCCTCACTGCTCACGGTGCACGAAAACAAGTTCTATGCCGACACGGCGGGCACCGTCACCACCCAGCAGCGCGTACGGCTGCATCCGCAGCTCACCGCCGTCGCGGTCGACGAGTCGAGCGGCGAGTTCGACTCGATGCGGACGATCGCGCCGCCGGTCGGGCGCGGCTGGGAGTACCTGACGGGCACCGGCTGGGACTGGGAGTCCGAGCTGGCCCGGATCCCGGAGCTGCTCGCCGAGAAGATGCGGGCGCCGAGCGTCGAGGCGGGCGTGTACGACCTGGTCGTCGACCCGTCCAACCTGTGGCTGACGATCCACGAGTCCATCGGGCACGCCACCGAACTGGACCGCGCGCTCGGCTACGAGGCCGCGTACGCCGGGACGTCCTTCGCCACCTTCGACCAGCTGGGCAAGCTGAAGTACGGCTCCGAGCTGATGAACGTCACGGGCGACCGGACCGCCGAGCACGGGCTCGCGACGATCGGGTACGACGATGAGGGCGTCGAAGGGCAGTCCTGGGACCTGGTGAAGGACGGCACCCTGGTCGGTTATCAACTCGACCGCAGAATCGCGAAGTTGACCGGGTTCGAGCGGTCCAACGGCTGCGCGTACGCCGACTCCCCCGGTCATGTGCCGGTGCAGCGCATGGCGAACGTGTCGCTCCGGCCGGATCCGGGCGGGCTGTCCACCGAGGATCTGATCGGGGGCGTCGACCGCGGGATCTACGTCGTCGGCGACCGGTCCTGGTCCATCGACATGCAGCGCTACAACTTCCAGTTCACCGGGCAGCGGTTCTTCAAGATCGAGAACGGGCGGATCACGGGCCAGCTGCGCGATGTCGCGTACCAGGCGACGACCACCGACTTCTGGGGCTCGATGGCCGCGGTCGGCGGCCCGCAGACATACGTCCTGGGCGGCGCCTTCAACTGCGGCAAGGCCCAGCCGGGCCAGGTCGCGGCGGTCTCGCACGGCTGCCCGTCCGCCCTCTTCAAGGGCGTCAACATCCTCAACACCACGCAGGAGGCAGGTCGATGACGGTCAGCCCGGGACCCGGCTGGGGGTCCGGGGGTTATCCCCCGGGAAAGCACAGTCTCAACACCACGCAGGAGGCCGGTCGATGAGCGCGCGTACGAGCAAGCCGCACGAGGTCGTCGAGCGGGCCCTCGAGCTGTCCACCGCCGACGGCTGTGTCGTGATCGCGGACGAGTACTCGACCGCCAATCTGCGCTGGGCGGGCAACGCGCTCACCACGAACGGGGTCACGCGCGGGCGCACACTGACCGTCATCGCGACCGTCGACGGCAAGGAGGGCACCTCCTCCGGGGTCGTCTCGCGCTCGGCCGTGACGGCGGACGAGCTGGAGCCGCTGGTACGGGCCGCCGAGGCCGCGGCGCGGGGCGCGGGCCCCGCCGAGGACGCGCAGCCGCTGGTGACCGGGGTCGCGGAGTCCCCCGACTTCACGGACGCGCCCGCCGAGACCTCCTCGGGCGTCTTCGCGGACTTCGCCCCGGCGCTCGGCGAATCGTTCGCCCGCGCGCGTGAGGGCGGACGCGAGCTGTACGGCTTCGCCAACCACGAGTTCACGTCGAGCTATCTGGGTACGTCGACGGGGCTGCGCCTGCGGCACGACCAGCCCAACGGGACGCTGGAGCTGAACGCCAAGTCGCCGGACCGTACGCGCTCGGCGTGGGCGGGGCGGTCGACGCGGGACTTCAAGGACGTCGACCCGGCGGCGCTCGACGCGGAGCTGGCCACGCGGCTCGGCTGGGCCCAGCGGCGCATCGAGCTGCCCGCCGGGCGCTACGAGACGCTGCTGCCGCCGACCGCCGTCGCGGACCTGCTGATCTACCAGCTGTGGTCCTCGTCGGCCCGGGACGCGGCCGAGGGGCGGACGGTGTTCAGCAAGCCCGGAGGTACGCGCATCGGCGAGAAGCTCGCCGAGCTGCCCCTGACGCTGCGCAGCGACCCGAACGAGCCGGGCCTGGAGTGCGCGCCCTTCGTGCTGGCGCACTCCTCCGGGGACGACTCGTCGGTGTTCGACAACGGGCTGCCCCTTCGGGCCACCGAGTGGATCCGCGGGGGCGAACTCGCACATCTGACGAGCACCCGGCACAGCGCGGGCCTGACCGGACTGCCGGTGGCTCCCGGCATCAGCAACCTGGTGCTGGACGGCGGTGCGGACCGTTCCCTGGAGGAGATGGTCGCCGAGACGGAGCGGGGCTTGCTGCTGACCTGCCTCTGGTACATCCGCGAGGTCGACCCGGCGACGCTGCTGCTGACCGGGCTGACCCGGGACGGCGTCTATCTCGTGGAGAACGGCGAGGTCACGGGCGAGGTGAACAACTTCCGGTTCAACGAGTCGCCGGTGGACCTGCTGGGGCGGGCGACCGAGGCCGGGCGCACGGAAAAGACGCTGCCGCGCGAGTGGGGCGACTGGTTCACCAGGGCCGCGATGCCCGCCCTGCGCATCCCGGACTTCAATATGAGCTCGGTCAGCCAGGGCGTGTGACTCGGGGCGTATGACTCAGGGCGCACGGCCCGGGGCGTATCACGACGTGGCTCTGTCAGTCGCGGCGTATAACCTCGTAACTGGTTGTCACTCGACTGCCCGAAGATCATCCAAGGAGATACGAGAACCGTGACGGACATCGTCGACGAGCTGAAGTGGCGCGGGCTGATCGCCCTGTCCACTGACGAGGACGCTTTGCGCAAGGCGCTCGCGGACGGTCCCGTCACGTTCTATTGCGGCTTCGACCCGACGGCGGCCAGCCTGCACATCGGTCACCTGGTGCAGGTCCTCACCATGCGCCGCCTCCAGCTGGCGGGTCTGCGCCCGCTGGCGCTGGTGGGCGGGGCGACCGGCCAGATCGGCGACCCGCGCCCGACGGCCGAGCGCACGCTGAACGATCCGGAGACGGTCGCGAACTGGGTCAACCGGCTGCGCGGGCAGATCGAGCCGTTCCTGTCCTTCGAGGGCGAGAACGCCGCGGTGATGGTGAACAACCTGGACTGGACGGCCGGCATGTCGGCCATCGAGTTCCTGCGGGACATCGGCAAGCACTTCCGGGTCAACAAGATGCTGACGAAGGACTCGGTCGCCCGGCGTCTGGAGTCCGAGGAGGGCATCAGCTACACGGAGTTCAGCTACCAGCTGCTCCAGGGCATGGACTTCCTCGAGCTGTACCGCAGGTACGGCTGCACGCTCCAGCAGGGCGGCAGCGACCAGTGGGGCAACCTGACGGCGGGCCTCGACCTGATCCACCGCCTGGAGCCGCACGCCGAGGTCCACGCCATGGCGACACCGCTGATGACCAAGGCGGACGGCACCAAGTTCGGCAAGACCGAGGGCGGCGCCGTCTGGCTCGACGCCGAGATGACGACGCCGTACGCGTTCTACCAGTTCTGGCTGAACACGGACGACCGGGACATCTCGGCGTACATGCGGATCCTGTCCTTCAAGTCCCGCGAGGAGCTGGAGGAGCTGGAGAAGATCACCGAGGAGCGTCCGCAGGCCCGTACGGCCCAGCGCGCGCTGGCCGAGGAGCTGACGACGCTGGTGCACGGCGCGGACCAGACGGCCGCGGTGATCGCCGCGTCGCGCGCCCTCTTCGGCCAGGGTGAGCTGGGTGAGCTGGACGCGACGACGCTGAGTGCGGCGCTCTCCGAGGTGCCGCACATCCAGGTCGCCGAGCTCGGCCCGGTGGTCGACCTGTTCGCCGAGGTCGGCCTGGTGCCCAGCAAGTCGGCCGCGCGCCGCACGGTCAAGGAGGGCGGGGTCTACGTGAACAACGTCAAGGTCGCCGCCGAGGATGCCGTCCCGGCCAAGGAGGACCTGCTGCACGGGCGGTGGCTGGTGCTGCGGCGGGGCAAGAAGAACCTTGCGGCCGTGGAGGTCACGGCCGGCTGAGAGCTCGTACACGCGCGTACGCGAAGGGGGCGGTTCCCACTCCTGGGTCCGTCCCCTTCTGGACCCACCCTCTTCTGGACCCACCCCCGTCGCCGTACCGTCACGCCCTCTGTCTGCCGCCCCGCATCGACGTGTAGAGCATGTCGCCGAGGAAGACGATGACGACCGCGGCCCCGAGCTGGAGGCCGTGGCGGCCCCAGTCGATGCCGCGGGTCTCGTCGATGCCGATGCCACGGGCGATCGAGTTGCCCACGATGGCGCCGATCATTCCGAAGATCGTGGCCAGCCAGAGCGGACTGTGCTGCTTGCCCGGAATGATCGCCTTGGCCAGGAGGCCCAGCACGAAGCCGACGATGATGGCCCACAACCAGCCCATGGCTGCCTCCTGTACGGCTCTACGTGAGCATTACGCTCAGCTTTGGCCTGTCCGTCATACGACGCATGCCGGGCGCGGCCATACGCGGTACGGCGCAGTGGCCCCCGTCCGGAGAGGACGGGACCCGGTCTCGTAGGCAGCGCAGTCGCGGCGTAACGTGGGAGTTGTCCGGACCCGGTTTCCCGACCGTGTGCGGACGGTACGGACCGGTGAGCGTCCGACACAGGCGGGTGGTGGAACGTGATGCGGAAGCACAGCGAAGCCGAGGTCTTCCGGATCACGGGAGCCAGACAGGGGCTCGCCGACGACGTACGTGGCAGGCAGCGGCGCTATGTCATCTCGATGTCCGTCCGTACCCTCGCCGTGATCCTCGCGGCCACTCTCTGGAACGTCGAACGGCACGTCGCCATCGTCGCGTTGGTGCTCGGCGCCGTCCTTCCGTACATCTCCGTGGTGATCGCCAACGCGGGCCGCGAGAACGCGCCGTCGCTGCCGTCGACGTTCGTCACCATGCCCACCCGGCCGATGCTCTCGGCGCCCGGCCCGAACGACGCCGCGGAATCCGTCCCGGAAGACGTCGCGGCCGATTCCTCGGCAGGTGTCCAGGGCGAGCCGCACGACCGGACCTGACCGCTGCGGATCGGCTGCGACCGGAATTAACGACAGCACCAAGCTCAAGAAAAGCTCAGATCAATCATGTTGTTCCGGTCCCGGGCAGCGGGTTACCCGTGACATACTTCGTACGCGCTCCGCATCCCCCGTCGGAGCGACAGACCGACGCCGGGCAGCTCCCCCCGTGGCTGCTCGGCGTCGCCTTTTCCCCACCTGTTCCAGCCGTCGATCCAACCTGCGGCTAGGGTCGGGGACGTGATTCTGAACGTCCCCGGCTCCGATCCTTCCTCGCCCTCCTCCCCCATCTGCTCGGCCAAGGGCTGCCGGGCCGACGCGGTGTGGGTGCTCGCCTGGAACAACCCGAAGCTGCACACCCCGGACCGCCGCAAGACATGGCTGGCGTGCGAGGAGCACCGGGAGCACCTGTCCAAGTTCCTCGGTGTACGGGGATTCTTGAAGGACGTCGTGCTCCTTGAGGACTGGGAGGCCCCCAGCCCGGAGGCTTGACCGGGAAGGCCCCGAACCCGCAGGCTCAGCCGCCGATCGCCGACATGGGTCGCTGGGGCTGCACGAACGACGGGTCGTCCAGGCCGGCGCCCGCCTTCTTGCCCCACATCGCCAGCTTCCATATGCGGGCGATCTCCTCGTCGGAGGCGTCCGAGCGCAGAGCGGCCCGCAGGTCGGTCTCCTCCTGGGCGAAGAGACACGTGCGGACCTGGCCGTCGGCCGTCAGCCTCGTACGGTCGCAGGCCGAGCAGAACGGGCGGGTGACGGAGGCGATCACACCCACGCGGTGCGGGCCGCCGTCGACGACCCAGCGCTCGGCCGGGGCCGAGCCCCGCTTCTCGGAGCCCTCCTCGGTGAGCTCGAAGCGCGTACGCAGGGAGGCGAGGATGTCTCCTGCGGTGACCATGCCCTCGCGCTTCCAGCCGTGCTGGGCGTCGAGGGGCATCTGCTCTATGAAACGCAGCTCGTAGTCGTGCTCCACGGCCCAGGCCAGCAGGTCCGGGGCCTCGTCGTCGTTCAGGCCCGGCATCAGGACCGAGTTGACCTTGACCGGGTTCAGGCCCGCGTCGCGGGCGGCTTCGAGGCCTTCGAGGACGTCCTTGTGGCGGTCGCGGCGGGTGAGGGTCTTGAAGACGTCCGGGCGCAGGGTGTCCAGCGAGACGTTCACCCGGTCGAGGCCCGCGGCCTTCAGGGCGGGGGCGGTGCGCCTGAGGCCGATGCCGTTGGTGGTGAGGGACGTCTGGGGACGCGGCTCCAGCGCGGCCACTCGCTCCACGATGCCGACCAGGCCGGGACGCAGCAGGGGCTCACCGCCGGTGAAGCGGACCTCCTCGATGCCCAGGGAGGTGACCGCTATGTCGATGAGCCGGACGATCTCGTCATCCGTGAGCAGGTCGGGCTTGGCCAGCCACTGCAGGCCCTCCTCGGGCATGCAGTACGTGCACCGCAGATTGCAGCGGTCCGTCAGTGACACACGCAGGTCGGTGGCCACCCGGCCATAGGTGTCGATGAGCACGTGGGCCCCCTCCGCTCGCGCGAGCAACTGCTCATTCGAATCAGTTACCAGCGAGCCTACGTGACAGGACCGACAACGACGGCAGTCGGATCGCACGAGACGCGACGCGGCCGCGCCGTGAAGACCTCAGAGACGCTCCAGAGATCTACGACGCGGCCGCGCGGGAGGCGAACCTCAGTGGGCCTCAGTGGGCCCCGGTGCCGGTCAGCGAACGCACCTCCAGTTCGGCGTACTTGCCGGTGTCCGGCTCCTCCTTGGACAGGACGGTGCCGAGCCAGCCCATCAGGAAGCCGAACGGGATGGAGATGATGCCCGGGTTCTTCAGCGGGAACCACGCGAAGTCGACGTCCGGGAACATCGCCGTGGGGTCGCCGGAGACGACGGGCGAGAACAGCACCAGGCCGACGGCCACGATCAGACCGCCGTAGATCGACCACAGGGCGCCCTGGGTGGTGAACCGCTTCCAGAACAGGCTGTAGAGGATCGTCGGCAGGTTGGCGGAGGCGGCGACCGCGAAGGCGAGGGCGACGAGGCCTGCGACGTTCAGGTCGCGGGCGAGGGACCCCAGGAGGATGGAGACGGCGCCGATGCCGATGGTCGCCAGACGGGCCGCCCTGACCTCCTGCTTCTCGGTGGCCGTGCCCTTCTTGATGACGTTCGCGTAGATGTCGTGGGCGAACGAGGAGGACGAGGCGAGGGTGAGGCCGGCGACCACGGCGAGGATCGTCGCGAAGGCCACCGCGGAGATCGTGGCGAGCAGGATCGCGCCCCAGGCCGAGTCGACGCCGCCGAGGTGCAGGGCGAGCAGTGGCGCGGCCGTGTTGCCTGACTTGTTGGACGCGATGATCTCTTCCTGGGAGATCAGTGCCGCCGCTCCGAAGCCGAGCGCGATGGTCATCAGGTAGAAGCCGCCGATGATGCCGATCGCCCAGTTCACGGACTTCCGGGCGGCCTTGGCGTTGGGCACCGTGTAGAAGCGGATCAGGATGTGCGGCAGGCCGGCGGTGCCGAGCACCAGGGCGATGCCGAGCGAGATGAAGTCCAGCTTGGTGGTGCCGGTCGCGCCGTACTGGAGGCCGGGCTCCAGGAACGCCGAGCCCTTGCCGCTGTTCTCGGCGGCCGAGCCGAGCAGGTCGGAGATGTTGAAGTTGAACTTCAGCAGGACCAGGAAGGTGATCAGGATGGTGCCGCTGATGAGCAGCACGGCCTTGACCATCTGGACCCAGGTGGTGCCCTTCATGCCGCCGATGGAGACGTACACGATCATCAGGACGCCGACGAGGGCGACGATGAGGATCTTGCCTGCGTCGGAGGTGATGCCGAGCAGCAGCGAGACGAGGACGCCCGCGCCGGCCATCTGCGCCAGCAGGTAGAAGATCGACACGACGATCGTGGAAGTGCCTGCCGCGGTACGCACCGGGCGCTGGCGCATGCGGTACGCGAGGACGTCGCCCATCGTGTACCGGCCGGAGTTGCGCAGTGGCTCGGCGACCAGGAGCAGGGCCACCAGCCAGGCGACCAGGAAGCCGATGGAGTACAGGAAGCCGTCGTATCCGAAGAGGGCGATCGCGCCCGCGATGCCCAGGAAGGACGCGGCGGACATGTAGTCGCCGGATACGGCGAGTCCGTTCTGGAAGGCGCTGAACTGCCGTCCGCCCGCGTAGAAGTCGGCGGCGTCCTTGGTCTGCCGGCCCGCCCATACGGTGATGAAGAGGGTGGCGATGACGAAGGCGGCGAACAGGGAGATGATCAGCGGCCGGTGCTCGCTGGCCTCGTTCGCCGCGAGCTGCACCTCACTCGCCGCGAAGTGGGCCTGAGTGATCGCGGGGCTCATTCGCCGCCCTCCATCCGGGACTTGATCGCGTGGGCCTTGGGGTCGAGCTTGCTGGAGGAGTGCCGCTCGTACCACCAGGCGATGAGGAAGGTGGTGAGGAACTGGGCGAGACCGAAGACGAGGGCGACGTTGATGTTGCCGAACAGCTTGGTGCCCATGAAGCCGCCCGCGTAGTTCGACAGCAGGACGTACAGCAGGTACCAGCTGATGAAGCCGACAGTCAGCGGGAAGGCGAAGGAGCGGTGGGAGCGGCGTAGTTCACCGAACTCAGCGCTCTCCTGCACCTCGACGAACTCCTCGGTGGTGGGGAGGTGAGGCTCGGCTTTGGAGGGGGGCGGTGCGTCGGTAGCCACGTTGTCTCCTCGCGTTGCGGTTGCGGCGTCCGAATCGAAAGCGGGCAAAGGGGATTCAGGCGTCGGACTGGGTATGGACATGGTTCTTTTCTGACCTCACGGAGATGTGGATCACGTGGGCCGGGTGGCGATGCTAGGGCCTCCCGGGCGTGATCCAACAGGGGGCTCGCTGTGCTCGCGTCCCCTGCCCAAGGTCACGGAGCGATGCGAGAGCCGGTTCAACTCCGGGCAGTTCTTTCGGAAGTCATTTCCAGAAGTCGTTGCTGGCCAGGGATGACGGGAGATAGCTTCGCCCCTGCACCACTCAGTCATGTACCTGCCCGAGCGCCACCTGTGTTCGGGCCGGTTCCTTTTCCGGATGATGTGGAGACCCCATGGCTCATCTGCGCTCCAGACGCCGTCTCGCGCTTGCCGTGCCCGTCGTGCTGTCCCTCACCGCCTCGCTCGGCTTCCTGCCGGGCGTCGCCTCGGCGGCCCCGCTCGACGCCCCCGCCGTGGCGGCGGCGGACGGCCCGAACCTCGCGTACGTGGTCAACACGGGGACGGACCACCGCACGATCGAGTCCGTGAAGAAGGCGATAGCCAAGGCCGACGGCACGGTCGTCGCCACGTACCAGAAGATAGGCGTCATCGTCGTCCACTCGGCCAACCCGGCCTTCGGCAAGCAGATACGCGCCGTACGCGGGGTGCAGTCCGCGGGGGCGACCCGCACCACGCCGCTGACGGCGGCGGGGACGACGGACGAGGGCGCGGCGCAGTACCTGTCGGCCGCCGATGCCGCGAAGGCCGACGCCAGGAGCACCGCCGCCGAGGAGCCCCTCGAGGCCGACCAGTGGGATCTGCGCGCGATCGGCGCCGACAAGGCCGCGAAGATCAACCCGGGCAGCAAGAAGGTCACGGTCGCCGTGATCGACACGGGAGTTGACGACACCCACCCGGACCTCGCCCCGAACTTCTCCGCGTCCCAGTCGGCCAACTGTGCCGGCGGCGTGGCGGACACCAGCGAGGGCGCCTGGCGTCCGTACACCCCGGAGGACTACCACGGCACGCACGTGGCCGGTGAGATCGCCGCGGCCCGCAACGACGTCGGCGTGGCCGGTGTCGCGCCCGGCGTGAAGGTCTCCAGCATCAACGTGACCGACCGGGAGAACGGCCTCTTCTACCCGGAGAGCGTCGTCTGCGCCTTCGTGTTCGCCGCGGACCGCGGCGTCGAGATCACCAACAACAGCTACTACGTGGACCCGTGGCTCTACAACTGCATGGACGACCCCGACCAGCGGGCGATCGTCGACGCGGTGAACCGGGCCCAGCTGTACGCCCAGAAGAAGGGCACCCTCAACGTCGCCTCGGCGGGCAACTCCAACCACGACCTCGACTCGGACGCGATCGTCGACGACACCAGCCCCGACGACACGACGCCGGTCACCCGCACCATCGACCCGCACGAGTGCTTCGACGTGCCGACCCAGCTGCCGGGTGTCGTCACGGTCAGTGCGACCGGCGTCACGAGCGCCAAGTCGTACTACTCCACCTACGGCAAGGGCGCGATCGACATCGCGGCGCCTGGCGGAGACAAGTACCAGATCCCGGACACCCCGTCGAAGAACGGCCGGATCCTGTCCACCATGCCGAACAACCAGTACGCCTACCTGCAAGGCACATCGATGGCGTCGCCGCACGCCTCCGGTGTCGCCGCGCTCCTCAAGTCCAAGTACCCGTGGGCGACTCCGGGCCAGCTGCAGGCGCTGCTGAAGGCGCAGGCGGACAGCCAGGCCTGCCCGACCGACTACGACGGTGACGGCGACGGTGTCGTGGACGCCACCTGCGAGGGCGGCAAGCGCGTGAACGGCTTCTACGGCCACGGCATCGTCAACGCGTTGCGGGCGGTCAAGTAGGGGTTCAGGTACGCCACTTCGGGCGTACGCCGCTTTCGTGAGCCCACCTTGGACCGGGACCCGCACGGCCCGTACCGCTCTTACAGCGAACGAACTGGAGACAGCATGACAGCGCCCCACACGCGCTCCCGCCGCGCCATAGCGATCCCGCTCGGGATGGCCGTGGCGACGGCCCTCGCCTTCCTGCCGAACGCCAGCGCATCGGCGGCCCCTGCTGCCGACGACGACGTGCCGCTGCTCTCGGCGCTCTCGGCGAAGGCGACCTCGTTCAGCTATGTCGTCAACGTCCGCCCCGGCCACGGCACTTCCTCGTACGTGAAGAAGGCCATCACCAAGGCCGGCGGCACCGTCGTGACGTCGTACGACAAGATCGGCGTGATCGTCGTCCACTCGTCGAACGCCGACTTCGCCAAGACCATCCGCAAGGTGCGCGGTGTGGAGTCGGCGGGCGCGACGCGTACGGCGCCGCTGCCCGCGCAGTCCACGACCGATCTCGGCACGCCCAAGGTGCTCACCTCGGAGCAGGCCGCGGACGTCGAAGCGGCGGCCGGGCAGGACCCGTTGGAGCCCCTGCAGTGGGATCTGCCCGCCATCAAGGCGGACAAGGCGCACGAGAAGTCGCTCGGCAGCCGGGACGTCACCGTCGCCGTGATCGACACCGGCGTCGACGACACGCACCCCGACATCGCGCCGAACTTCGACCGCAAGGCATCGGTCAACTGCGTGACGGGCAAGCCGGACACGGCCGACGGGGCGTGGCGGCCGAGCGCCTCCGAGAGCCCGCACGGCACGCATGTCGCGGGTGAGATCGCGGCCGCCAAGAACGGCGTCGGCGTCACGGGTGTCGCGCCGGGCGTGAAGGTCTCCGGCATCAAGGTGTCCAACCCGGACGGCTTCTTCTACACGGAGGCCGTCGTCTGCGGCTTCATGTGGGCGGCCGAGCACGGCGTCGACGTGACGAACAACAGCTATTACACGGACCCGTGGTACTTCAACTGCAAGAACGACCCGGACCAGAAGGCCCTCGTGGAAGCCGTCTCCAGGGCCTCGCGGTACGCGGAGAAGAAGGGTGCGGTGAACGTCGCCGCGGCGGGCAACGAGAACTACGACCTCGCCGCGGACGAGATCACCGACCCGGTCTCGCCGAACGACTCCACGCCCTCGGAGCGCGTGATCGACCCGTCCGAGTGTCTTGACATCCCGACCCAGTTGCCGGGTGTCGTCACGGTCGCGTCGACGGGCGCGAAGGGCATCAAGTCGTCCTTCTCCAACCACGGCCTGGGCGTCATCGACATCGCAGCGCCCGGTGGCGACTCGACGGCGTACCAGACCCCGGCGCCGCCCGCCACCAGCGGCCTCATCCTGGGCCCGGTGCCCGGCGGCAAGTGGGGCTACATGGCCGGTACGTCGATGGCCTCCCCGCACGTCGCGGGCGTGGCCGCGCTCATCAAGTCGACGCACCCGTACGCCCCGCCGGCACTGGTGAAGGCCCTCCTGTACGCGGAGGCCGACGCCACGCCGTGCACCGACCCGTACGACATCGACGGCGACGGCAAGATCGACGCGGTCTGCGAGGGCGGCAAGAACCGCAACGGCTTCTACGGCGCGGGCATGGCGGACGCGCTGGACGCGGTGACCAAGTAGAGCTCTGGTGACCAAGTAGGGCTTTTGTGGACTATCCGGGCCGGGCGGGGAATCCGCCCGGCCCGGCTGTGTCGTACGGCAGGATCTCGATCACGCTCGAGTACGAAGATCCCGCCACGTGGACAGCGGCGAGGTTCCGCGGGCCCGGTCTGAGTCGTGCAGACGGCCGGAAGCGTATGAAAGGGCGGAATTCCGTTCCGCCAGTTGTTGTCCAGGACTTGCCCGGATCTGAACGACTGGTGAAGATCCTGAGGTGAGTTCGATAAGACCGACTGCCGACGCGGCAGGCGAGACGGGCACGGCACGGGTGACCACGGCCGGCACCCGCCGCGCCGTCGCCGTCCTCGCCCTGGTGGCCCTCGCCGCGTTGATCCCGCTGCTCGGGCCGCCCACCGCCCTGCGCGGCACGGGCGAGGCCACCCCACCCGCCGCCGGCGGGATCGCCCTCCTGCGTACGGTCCTGTTCGCGGCGCTGTGCGTCTCGGCGGGCGAACTCTTCGCCGCCCGGCTGGCCCGCCGTGTGCCGGCCGCTCCCATAGAGGACGCCCCCCTGGCGGACGCGCCCCGTAGCTGGGCCCCCGCCGCCGCGGCCGCCGGCTTCGTCGCCGCGCTCGGCCTCGCCTCGGTCGTGGCCACCGGCAACCTGCTGCCGCGCAGCCTCTCCGACATGGACATCGGCGGCCTCTACCAGACCCGGGACGGCGCGCTCGCCCTCCTGGAGGTCAACGCGTTCGTCGTGGCGGGCCTGTGCGCCCTGTCGCGCCGCCCGGCGGCCCAGGCATGGCCGCTCGCCGCGGTGGCCGTCGCGGAGGCGCTGCGCGCCCACCCCACCACCGAGGACAGCCCGCTGATCGGCTCGGGCCTGACGCTCGTCCATGTGACGTGCGCGGCCCTGTGGGTGGGCGGTCTGCTGCACGTCCTGCGCATACTGCGGCGCGGCCGCGATTCCGAGGCGGGTGCCGCCCTGCTCGGGCTCTACGCGCGCGTGGCCGCCGTTCTGCTCGCCGCCATCACCTTGACGGGTGTATTCAGCACCCTGCGCCGGATGCCGCCCGGCACGGTCCTGGAGCAGCTGACGACGACGGCGTACGGGCGCACCCTGTTCGCCAAGGTGCTCCTCGTGGTCGCCGTCGCCGTCCTCGCCCTGTGCGCGCGCCGACGCCTGCGGCGGGCGGCCGACCCGCTCACCGCCTACTCCCCCGCGCGCGCGGAGGTCGTCGCTCTGGGGGCGGTGGTCGCGGTCTCGGCGGTGCTGACGGCGCTGCCGGTGCCGATTCGCTGGTGACGGGCGTCGGCTGGTGACGGAGTGTCAACTGGTGATGAGTGAGGTCAGCCGGTGACGGGTGAGGTCAGCCGGTGGCCATAGGCCTTGAGGACGGCCCGCTTCTCCATCACTCCACGAACCAGTAGGAACTGTGCGGCCACATAGGTGGCCATGATCCAGAACTCGGGCCGCGGGAGCTGCGGCCACTCGGCGGCTCCGGTCGCGATGAGTGTGTCCGAAAGCATGAAGAGGGCGCCGCCGAGTGCCGCGATGCGGCCGAGCCGGGTTGCCCCGTACGCCATGGCGGCGAGCAGCACGCTGTAGCCGGCGACGGGGAGGCGCAGCTCGGGGGGCAGGTCCG
The DNA here is from genome assembly GCF_011045015.1 of Streptomyces scabichelini. Classification (GTDB taxonomy): domain Bacteria; phylum Actinomycetota; class Actinomycetes; order Streptomycetales; family Streptomycetaceae; genus Streptomyces; species Streptomyces scabichelini. The sequence continues at coordinate 18,385 of NZ_JAAKZY010000044.1, read as the reverse complement.
GCCACAGGAGCGCGACGGTGGTGAGGAGGGCGACGCCGTAGCCGCCCGCGAGCCATGCTCCACGCGCGCGTGAGGCGTTCCCTTCGACGCGTGAGCCGCTCCATTTGACGCGTGAGCGGCCTTTGAAGAGCAGCAGGTAGCACACATGGCCCGCTCCGAAGGACGCCATCCCGGCCAGGAAAGCCGCATCGGTGTCGGAGAGGAGCAGTACGTCCCCGCCCCACCCGAAGAGCAGGCCCACGATGAGCAGCCGGGGTCCTCCGAGCAGGCCCACGTAGGCGGCGAGCAGGGGCATCAGGAACGGTTTGGCCAGGGCGTGTCCCGTGCCGTACCCGGCCGCCAGGGAGACGAGGTCGGCGACGGCCATGAGGGTGAAGGTGCCGAGGAGCACGCGCGCGTGGCGTGGGCTCACGCGGCGGGCTCCGTGACCTGCTTCTCGGCCGCCGTGGGCGCCGCCGGCTGCCATCCCGGCCCCCGGAACACCCGCCCCGCCCGCTCACGCCAGCTGTCCGCCGCTCGCAGGTCCCTGGCGATGGCGGCGTACTCGTGCGTCGCGACACGCAGGGGGTTGTATGTGGTGATGTTCTTCGTCAGCCCGTACACCGGCCGCTCGGTCTCCGGGACGAACGAACCGAACAGCCGGTCCCAGACGATGAGGATGCCGCCGAAGTTCCGGTCCAGATAGCCCCCTTGGGAGGCGTGGTGGACGCGATGGTGGGACGGCGTGTTGAAGACGAACTCGAAGGCGGGGTGCAGCTTCCCGATGCGCTCGGTGTGGATCCAGAACTGGTACACGAGGTTCGCGGACGAACAGAACGCGAGCGCGGCCGGATGCACGCCGAGGGCGACGAGAGGAACGTAGAACGGCCAGACGGTCCAGGTCGTCCACGGCTGCCGCAACGCGGTGGTGAGGTTGAACTTCCGGCTGGAGTGGTGCACGACGTGACAGGCCCAGAGGATCCGTATCACGTGATGTCCGCGGTGCGACCAGTAGTAGAAGAAGTCCTGCGCGAGCAGCATCAGTGGCACGGTCCACCACAGAACGGGCACGCGCAGGGGCGTCAGTTCGTAGATCGCCGTGTAGATGGCGACGATCGGAATCTTCCACAGCAGGTCGAAGCCCAGACTGCCGAGCCCCATGCCGACACTCGTCACGGCGTCCTTCACTTCGTACCCCGCCGCGTCTTCATCCGGATGAATCCGGACACTCATCATTTCGACAACGGTGAGCAGCACAAAGGCGGGTATCGACCACAGCACGACATCGGGCAGGTTCGGCATGGCTGCACCGTAGAGCGGCCGGCGAGCTGCGGCCAGACGTTGTTACCCACAAGTATTACCAGGGTACGCGCTTGCTTCTTGGCCATGTCCGCCAAGAGCCGTGCGCCCCGGCCTACGATGCGAAGTCCCGCCACCGGGCAATCCGACCACCGGGCAATCGACGGGCACGCTCAACGACGGGCACGTTCATCAGGGATGCCCAACGGGGAGGCAGCGATGCAGGGGCTCGAAGTGGTGCTCGTCCGACTGGCGACGACGGTGGCCTCGACCCTCGCGAAGTCCCTCCTCATACCGAAGCCCGGCGCGGGGCTGGTCTCCGCCCCCGTACGGCCGTTCCCGAAGCCGGCCGGCCCCGATCGCCTCGCCAAGATCCTTTCTGGCCGCATATCGGCCGCGTACACCTCCCTCCCCAACCACGAGCGCCTGGCCGCCGCCCTCGCCGTGGAGGACACCTTCGCGGCGGCGGGCCCGCTCGACGCGGAGCAGTTGTTCGCACTGGACCTGGATCCCGCGCGCGTACGCGACTCCTTGGGCGCCGCCCCCTCGGACCTCACCGAGCAGGCCCGCGACCTCTACGCCGACCTCCTCACCCGCTGCTGCGCCCATCTCGTCGAACAGCTCACCGCCCATCCGTCGTTCGCGGCCCGTGCGGCGGTCGAGCAGACGCGGCGCGCGGGGCGGGCCGAGGAGCTGCTGCGCGAGCTGCGAGTCCCCAAACCCGAGGCCGTGGCGCTCGGCTTCGAGGAACGGTACGCGCGGTTCATAGCCGAGACCCACGGCCGTATGGAGCTCTACGGGATCACCCTCGGCAACCGCTCCCGCGCCGAATGGTCACTCGACACGGCGTACATCAGCCTCGCCGTGAGCGGCCAGCACACCGATGACACGCGCCGGGACCGGCCCGGTCTGCCCCAGCGCGCGCAGACCCCCGTCAAGGTGGAACAGGTGCTGGCCGACTGCAACCGGCTCGTCCTGCTAGGCCCGGCGGGCTCCGGCAAGTCGACCCTCGTCCAGTGGCTCGCGCTCAACGCGGCCCGCCGCAGCTTCGGTCCCGAACTCGCCGACTGGAACCGCTGCGTTCCCTTCGTGTTGCGGCTGCGGTCGTTCAACACGCTTGACGAACCGCCCCGGCCGGGCGATTTCCTGCCCGCCTCCGGTGTGCCCCTGGACGCCCCCTACGGCTGGGTCGAGGATGTGCTGGTCAGGGGGCGGGGGTTGGTACTGGTCGACGGTGTCGACGAGGTGCCGAGGCGTTTGCGGATCCGCACGGAGAAGTGGCTGAAGAAACTCATCGCGGCCTTCCCCCGGGCTCGGTATGTCGTCACGATGCGGCCGTCCGCCGTACGCGAGGACTGGCTGGCGGGCCAGGGTTTCACGGCGCATTCCCTGCTCCCCATGGAGCGGCACGACATCCGCGCGTTCATCGGGCACTGGCACGACTCGGCACGGCAGGAGTGTCTGTCCGACGTCGAGCGGGACCGGCTGGACACCTGCGAAAGAGGGCTCGTCCAGGCCGTGGCGACCCGCCGGGACCTCGGCCGGCTCGCCACCAACCCCCTCATGTGCGCCCTGCTCTGCGCCCTGAATCACGACCGCCGCATGCAACTCCCCCGTGCCCGCAAGGAGTTGTACGACGCCGCCCTCGACATGCTGCTCGTACGCCGCGACACGGAGCGCGAGATCACGGACGTCGAGGGCGTCACGCTGAGCCGTGAGGAGCAGACCGCGCTGCTCCAGCGGCTCGCGTACTGGCTGATCCGCAACGGGCAGATGGAGGCGTTCCGGGCCGACGCCATCGAGATGATCGACGAGTGGCTCGCGGTGATGCCCCAGGTTCGGGAGCAGGGTGACGCCGCACAGGTCTTCTCCCACCTGCTGATCCGCAGTGGTCTCCTCCGTGAGCCGGTACCCGGCTCCGTGGACTTCGTCCACCGCACGTTCCGGGACTACCTGGGGGCCAAGGCGGCCGTGGAGGCCCGCGACTTCGGCGTACTCGCACTGCACGCGCACCACGACCAGTGGGACGACGTGGTGCGGATGGCCGTGGGGCACGCGCGCGTCGAGGAACGGGGGCAGTTGCTGCGGCAGTTGCTGGAGCGGGCGGACAGCGGGCAGCGGTACCGGCAGCGGTTGGTGCTTCTCGCTGCCACGTGCCTGCAGCATGCGCCTGAGCTTGATCCTGCGGTGCGGGCCGAGGTCGAAGCCCTCACCGGGGAACTGATGCCGCCGCGGTCTCTGGCCGATGCGGCGGAGCTCGCGAAGGTGGGCGAGTTGGTGTTGGAACTGCTGCCGGGGCCGGATGGGCTGGACGCCTCGACTGCGGCGGCGGTGGTGTGCACGGCGACATTGATCGGCGGTGACTCGGCGCTGGGGGTCATCACGCGGTTCAGGAGTGACACACGGCCCCAGGTCGGCGCCCAGCTCGCCTACAGCTGGAGTGCCTTTGACACACAGGAGTACGCCGAGACAGTGCTGGCGCATGCTCCGTTGGACGACGTCGCCCTCTGTGTTCGCACATCTGAAGAGGTGGCTGCTCTCAAAGAGCTGGATCACATCGACTGCTTCCAGCTCATGGGCGAGCATGGAATCCCTGAAGTGATCGCCTCACGCACGAAGACGAAAGTGTTGTTCCTCACCCAGGATCCCTCACTTCATGACCTGTCCCCTTTGGCAGCGTTGGCACAGCTGAAGCTGCTCGGCATCTACGAATGTCCTCGAGTACATGATCTCGGCCCACTGCGGGCGCTTCCTGTCCGGACGCTCTATCTCGAACAACTCTCACCAGACGTATCCCTGGCTCCGCTCGCCGAACTCCAAGACCTTGCCGCGCTGACGCTCGGCTTTGTCCCCGCCAAAACGGCATGCGTGGCGGACATCCCGGCCGGAGACACTCTCACCAGGCTCGGCCTCCACACAAAGGCAAGAAAGATCGATCTCGACGGCATCGAGCGCTGGCCGGCTCTCAACGCACTGTCCGTCTCCGGCTACCGACAGACCGCACAGCTGGCCCGACTCGAGCACGTCCCTCGGTTGAAGGAGCTCGAGATCCTGCAGGCCACGGTCGAGCCGGCTGCGCTCGCCCGGCATCATGAGCTGGCCGAAATCGCCCTCGGCGAATGCGAACTCGGTTCCGGACTCGAACCCTTGACGTCTCTGACCGGGCTACGGCATCTGCGGTTGTCCCGTTGCACGGGCTCCATCAACCTGGCGCCTCTCGCGGGACTGCAGAACCTCACCGTCAGCGTCCTCTCCGGCACCCGGGTAAAAGGCGCCGAACTCTTCCCGCCCGAGCGCCTCAAGTTCACATCCTGACCGGCCTGACCGGCCGCGAACGGACTCCGGCGAACGGACTGTCAGTCGCGCCCTTTATCCTCGGTGACCATGCTCGAAGACCGCACGACCGCAGCGTCCGCAGCCTCGTGGCCGGCCGCGTATCCGCAGGGATACGCGGTCGTCGACGTGGAGACCACCGGCCTGGCCCGCGACGACCGCATAGTGTCGGCCGCGGTCTACCGGCTGGACGCGCGCGGCGAGGTGGAGGACCACTGGTACACGACGGTCAACCCGGAGCGGGATCCCGGCCCGGTGTGGATCCACGGTCTGACGAGCGACGTCCTCGAAGGGGCGCCTCTTTTCCAGGACATCGCCGAGGAGTTCGCGGCCCGGCTCGACGGCCGGGTACTCGTCGCGCACAACGCCGTCTTCGACTGGTCGATGATCGCGCGGGAGTACGCGCGCGCGGAGCGCGAGGCACCGGTCCGTCAGCGGCTGTGCACCATCGCGCTCTCCAAGGAGCTGGGCCTGCCGCTGGCCAACCACAAACTGGAGTCGCTCGCAGCCCACTTCGGCGTGGTGCAGCAGCGCGCGCACCACGCGCTGGACGACGCGCGCGTGCTCGCCGAGGCGTTCCGGCCGAGCCTGCACGCCGCCGCGCGCGGTGGCCTGCGACTGCCACTCCTCGAGTGCCGGCCGCTCACGGAGTGGGCGGACCGCTCCACGCCGCGCATCGGCCGGCAGTCCGGCGGCGGGGGCTACGGCGGTTACGGGTCCGGGAGTTGGCGCCCCTCGCGCAAGCGGCCCGCGTGCCCTTACCCCAACCCGGGCCGGTACGAACCGGGCAAGCCACTCAAGCAGGGCATGCGGATCGCGTTCTCCGGGGACACCTCGGTCGACCGCGAGCTCCTGGAGGACCGCGCCGTCGACGCCGGCCTGCATGTCGCGACGAGCCTGTCCCGGCTCACCAGCCTCCTCGTCACGAACGACCCGGACTCCGGTACGTCCAAGGCGGCCAAGGCCCGCCAGTTCGGAACTCCGGTCGTCGACGAGGCGGCCTTCGGGCAGCTGCTTCTGGATGTGGAGCCGGCCTCGGAGGCGTGACGGGGCGTACGGGTGATTGGCGGGCGACTCGCCCGGCGGCCGCTCGCCCGCGCCGCCGCGGCGGGCCCACCCTGTGGCGCATGGCACGTTGCGAGGTCTGCGGGAACGACTACGGCATGACGTTCGAGGTGCACGCGCAGGGCGTGATGCACGACGGAGTCTGAACGTCCACAGAGTCCGAACGTCTGCGGGCGTGCGTCGGCCCTCGGCGGGACCCTCCCGCCGGGGGCCGACGCGTGCGGGGTACCGTCGATAGCGTGTACCGCTTCCTGTTGTCCCGGCAGTGGGTGATCCTCACGCTGGTCGCCCTGCTCCTCATCCCCACGATGATCAGGCTGGGCATCTGGCAGATGCACCGCTACGAGGAGCGCACCGCCCGGAACCAGCTGGTCTCCGAGGCGCTGGGCGCCAAGCCGGTGCCCGTGGAGAAGCTCACCTCTCCCGGCCACAGCGTCACCACCGACGAGCGGTACCGCAACGTGACCGCGAAGGGCCGCTTCGACACCGACGACGAGGTCGTCGTCCGCCGCCGCACCAACTCCGACGACGAGGTCGGCTACCACGTCCTGACCCCCTTCGTCCTCGAAGACGGCAAGGTCCTGCTCGTCAACCGGGGCTGGATCCCCGGGGCCCCGACCCAGACGGCGTTCCCCAAGATCCCCGCACCGCCCCGCGGCGAGATCACCGTCACCGGGCGGCTCATGCCCGACGAGACGACCGAGGCGAGCGGCATCAAGGACATCAAGGGACTGCCGGACCGGCAGATCATGCTGATCAACAGCGCGCAGGAGGCCCGTCGCCTCGGCGTGCAGGCTCTCGGCGGCTACATCGTGCAGACAGCACCCGCGCCGAAGGGCGGCACGCCGGAGCTGATCGGCAGGCCCGGCAACGAGGACGCCGCGCTGAACTACGCGTACGCCATCCAGTGGTGGCTCTTCGCCGCGGGCGTCCCCGTGGGCTGGGTGATCCTGGTCCGCCGTGAGCGCCGTGAGCGGGCGGAGGCCGCGGCGAAGACGGAATCGCCGGAGTCGACACCGGCCACCGTATAAGCGTTACGCCCGGAGACGACACCGGCCGCCGTACAGCCATTACGCCCGGAGACGACACGGCCGCCGTATAGCCATTACCGCCGGAAGCACGCCGTCCCGGCGAAGACACAAGGCCTCGGCGGCTTCAGCGACACCGGCCGCCGTACAGCCATTACGCCCTGAAGCGACACCGGCCGCCGTACAGCCATTACGCCCGGAGACGACACGGCCGCCATATAGCCATTACGCCCGGAGACGACACGGCCGCCGTATAGCCATTACCGCCGGAAGCGACACCGGCCCGGCCCCACAGCTCCGACCGCCGACACGGCTCCCGCCCGGATTGGTCACCCGACGTGACGGGAACCCGCCACCCGTGCACTCATCCAACGAGCCCGACACACCCGGCGCGACCAGTGCGCCCAGCACGCCGAACGCGTCCAAAGAGCCCGACGCGCCGCCCCGCGAAGCCAAGAAGGCCGACAGGACCGTCCCCGCCATCGAGGACTACGCGCTCATCGGCGACCGCCAGACCGCCGCCCTGGTCGGGCGGGACGGATCGATCGACTGGCTGTGCCTGCCACGGTTCGACTCGGCGGCCTGCTTCGCGAAGCTGCTGGGCGACGAGGAGAACGGTCACTGGAGGATCGCCCCGAAGGGAGCGGGCGCCTGCACACGGCGGGCGTACCGGCCGGAGTCGCTCGTACTCGACTCCGAGTGGGAGACCGCCGACGGCACGGTCCGCGTCACCGACCTGATGCCGCAGCGCGACCGCGCCCCCGATGTCGTACGCGTCGTCGAAGGGCTCAAGGGCAGCGTGACCATGCGCAGCACGCTGCGGCTGCGCTTCGACTACGGCTCGATCATGCCGTGGATGCGCAGGGCGGACGGCCATCGGGTGGCCGTGGCGGGCCCGGACTCGGTGTGGCTGCGCAGCGAGCCCGAGGTGCGCACATGGGGCAAGGACTACGGCACGCACTCGGAGTTCACGATCACCGAGGGCCAGAAGGTCGCCTTTGTGATGACCTGGCACCCCTCGCACGAGCCGCGCCCCCCGCTCATCGACCCGCACGAGGCGCTGGCCTCCAGCGTCGAGGACTGGCGGGCGTGGGCGGCCCACTGCCGCTACCGGGGTCCGCACCGGGACGCGGTCATCCGCTCCCTGATCACCCTCAAAGCTCTCACGTACGAGCCGACCGGCGGCATCGTCGCGGCCCCCACGACCTCTCTCCCGGAGGAACTCGGCGGTGTACGCAACTGGGACTACCGCCACTGCTGGCTGCGCGACTCCACGCTCACCCTGGGCGCGCTGCTGGCCTGCGGCTACCACGAGGAGGCCGAGGCCTGGCGCGACTGGCTGCTGCGCGCGGCCGCGGGCGACCCGGCGGACCTGCAGATCATGTACGGCCTCGCGGGCGAGCGGCGGATCCCCGAGTACGAGGTGACGTGGCTGCCCGGATTCCGCTGCACGGGCCCGGTCCGGGTCGGCAACGACGCCGTACGGCAGTGGCAGCTCGACGTGTACGGCGAGGTCATCGACTCCCTCACGCTCGCGCAGCGCGCCGGCCTGCCCGTGAAGCCGGACATGTGGCATCTGCGGCAGGCTCTGATGGAGTTCCTGCGGTCGGCCTGGCGCAGGCCCGACGAGGGGCTGTGGGAAGTCCGCGGCCCGCGCCGCCACTTCGTGCACTCGAAGATCATGGTGTGGGTGGCCGCCGACCGCACCGTCCGCACCCTGGAGGAGAACCCCGGCCTCAGCGGCGACCCGGACCAGTGGCGCGCGATGCGCGACGAGGTGCACCGGGAGGTGTGCGAGCGCGGCTACGACCCGGAGCGGAACACCTTCACGCAGTTCTACGGTTCCCGCGAACTGGACGCCTCGCTGCTCCTCATCCCCCGCCTCGGCTTTCTGCCGCCGGACGATCCGCGGGTCGTCGGCACGATCGACGCGGTGCGCGACGAACTCGGGCACGACGGCTTTCTGCGCCGGTACACCTCGGAGCAGACGGTCATCGACGGGCTGCCGGGCCGTGAGGGCGCGTTCCTGGTCTGCTCGTTCTGGCTCGCGGACGCGCTGCATATGACGGGGCGTACGAAGGAGGCGCGCGAGCTGTTCGAGCGCCTGGTCGCGCTCTGCAACGATGTGGGGCTGCTGTCCGAGGAGTACGACCCCGTCAGGGGCCGTCAGCTCGGCAACTTCCCGCAGGCGTTCAGCCATATCGGCCTGGTGGGCACAGCCCTCGCCCTGTTCGACGAGGAGGAGGCAGGATAGGGGCCATGGATCTTGGACTGAAAGACCGTGTCTACGTCGTCACCGGGGCCACCCGCGGCCTGGGCAACGCCTCCGCGCGGGAACTCCTCGCCGACGGCGCGAAGGTGATCATCACGGGCCGGGACGAGAAGATGGTGGCCGAGGCCGCAGCGGCACTCGGCCCGAACGCTCACGGGGTCGCCATGGACAATGCCGACCCCGCGGCCTCGACGAGCGTGATAGCGGCCGCGCGCGAGCGCTTCGGCGGCTTCGACGGCATCCTGATCAGCGTCGGCGGCCCGGCGCCCGGCTTCGCCGCCGACAACACCGACGAGCAGTGGCAGTCGGCGTTCGAGTCCGTCTTCCTGGGCGCGGTCCGGCTGGCCCGTGCGGCGGCCGCGGAGCTCGTCGAGGGCGGCGTCATCGGTTTTGTACTCTCCGGTTCGGTGTACGAGCCGATCCCGGGCCTGACCATCTCCAATGGCCTGCGCCCGGGCCTCGCGGGCTTCGCCAAGTCGCTCTCGGACGAGCTCGGGCCGCGCGGCATCCGTGTCGTCGGCCTGCTCCCGGCCCGTATCGACACGGACCGCGTCCGCGAACTCGACGCCCTGTCCCCCGAGCCGGAGGTCACGCGCGCGGCCAACGAGTCCCGCATTCCGCTGCGCCGCTATGGCACGCCGGAGGAGTTCGGCCGCACGGCCGCGTTCCTGCTGTCGCCGGCTGCGTCTTATCTGACGGGGATCATGGTTCCGGTTGATGGTGGGGCTCGGCGCGGGTTCTGAACGGCGGGGTAGTTGTGTGTCTGCGGGTCCGTTGTGGCTGGTCGCGCCCACGCGGCGGAGCCGCAAATTGATACAGCCCCGCGCCCCTAAGGGGCACGCCCCCCTTCGGGGGCCTGCCCCTTCGGGCGCGCCCTAACTGACCCGTTCCGCCCGGTGCTTGGCCCCGCGGAGGCGTACCTCCGCGGGCAGCGCGGCCAGGCCGGCGGAGTCCCTGGCGTGGGCGAGTGCCTCCGTCGTCAGGCGGGTCAGCGCGTCGCCGGGGTCGGCGTGCGGTTCGAGGAGCAGGTGGACCCGCGCCTGAGGGGTGCTGCGCCGCCCGGTCAGCGCCGTCTGCGCGCGCTGCACGCCGTCCAGCGCGCCCGCCTCACTGGCCAGTACGCCCTCCAGGGCCCGCCCGCGCAGCAGCGCGCCCTCCCCGTCGCCCGTATCGACGAGCACCTCGGCGAGCCGGCGCCGCCGCAGCACCGCCGTCAGCCACCACAGGGCGAGCAGCACGGCGACGGCGAGCACGGCGATGACGGTGGGCCACCACCAGCTGTCGTCCCGCCAGCGCGTCCGGTCCGCATCGCTCAGCAGCACGTCCCGCTGCCCGTCGTGGATCCACCACGAGGGCGGCTCGAGGCCGAGGCCCACCGCGAGCACGGAGCCGCCGCCCACGATCAGGAGCAGGCCCACGAGCCCCACCAGAACACGGTTCACAATCCTCAGCACCGGCCGTCACCCCTTCCGTCCCGGCCGCCCGACATGCACCGACAGTGCGGGCCGCCGGGCCAGCCCGAGGCCTCTGATGGCGTCGGTGAGCGCGGCGTCCAAGTCGGTGCGTACGTCGTCGAGTTCACGGAAGTGCGACACCGCGCGCACGTCGACCTTCCTGCGTCTTACCCGCACCCGCACCGTGCGCACCCCGGAGACCTCCATGGCCCGGTCGCGCAGCACCATGGCGGCCGCGCCCCGGTGCAGACCGGCCCGTACGTCGTCGTGGACGCGGCGCATCGGCAGTACGTCCCGCAGGCCGGGCGTCACGGCGAGTACGAGCAGCCAGAGGCCGAGAGCCGCCGCGACTCCGGCGCCGACGAGGACCCATGTGTCGTCGAGGGGCCGCTCGGCCAGCTCCCTGGCGAGGGACCTGCGCCATGCCATGACGGTCCGGTCGGCGCGCACGGAGACGATGTCGTACAGGAGGAGGCCCGCGCCGCCCAGGATCAGCAGCGCGAGAATGCCCGCGGGGACCCGGCGTACGGACCAGAAGCGGCCGTTCCCGTCGTCCGCGGCGTCGAGGGTGGGCAGCGGATCGTATGCCGCCGCGGAAGCGGACTGGCCGAGTTCGCTCTCGGCCGCCTTCTCGATGACAGGCAGCTGACGGGTGCTCTCGGAGCCCTGGGACTCGCTCATTGCGTCCTCCCCTGTGCCGCGCGTGCCTGCGCGGAGTGCAGGCGCTCCACCTGGACGGCGACCTCGGGCACCTGCATACCCGCCAACATCCTTACCCGCTGTGCGACTTGGCGACGCACGGCGGCGCACTGGGCGCCGATGTCGGAGGGGTAGTCGAGTTCCAGGTTGATGCGTACGCGGGCGACGTCGTGGTGCACGACGACGGTGGCGTGCGGCGGCACGGCGTCAGGAGGCAGTACGTCGAGCGCCTCGCGCGCCGCCTGGGAAGCGATCTTCGCGACGACCCGGTCGGCGATCCTGATCGCGCCGCGCTCGGCCGGTGCGACGGTCCGGCCGGGGCTGCCGGGCCGGAGGGGTGCTCCGGACGTGGCGAGCTCACCGGTCACGGACGTCACCGCCGCCGGTTGTCGCGGGTGCGGAAGAAGTCACCGACTTCCCAGTCCCCTTCCAGGAACCGGCCCACGACGAAGCCGACGGCACCCAGGGCCGCCACCAGAAGGAAGGCACCGAACCCGCCGAAATACCCGGCGAAACCCAGCGCCATTCCGGCGATCATGCCGACCACGGCCAGGCTCATGCTGCGCTCCTCTGCGCGTCACATAGCGTCACATAGGGGCCGGGGCTACTGAAGCCGAGTCTCCGACTCCTCTTCCTCTTCTTCCGGCAGTTTGACATCGCTGACCGCGATATTGACCTCGACGACTTCAAGGCCCGTCATGCGCTCGACGGCCGCGATGACGTTCTCGCGCACGGCGCTGGCCACATCGGTGATCGAGACGCCGTAGTCGACGACGATCTCCAGATCGAGCGCCGTCTGCACCTCACCGACCTCGGCCTTCACCCCCCGGGTCACGGACTTCGCACCGCCCGGGACCCGGTCGCGCATCGCCCCGAAGGTGCGCGAGAGCCCGCTGCCCATCGCATGCACTCCGAGCACGTCGCGGGCCGCGAGCCCGGCGATCTTCTCCACCACGCCGTCCGCGATGGTGGTACGTCCACGGGAGGCCGGGTCGCCTCCGCCGCGCTTGGTCACACTGGTCCTGCGGGGCTGTACGTCCGGCGCCCCCGTCTCGCTCTCGGGGTTCTCCGTCCGGTTCCGCTGCGTCATGTCGGTCATGGCCGTGCGCCCCTTCCGGCTTCTGTTCCTGCACTCACAGTAAGTGTGGTTGTGCGGCCGTGCAGCCGGAGATGCGGCAGTCTGGAACGATGACGGCGGATCAGTGGGCCCAGGCAGTACGGCGTCAGCTCCGTTTCGGCAGACTCCTGCCCCTGGGCGGGGCGCGGGACGGTGCGTGGCTGGCGGAATCGGCAGCGGACGCGGTACTGCGCCGCGCGGCTCGCCATGTGCCCGGCATACACCTCGGCACGCTGCGGCTCACGCTCGCCGACCCGGATCAGACGTACGTGGCCGCCGTGCCGCCCCCACCGAGCGCGCTGCCGCCGGGTTCGCTGCGGATCAGCGGTGAGTTCACGGCCACGCTCGCGACCGGCGAACCCCTCCCGGCACTCGCGTCCCGCCTCCGCGCGGCCCTCGCCGAGGCGGCGACGGAGCGGCTCGGGCTGTCGGTCACGGAGGTGGATCTACGGGTGACGGGGTTGCTGGAGGAGGGGGACGCGGGCGTTGCGGAGGGCGACGGGAGCGACGTACGCCCTGATGAGCGGCAGCAGACCGAGGAATCTCAGCCCGAGTCCGAGCCCGAGCTGGGCGACGACGAGTCCCGAGTGGCCGCCGCCGCCCTGGCTGTCCCGGGCGTGACCCGCCTGACCGGCACGCTCGGCGGCCTGCGCCGCCCGGTGCACATCGAGGAGGGCCCCGGTGAGGGTGCGCTCCCGCGCCGTCACGTCCGCGTCGAGCTCGAGGTCCACGCGGACCGCCGCACACTGGAAGTGGCCCGCGAGGTCCGCGCAGCGGCGAGCGAGGCACTGCCGGATCACCCGTCGGTGGCGGTACTGGTCACGGGGGTCACAGGCTGAGCGGACCAGGTCGGGAGCGCCCCTTCAGGGGCGCGGGGAACTGCGCGACCAGCCACGAACAACCCGCAGCTGACGTACTACCCGCAAAAAATCAGTCGCCGAGCCCCGCAAGGTCCCGCAACCGCCGCCCCTGCGCGGAGCGCTCCGCGGCACGCTGCTCCTCGTACGTGCGCCCGGAAACCCCCTGCAACAAGGCCTTGGTCTCGATCACGGCGTCCCGCGGCGCAGCCAGCAAGGCCGATGCAAGATCCCGTACCGCGTCATCAAGCTGGCCCACAGGCACAGCGAGATTCGCAAGTCCGGTGCTCACGGCCTCCTCGGCCAGCACGAACCGCCCCGTCGCACAGATTTCGAGCGCGCGGGCGTACCCGACGAGCCCCACCAGCGGATGGGTCCCCGTGAGGTCGGGCACCAGCCCCAGGCTGGTCTCCCGCATGGCGAACTGCACGTCGTCGGCGACGACGCGCAGGTCACAGGCGAGCGAGAGCTGGAAGCCCGCCCCGATGGCATGCCCCTGCACGGCGGCGATGGACACGATGTCGCTGCGCCGCCACCAGGTGAAACCCTCCTGGTACTCGGCGATCGTCGCGTCGAGCTCGGCTTCGGAACCGCGCGCGAGCTCGATGAACGACGGCTCGCCGTCGAACCCCTCGGGCGTGAACGCCTGCCTGTCGAGTCCCGCGGAGAAGGACTTGCCCTCCGCGCGCAGTACTACGACACGGACCGTGCCCGGCAGCAGCCGCCCGGCCTCGGCCAGCGCGCGCCACAGAGCGGGGCTCTGCGCGTTGCGCTTGGCCGGGTTGGTCAGCGTCACCGTGGCGATCGCCTCGTCGACGGTGAGCCGTACGCCGTCCTTGTCGAGTACCGGTTCGAGCGAAGCCATGCGGGCGCCTCCGATGGGTGCGGTCAGAGTGGGTGCCGTACGAGAAGCCGTACGCGCACACCCTTAAGTGACTGCACAGTAACCACCCGGTAGATCACCCGACCGACCGGGTGGCCACCCATCGAAGAACGCGGAGCCGCCCGGCTTCAGGCCGACGCGGCCTTCTTACCGCGCGTCGCTCCGCCACGCCCTCGGAGCGTGACACCCGACTCGCTGAGCATCCGGTGGACGAAGCCATACGAGCGGCCGGTCTCCTCGGCCAGTGCCCGGATGCTTGCACCGGAGTCGTACTTCTTCTTCAGGTCTGCCGCGAGCTTGTCGCGCGCGGCGCCGGTCACCCGGCTGCCCTTCTTCAGAGTCTCGGCCACCCGTGCCTCCTCATGGGAAGTGCGCTCTGGACTTCTCATGATCACCCCTCAAGAGCTTCCTGGCCACCCATTCGGCAAGGTCCGTGGGACAAGCTTTGAGACACGCAAGCCCGTCCTCACGAGCGGAATTCATGGTTCCGGGCGGCCGCGTCCGTACGGCCGAACGGGTTCGTCGACGAAGGTCCAGGTCAGCGAAGTGTGGCGGCCGGGCCCAGGAGAACGGAGGGTCCGGCCGCGAAATCGATGTAGGACACACCTCGGTACGAGGAGATCTCACACAGATGATGGATCACGGATGGGCCGAATGATCCATACGCAGTTGATCAGTCTTTCGATCAAGCGCCGCTGACGCCGCTCGGGCTTCCGGCAGACGCCCGCGCGGGCTCAGGCGAGGGCCACCAGGTCCGCGTAGTCCGCGCCCCACAGGTCCTCGACGCCGTCCGGCAGCAGGATGATCCGCTCCGGCTGGAGCGCGTCGACCGCGCCCTCGTCGTGCGTGACGAGGACGACGGCGCCCTTGTAGGTGCGCAGGGCGCCGAGGATCTCCTCGCGGCTGGCCGGGTCGAGGTTGTTGGTCGGCTCGTCGAGGAGGAGGACGTTCGCGGACGACACCACGAGGGTGGCGAGTGCGAGGCGGGTCTTCTCTCCGCCGGAGAGGACCCGGGCCGGCTTGTCGACGTCGTCGCCGGAGAACAGGAACGAGCCCAGCGTCTTGCGTACCTCGACGAGGTCGAGGTCGGGGTTCGCGGAGCGCATGTTCTCCAGCACCGTGCGGTCCGGGTCGAGGGTCTCGTGCTCCTGCGCGTAGTAGCCGAGCTTGAGGCCGTGACCCTCGATGACCTGGCCGGTGTCGGGCTTCTCCACACCGCCGAGAAGTCTCAACAGGGTGGTCTTTCCCGCGCCGTTGAGGCCGAGGATGACGACGCGCGAGCCCTTGTCGATGGCCAGGTCGACATCGGTGAAGATCTCCAGGGAGCCGTACGACTTCGACAGGCCCTCGGCCATGAGCGGCGTCTTGCCGCAGGGCGCGGGCTCGGGAAAGCGCAGCTTGGCGACCTTGTCGGACTTGCGCTCGGCCTCCAGGCCGGCCAGCAGCTTGTCGGCGCGGCGGGCCATGTTCTGCGCGGCGACCGTCTTGGTGGCCTTGGCACGCATCTTGTCGGCCTGCGAGTGGAGGGCGGAAGCCTTCTTCTCGGCGTTCTGCCGCTCGCGCTTGCGGCGCTTCTCGTCGGCCTCGCGCTGCTGCTGGTAGAGCTTCCAGCCCATGTTGTAGACGTCGATCTGGGAGCGGTTGGCGTCCAGGTAGAAGACCTTGTTGACGACCGTCTCGACGAGGTCGACGTCGTGGGAGATCACGATGAAGCCGCCGCGGTAGGTCTTCAGGTAGTCGCGCAGCCAGACGATCGAGTCGGCGTCGAGGTGGTTCGTCGGCTCGTCGAGGAGCAGCGTGTCCGCGTCCGAGAAGAGGATGCGGGCCAGCTCGATACGGCGGCGCTGACCGCCGGAGAGCGTATGCAGGGGCTGGCCGAGCACCCGGTCGGGCAGGTTGAGCGCGGCGGCGATGGTGGCGGCCTCGGCCTCGGCGGCGTACCCGCCCTTGGTGAGGAACTCGGTCTCCTGCCGCTCGTACTGCCTCAGCGCCTTCTCGCGCGTGGCGCCGCTGCCGTTGGCGATGCGCTGCTCGTTCTCGCGCATCTTGCGGATCAGGGTGTCAAGGCCGCGCGCGGACAGGACGCGGTCGCGGGCGAGCATGTCGAGGTCGCCGGTGCGCGGGTCCTGCGGGAGGTAGCCGACCTCGCCGGAGCGGGTGACGGTGCCCGCGGCGGGGACGCCCTCACCTGCGAGGACCTTGGTGAGGGTCGTCTTGCCCGCGCCATTGCGACCGACCAGGCCGATGCGGTCGCCCTTGGTGATGCGGAAGGTGGCGGACTCGATGAGGATGCGGGCACCGGCACGCAGCTCGATACCGGAAGCGGAAATCACGGACAGACTCCAGGGCAGGGTCGATGACGGGGTGGGCGGCTGAGGTCGTTCACGCCGTCTAATGCGCGAGGAGAATGGCCATGGGCCAAGTCTAACGGCGGCTTGCAAGCAGTTTTTCTGCGCGCACATGTTCTACGTCACCTTTACGGCCCGGCAGTTCCCTGCCGGGGAGGGCCCGGTGTCAGCGGCAGGACGACCCTCACCAGGGTCCTCGCAGCGGTCGGCTCGGAGGGCGTTGTCAGTGCCGGGTGCAAGACTGAGGAGCAGGTCACATTCCGGCGACGAGGCGAGAGGAAGTGGTCGGCATGGCGGGCACGGTCGGCGGACGTCCGAGCATTTTTCCGACGCTGCTGTACGCGGACGCGAAGGCCGCGATCAGGCAGCTCACGGAGGCCTTCGGCTTCACCGAGGCGTCGGTGTACGAGGGGGAGGACGGCATGGTGCTGCACGCGGAACTGGTGCAGGGCAACGGCGCGGTGATGCTCGGCTCCAGGGGCCGCGGCGGCCGCTTCGACGAGGCGATGAAGGGCGCGGGTCCCTGCGGGGTGTACGTCGTCGTGGACGACATCGACGCGCACCATCAGCAGGCCGTCGACCACGGGGCGGAGATCCTCATGCCCCCGACGGACCAGGACTACGGGTCGCGGGACTACATGGCCCGGGACATCGAGGGCAATATCTGGAGCTTCGGCACATACGCCCCCGAGATACAGGCCTGAACAGGCGCCTGACCAGCCCGACGCCGCCCAGGTTCTTGCCCGGCCGACGTGCTCAGTTGCCTCCGGTGTGCACCTGGAAGGCGGCGCGGCGTACGGCCTTGGCCAGGGTCGGGTCGGGGTGCGCGGCGGCGAGGGCGACCAGGACCTGCACGGTGCGGGGGTGGCCGACCGCGCGTACCTCGTCGAGGAGCGCGGGCACGGTGGGCTGCACCGCGGACTCCAAGTGCCGTACGAGGAGCGGGGCTTCACCGTGGTCGGCGACGGCCGCGGCGGTGTCCACCCACAGCCAGGTGGCCTCCTCGCGGGTGAGCACCTCGTGGGCGTCCTCGGGGTCGTGACCGTCGTGCACGGCCAGCCACAGCAGGGCGTACGGACGCAAGTGGGTCTCGTCGACGACGGCGCGTACGTCCGGCTCGGCGGGGGAGCCGACCACGCGCAGCGCTTCGAAGGCGAGCCCGCGCAGCAGGGCGTCCTCGCCCCGTGCGGCGTCGAGGAGTTCGGTGACGGCGCTGCCGACGGGGCGGGCGGCGAGCCAGGCGCGGTATTCGGCACGGGCCGCGTTCGGACGCAGCTGGGCACAGCCGCGGAGCATGTCCTCGGCGGACTGCTCGATGTTCCCGGCGGGGCTCTGCGCGGCGACGCAGATCTGCTCCAGCTTGACCCAGACGGCCCAGCTGCCGAGCGGGGTGAGGGTGGCCTGGCCGTCGGCGCAGGTGAGGGCGCCCACGGAGGCCAGGGCATGCAGGGCCCAGTCGAGCAGGGGGGCCAGCGGGGTGTCCTCGGCCGGGCTCTCGACGGGTTCCGGCTGCGGGACGTACGGGATTTCGCAGCGCTCGGTGCGCAGTTCCGTGACGCGCTGTTCGAGCAGGTCGAAGAGTTGGGTGACGGGGACGGGACCGGCCGAGAGCTGGAGGAAGGAGAGCACCTGGGGCATCGCGGAGACGACCTCGGCGACGGCCGCGTGCTCGTGGTCCTCCGGTTCCGGGCAGGCGAGCGACCAGGCGTCGAAGAGGGCGACCCAGCCGCGCAGTACGGCGCTGTCGTCGCGGTCCCAGGCGCGCAGTCGCCAGCCGGGGCGCGCGCTGTCGCCGTGTACCTCGATGAGGCCCGCGAGACGTGCGGTGTCCCAGTCCGCGCGGACCTGAGCCGGAGTCAGGGCCAGGTCGCCGGCGGCCCGTCGGGCGGTCGCGTCGGGCAGCGTGCCCGTACCGTCGGGGGCCGCGCCGTCGCGGTCCCTGCCGGGACTCAGGGCGGTGTCGGCCCAGCGGGCGATGCGGACCGCGCCGGCGAGCTGGGCGCGCGCCATGCGGGCCAGCTCCGCGGGTGCCGGGGTGCCCTCGGGCGGGC